>CAZGNL010000051.1:0-33057 GCA_964527475.1 uncultured Syntrophaceae bacterium
CGCAGACGATTGACCGCTTGACTCCTTCCTCCAACAGATCGTAGAAACGAATCCGCTCCGGCTCGTCAAGGAAAATATCCTGGCCACCGTTCCCAAGCAGCATCACATGATAGACAACGCCCGGATAGTGAATGCGTGCTCTCCGTGCCATTATTTGCAGGTTACACCCTCAAATCCATATATGTCACGCCTGACCCCGTCACACTTCTTCGGACAATGCCTCGATTGATGGGGTTCGCTCCACTTACCCCATCCTACTATCTGTCGGGGGAATTCCGCGGAATTCCCACCGTGCGCGTCAGACACGACGCGGAATGTGCCGTCGTCCGGACGCCGATGTTGGGCCAAGGCTCATTTCCGGGCCATAGCGCGAAGACGCCTCCCTTCGATTTGGGCGATCTCGCGCATTAGCACATAGCCCAGTCGGGGTTGCTTATTCATAAGACTCTTAAGTGCGGCATAGTTCAACTCTACCAGGTGGGTCGCTTTGGGAAGAAGCACGTCGGCGGTGGCCGGAAGGCCGTCAAGGAACTCAATCTCGCCAACGAGCGGTTGCCCGGAAAGGGCGGCGATTTGCTTCCCGTTTATCCAAACCTCGGCCTGGCCGTCCAGAATGATGAACATCCTGTCCAAGGCTTTTCCTTGCTTGATAATGCGCTCTCCCGCCGAGCCGAGCCGCAAGGTCGCTGCCGCTTTCAGAGCGTCCCTCTCAGCGTCGGTCAGGTGCGCAAACAGGTTGACCTGAGCCAGAGCCTTGGAAAGCGTCAAGGCCTTGGCCGCGTCAGCGGCGAACGAATTGCTCGCCGAAATCCCTAACATCACTACCACAACTGCCCAAACAAATCGGCCCGCCACTCCGGTAAACATCTATTCGTCTCCTTTCACTCCACATGAGTCTACATTTCCCAAGATGCCCAACAAGGCTTATATAGTTTCTTCATAGCACCTATGGACCGCGAAATCGCGGCATAGCATCCGGTAGCCTGAACCGCCATAACCCATTCAATTGTGAGCCATTAGACTGCGCTTGCCGACCCACCGCTCGCTGCCTGATTCTCGAGATGCCAATGCGCCCTTCCGGACGATACGGCCTCTTCAAACGCAGCTCCAAGGCGCTCCAACTGTATCATGAATTCCTGGGACACCAAACTTGTTTTTGGCGTCGGTTTGGTGTCCCAGGAATTCGTTGCATTGCTTCATCCTTGGTCATACCGCTCAAGACGCTGCTCTAACGTGCCTGTATGTAGCTCGAAAAGGTGATTATCGTAGTCGTAAAGGTAGAGAGAGCGGCCCTCACCAGGAACTCGTGTTCGATCCTCCTGCAGTTCAATCCCTAATGCCCGAATCCGCTGGGCGTATTTGTCATAGTCCTTTTCAGCGATTTTTAAGGCTACGTGATTGTACGTCTTTTCGGGCAGCGCATCCCCTTCCATGACTGCCACCCATATCCCACTGATGAGAAAATACTTTTCCCGGGAAATCGAAAACATCCGATCCCCACTGGAATAGACCTCCTTCGCGTCAAAGATCGACGTGAGAAAATTCGTCATCTTGTCCAGGTCGCGGACCACGAACGTGATGTGGCTGAGTCCTTCAATCATTGGGTTTCTCCTCCCAGGAGAGTCTGAAGAATGTCCTGGGGAGGGCCTTTTCGCAAAAACTGCTCCGCGCAGGGCGATATGGCCATCTTGAAGTCTGGTTGCTTTTGCTCGAAGCACGGATACACCGTGCTGGCTCATTGGCCCCACGCCCCTCCCCGAAAACTCCCAATTATTGTAACAGCTTTTAGCTCCGTGAGCCGCTAAGCTGTGCTTTTCGGCGCCGCGACTCCGATCAGTGCCGCAAGACGCCAGCCTAGCTCAGGGGAGCCCTCGAAACCACCTGTCATGGACCAGATCAACATCGTGGAGCCAAGGCTTTTCTGGGCCGGCGCGAAGCAAAGGCGTCATGCGCAAGGCTTGTTTCCTCTTGTCTCCGTGTTTATCGCTCAAGCAGCGGCTTTCCTCAACACGAGGCAGCAAAGCGCTCCTGTGAACCTGGTCCCTCCCACCGTGAATTCCGTCCGCCTTCCCAATGCGTCCACGGAATTCCCCGGAGGCCCGCAGCTCCGGCCTGCCTTATACCAATGTGCGTTCAAACAGGTGATAAAGAGCACTGCTGGGCAAGCCGGCAGTGGCGCCCAAGAAACCGATCTCACTCTCTTGATTGCGCATTGGTCTTAGCCCTGAATTCTTGTGAACCCCGTGACGCATAAATCGGTTGGTCGGGGGATGGTCACGTGGTATTAGAGTGGGTGTTGTCCGGATGCCGTTTCCAGCGGTGGAAACGGAAGCTGTTACGTGGAATCGCGGCTGTGTTTGCGCAAAGGGCATGAGTTGATGGCAAGAGAAGCTGAAAAACACCATTTGGTCTTTACTCTTCTAAAGAGGCTCGGACTTCATTTGCTGCACGCGGTCCGCGACTTATCGCCGATTATCCTGGTTATTTCCGTGTTCCAGCTTGCGGTACTGCAACAGCCCTTTCCTCAGCTTTTTGGTATTTTGCTCGGCGGAATCCTGGTGGTATTCGGTCTGGCTTTGTTCGTCATTGGCCTTGAGATGGGGCTGTTTCCCATTGGCGAAGCTATGGCCCGTGCCTTTGCCTCCAAAGGCAGTCTGATGTGGCTGCTGATCTTTGGTTTCTGCCTGGGATTCTCCACCACTGTGGCGGAACCTGCCCTCATAGCCATCACCAAAGAGGCTGCCGAAGTAGCCGCGCAGGGAAAACTTATCGCTGCGGATAATGCGTCCATGAACTCATACGCGGTAGGACTCCGCCTGACTGTGGCGCTTTCCGTAGGCATAGCCGTAGTTGTCGGTATCATCCGGATTCTGATGGGCTGGCCTGTGCACTATCTTATTATCGGCGGGTACCTGTTGGTCATCTTGATGACCACGGTGGCCCCCAAGGAGATCGTGGGCATTGCCTACGATTCGGGGGGTGTGACCACGTCTACGGTCACTGTACCCTTGGTTACAGCTCTTGGGGTCGGTTTGGCCACGACCATACGCGGCCGCAACCCTCTTGTGGATGGGTTCGGTCTCATAGCGTTTGCCTCTCTGCTGCCGATTGTGTTTGTCATGGGGTACGGGCTGATAATGTTCGGTTGAAATGGGGCCGGTCAATGGGTTTCCTTGATACACTCGGTCAGACCTTGGCCGCGACAGTCTGGGATCTTCTTCCGGTAGTCGCGCTTTTGGTGGGATTTCAGTTCTTTGTTTTGCGAAAGCCCATCGCGCATTGGAAGCGGGTGGTTGTCGGGTTTGGGTTTGTGCTCGTGGGGTTGACACTTTTTCAGGTCGGGTTGCAGACCGCGCTTTTCCCACTGGGAAAGATAATGGCGAAGCAGCTCTCGGATCCGGGATTCGTCTTCGGGCCCGGGGTCATGCCTGACAACCCTCACTGGGGGTCCTATTTTTGGGTATATCTGTTTGCCGCGTCGATCGGTTTTTCCACGACCATTGCGGAACCTGCGCTCATAGCTGTAGCGCATAAGGCAAGCGAGGTCTCAAGGGGAAGAATCAGCCAATGGGGACTCAGGCTTGTGGTGGCCTTTGGAGTCGCTGTCGGGATCGCGCTGGGGACCTTCCGCATCGTCACGGGAACTCCGCTTTACGCCTATATCATAGCAGCGTACGCTATCGTGGTAATACAGACGGTGTTTGCACCGCGAATGATTGTCCCGCTGGCCTACGATTCAGGGGGCGTGACCACGTCCACGGTTACGGTCCCCTTGGTGGCTGCTCTGGGCCTGGGGCTCTCTGCCACCATTCCAGGGCGAAACCCGGCTCTTGACGGGTTCGGCCTCATAGCGTTTGCCAGCGTGTTCCCGATAATGACGGTGTTGGGATACGGCCTTATCGTACAATGGCGGACCAACCCACGCCGAAGAGACACCGCGGAGGAGTAGCATGCAGTTCAAGATAATTTTTGCCATGGTGAAGACTGATTTGACCGACACAATTGTTGATGCGGGCAAGGCGGCCGGAGGCACGGGCGCCACAATTATTCCCGCGCGGGGGACCGGCATCCATGAGGCAAAGACCTTTTTCGGACTAAGCTTGGATGCTGATACGGATATGGTCGTCTTCCTCTTGGAGGAACATCTCGTGGATGTGGTGCTGCAAGCCATTGCCGAGGCAGGGCGGTTTCAGGACCCCGGCACCGGTATTGCCTTTGTTTTGGCAGTGGACCAGGTGGTTGGTCTGGAGAGCCAGATCGAGCACTTTGAAAGAGAGACTGAAAAGCTGAACAAAGGGATGCGGGACCGTTGAGCGTCCCGATTTCCATGTTTTGCTCCAGACATGCTCACCGCTATTTCACAGGACCGGCGCCAACCGGGAAACAGCAATTATGGGGCCTGCCAAGGGTTCCGCCCCAATGCCGCGGCACTGCCGGGCAAGCCGGCCGCGCCCTTGTTGCCCAGTGGGAACTATGGTAACGGGAACTTGTCAGAACATCTTGACTAAAGTTGTAAAGATAGTGGCGCGACACCGCGCCCGGCATTAAACTGAATATGACATCGTGCCGACAGGGCGGAACTATTGGAACCCAAGACTCTGAGTGATCTCAAAAGATTGTCGATAAACGGACAAGATCGGCCCGCGTTGGAGGGTGTTCCTCGGCCGCGGTTCCGTTGGGGTACACGCGTTGTGGTTCCTGTCCTTGTTGTGGGCGGGGTTCTTGCGCTCTTTGCAGCCACGGCCTATGAGACGGTTGCGCCGGCAATAGAAGTCACAGTCGAGTCGGTCATAATGAAAACCGTGAAGGGACCGATGACCGGGAAGGTCACGGTCCAAGCAGCGGGATGGATTGAAGCCGATCCTTATAAGTCTTACGTCCCCGCGCTGGCGGACGGCATTGTGCGTGAAGTTCTGGTGCTCGAGGGCGAGTCGGTCAAGAAGAATCAGGTTGTGGTCCGTCTGGTCGACGTCGACGCCCGGCTCGCTCTGGAGGCGGCGGAAGCAAGAGTCAGAGAGATCAAAGCTGCTGTGACTTCAGCGAAAGCTGATCTTGAAGCAGCCAAAGAAGAATGGGAGAACCCGGTTGAACGTACCCGCGCCGTAGAAGTTGCCCAAGCGTCACTGAAAGAGGCCCGGGCGGAACTGGAGCAGATATCCGCGCAGACCCTCATAGAGGAAGCGCGCTTGGAGCACGCCAAGAGCGAGTACAAACGCGTAGTTCCTCTGCACCGTTCCAAAGCCGTTGCCGATTCCCATCTCGTGCGTGTGCGTTCCGAGTACAGCGCTCAGGAGGCGGGGCTCAAGGCTGCCAGGAGCAAAAGCGCTGTCACAAAGGCTCGAATCGCGAGGTGCGAAGCAGATGTCAAAGCGGCAAAGGAGCATATGAGGCTGCGAACCGAGGAGAGGCGCAGACTCGATCTTGCCGAGGCGACCCTGCTCAAGATACAAGCCTCTCTCCGGCGGGGCATGATCAAACGGGACGCGGCTCGACTTCGGCTGGCTCGAATGGAGGTTCGGGCCCCGAGCGCCGGCGTGGTCATGAACCGACATGCTGAACCGGGATCAAAGTTGACCCGATTATCAGATGATCCTCTTTCGGCTCATGTGCTCACTCTCTACGATCCGGCTCGACTCCAAGTCCGGGTGGATGTGCCTCTTGCGGATGCAGCCAAAATCGGAGTTGAGCAGGCCGCGGAGATTGTCGCGGAAGTCCTGCCCGACCGTGTGTTCTCTGGGACTGTCACGCGCGTGCTTCACGAGGCGGACATTCAGAAGAACACCCTGCAAGTGAAGGTAGCGATCAGCGATCCCTCACCGGAACTCAGGCCGGAAATGTTGGCCCGGGTAAGGTTCATGGGCCAAATCCGCCAGGGCGGGGAAGGAGAGGGTGAAAGTCTATTTGCTCCGGCCCGCGCTGTCAGTAAGGGCCCCGGCACGAAGAGGACCTGGGTGTTGAAGGACTTTGACGGAAAGCGGGGCATTGCGATTCGTCGGGACGTCCGACCGGGCCGGATTAGAATTTCCGGCTGGATTCAGGTCCTCGAGGGTTTGCGGCCGGGTGACCTGGTGATCACCCAATCGCGCGGGGAACTGAAAAACAACGGACGAGTCAAAGTCATCGGTGAATCCTCCCCTGGAGAATAGGCCCCCCTGGAGAACTATATGGCGCTGATAGAATGCCGGAGACTCACTCGCACCTACAAAAAGGGTGAGACCACGATCACCCCGCTCAATGATCTCGATTTGGACATCGGGGAAGGTTCTCTTACGGCCTTGATGGGGCCCTCGGGCAGCGGCAAGACCACATTGCTCAATCTGATTGCCGGGATCGATTCTCCCACCTCAGGGTCTCTGACCATTGCCGGACAGGATATTGCCAAGCTCTCTCGGGGAGGGCTGGCGCGATGGCGATCGGAATATATCGGGTACGTGTTCCAGCTTTACAATCTTGTTCCAGTGCTGACCGCGTACGAGAATGTGGAATTGCCCCTTCTCCTGCACAACATCTCCTCCAAGGAGAGACACGGAAGAGTGTCGGCCGCTCTGGAATTGGTGGGAATAGCGGATCGACACGATCATTTTCCACGCCAACTGAGCGGAGGGCAGGAACAAAGGGTAGCCATAGCTCGGGCCATCGTGGGTGATCCGAGAATAATCGTCGCGGATGAACCGACAGGAGATTTGGATCGTAGCTCGGCCGCGGAAATCATGACCCTGCTGCAACAGATAAATGAAGAGTTGGGACGGACTCTTATCCTGGTAACTCACGACCCCAAGACCGCCCAATACGCGCACAGGACCCTGTTGCTGGACAAGGGGAAGTTGACGCGGCAAGACCCGTTGCAGGGCACGAAGCCGGTGCATCCGGGCTGATCGATGTGCGATCAAACGAGTACTGATACCAATGCGCGTTCAAACAAGTGATAAACAGCACTGCTGGGCAAGCCGGCAGTGGTACCCTAGAACAGAACCGTACTCCTTTGATCTCAACTTCGCATGAAAGTCCCGCGGAAAAAGCCACCCCTTTGCGGGTCTACGTATGGGGTGGTTTGGAGGGGAGCCACTGCGCGTGGGGCGATTGAGCGGGCCTCGGACAGCTTACGTGACATGACAACTGTCGGTAGCATGACGTTCAAATGCTTGCCCGGCTAGGGCCTCCCCTCCAAGTCCATGCGCATCGTGCGCGCTCTTGACGCCCCAGTCCGAGGCGAAGCCCCGGACCATTGAACAGTGGAAAGGACTTTTATGTTTCGTTGTGCCTCTGTTTTTAGGCATGTAGAGTATGATCCGTCTTAGGAGACCGTCTATGTTTTCTCTCAGATACTTCCCGCTTGTGCTCAAGTACGTGGTTCGACATCGGACCAGGAGCTTGCTCACCATTAGCGGTGTAGCTATGGCGATGTTCCTCTTCTATTCGGTCCAGGCCATGCAGCAAGGGGTTGTGGCTGCAACTGAACAAAGCGCGGACGATTCCACACTGGTTGTGTACAGGCAAGACAGGTACTGCCCGTACACGAGTAATTTGCCTCAAGACTATGCCCGCAAGATAGCTCGAATTCCAGGCGTCAAATCGGTTGTTCCCATCAAGATTGTGATAAACAACTGTCGAACCAGTCTAGACTCAGTGGCCTTCAGGGGGGTCCCGGATGACGCGTTCGACCGTGGATTCTTAGATCGAGGACTTATAGTCGATGGTTCGCTTGAGCAGTGGAAACGGCGAACGGACGCTGCCATCGTGGGGGAAAGACTGGCTGCCAGAAGGGGGCTGAAGGTTGGGGATCGAATCGAGTTGGCGGGCCTCGCGGTTTCAGTGGCCGGTATTCTACGGTCTCGTGAACCGCAGGACCAGAATGTGGCGTACGTTCACCTGGGATTTGTGCAACGTTCCGCGGGCGCGGACCCGGGGATCGTCACCCAGTTCAACGTGGTAGTCCAGGACCCGAGTCTGATGGAAAGCGTTGCCACGGCCGTAGACGCCGAGTTTCGCAACGCGCAGGAACCGACTTCCACCTGGTCCCAAAAATCATTCGTTGCCCGGGCTACCAAAGACATAATTGAGATCGTCGGATTCGCGCGCTGGCTCGGATGGGGCAGCCTGGTCTGCGTTTTCGCGTTGGTCGCAAACGCGATACTGCTCTCGGTACGGGAACGAATTCAAGATCATGCGGTCATGGAGACGCTGGGATACACCCCGAGCCTGATCGCTCAGCTCGTGGTTCTGGAAGGAGTGCTGTTAAGCGTTTCCGGCGCTCTCATTGGACTGCTCGGCGGCGTGCTGCTCACCAGCTTGGGAACTTTCAGCCTTTCCGTGGAAGGGCTCAGCATCAACCTCCAGGCCGGAACCGGTTGGATATTGATCGGCCTGGCCACGTCAGTGTTCATGGGAGCATTGGCGGGGTTCTATCCGGCGTGGCAGGCATCGCGTCGGGAGATTGCCGCATGTTTTCGGGCTGTGTGACGATCGAGAGGTGACAAAACATGATGAGAAATCTTCCATCTGAATACGCGGTCCGCAATCTTGGAAGGTCGCGGGCACGTCTCGCTGCCACGGTTTTGGGAAGCGCGCTCGTGGTAAGCCTCGTGATTGCGGCAGCCGCATTCGTGCGGGGCATGGAACGTTCCCTGGTGATGGACGCGGATGAGTCAAACGTTGTCATGCTCGCCGCGGGAAGCGAGGAGAGCATTGAACGCAGTCAGATCGACTCAAATACGGCCGGCATTATCGCGGCGGACGTTCCCGGAATCAAGAATCGATTGGGAAAGCCCTACGTTTCACCGGAGATTCATGTGGCGCTCATCGTTCGCACCGAGCGCGCTGCGGGCGAGGAATATCGGGCCCTCGTTCGGGGCGTGACAGGGGCCGCGCTTCTCGTACACCCGCGAGTGCAAATTGTCGCGGGTCGAGCACCGGTTCCGGGCAACGACGAGATCATGGTCGGGGGTATGGCTGCCGCGAAAATGGGAGTTGACGAAGAGAGTCTCCGTCTTGGGAACGCGCTTTGGTTCGACAACCGTCCCTGGCGAATCGTCGGCCGGTTCAGGGCCCCGAGGAGCGTCATGGATGCCGAAGTGTGGGCGCCTCTGAGCGACCTCCAGGTAGCCACCAAGCGCGGCACGCTCTCGTGCGTGGTGATCACCCTGGAAAACGCGGAATTCGCGGATGTGGACGCATTTACAAAAATGCGGTTCGATTTAGGCTTGAGCGCCATCCCTGAGACCGACTACTATGCCGCTCTGATGCGCTTCTACCGGCCCGTTCACGCCATGATTTGGACCACGGCCATGTTGATCGCCGTGGCCGGGTTGCTCGGGGGATTGAACACCACCTATGCCGCGTTTGCATCGAGAGTGCGAGAAGTCGGGATGCTGCAATCGCTCGGATATTCTCGATCGGCCGTCGCGGCAAGTCTCGTGCAGGAGTCGGTGCTGGCATCCGCCGCAGGAACTCTCTTGGGTTCCGCGCTCAGTATGATTGTTATTCCCGGGCATGCCGTGAGGTTTTCCATGGGCGTTTTCCAAATGACCGTGGACCATCAGGTCCTGCTGACGGGGCTGGCGGCCGGACTCTTTATGGGAGTTGTCGGCGCTTTGCCGCCCGCGTGGAGATGTCTGCGTTTGCCCATATCAGAGGCATTGAAAGCCGTATAGGAACTTCCATGCCTCAGAATCAAGGCATGGGCGTTTTTAAGAATACGAAAGGAAGAAAAAACGACAATGAATTCCTCCCAGAGATTGCATGGATTTCTGTTGGCAATGTTTGCTCTCGCAATGGTCCTCATTCTCGAGCATTCAGCAAACCAAAACCCGGCCTATGCCTTGAAAACAGGACCGAGGAAGAACCCTCTACCTCTCACGGCTTTGCTGCCGGGGGACTTGTTCCTCAAACATCCCCCTCCCAACGCGGTCGAAGTACGGGCCGCGAGGGAGACGGTAGAACAAGGCGCAGCGATTGTGCTCCGCGGTCGGATCGGCGGAGTGCCGACGCCCTTTGCCCGGGATCGGGCCCTGTTCCTGCTGGCGGACAGAAAACTGAAGCTTTGCACCGAAGGCTGTCGCACACCTTGGGACTATTGCTGCGAGGCGAAGCAGACAATTCTATCAAACCTGGCCACCATTCAGATATCCGATGGAAACGGACGACCGCTCAAGATCGACATCCAGGGAGTCAATGGGTTGACCCCCGCGGCTGAAGTAATCGTCAGCGGCACCGTAATCCAGCGAACCCGGAACGTATTTGTCGTGGACGCCCGGAATATTTATGTCAAACCTCGTCCCCGCAGGAGTTTGCCCAAGAATTAAGGCGAAGCCACGGACAAGCTGCCCCAAGATTTTCGTAGTTCGTTGTCCCTTATCAGGGGTGATAGTTGGTATAAGAGAGGCAAAGCTTCAGGTAACAGGCTCCCAGGCGTTCCGCATCAGAAGTTTCTCCAATTCCTTGTAGCCTCGATCCATTGCGCACGTGATCGCAGTCTCGCCCGTTTTGTTTGCGTAATTCATGTCCGCGCCTCCGGCCAGCAGCAGCTTGACAGTCTCCGCATCTCCTTTGCGGGCCGCGACCAAGAGGGGGGTGTCTCCGGCGGTGTTGGTCCCTTGGACTTCAGCCCCTTTTGCCAGGAGCAGTTCCACAAGTTCAGCATTTCCGGCCCTGGCGGCGCCCATCAAAGGGGTATTGCCTGCTTGGTTTCTCGCTTCAACGTCCGCGCCTTTCTCCAAGAGCACCCTGGCAATCTCAACATGGCCTTTGAACAAAGAGAGGATCAATGGAGTATTTCCGAATTTGCTCCGCGCGTTGACGTTGACGCCGTTATTCAAGATGGATCTAGCGGACTCCAGGCTCCCTTTCCATGCCGCTACCATAAGAGACTTGCCCGTACCGTTCTTCCCCCCGGCCCTTGCGTTTCCTGATGCGGCCCTAGTGAACGTGGAGTCTGACCCCTGGATCACGGCTTTCCCATTATTATTCTCCATCGCTGGTTCGGTTGTGAACACATACTCACTGTTGATGCTGACGGCACGTTTGTCTTTTCCGGGTTGATCGCTGATTTCATCATCACAAGACGATCTTATCCAGGCTTGCCCCAGGTCGGCCTGAATGGCGAGACCTGCGTCCCTTTCGGACAGAGTGGTCCGCAGGTAGACGTCCATTTCGTTGATAAACCCACCTTGTCGCAGCATTCGGACGGCCTCTTCAAGCTCTTCGGCAGATAGTCTGTACCTCTGCATCAGGGCGGTGTCGTCCATTCCGGCCCGAATATCACGAGCAAGTGGCAGAGCCTTGATATTTCTTGTTCTCATGAGCCACCTCAGACTGTGCCTGTGAGACTGTCATGGGGCTGGGCGACAATGCTTCTCCATCTCTGGAACATCACCCATTCCCGTTTGAAGGACCTCCACTATTCTGAAAGTCGTCATGGTGGGCTTGATCCCGGCCCCCCCAATCCAGATCTGATTCGGCAACAGATTTGGCAAGCCGATCCTTGATGAACTGTAACGAAGGTCCGACGTAAAAACTGACAGCAGGGGCCGGCGTGTGCAGCGCGGCAACGTAAGTTTTGCCGGGGCATTTCAGAAGAACGAGGCGAGCTTTACTCTTGACACCGAGATCTTCGTTGTCGAAATTGGCAGCTATGGCCTTGCTTTCCAAGAATGCCGCCCACCCGTGTTTGTATATGAAATCAATCGCTTCTTCTCGTTTCTTCTTAGGATCTGCCTTCTCGGCGGCCACCTTGTTGACCAGGTTCACTTCTCCTCGGAAAAGCAACTCTTCAACAGTGAGAGTGTATTCCACACGTTCGATAACTGCGTTGAATGTGGCCCCGGCCATTCTGTCTCGATCGGTAGAGAATAACTTCATGGCCCAGGCGCTGTTCTTTTCCGGTACCGGGACAATGTAGGTTTCCATACTGTGTGGGATCAAAAGACCTGCACTGTTACCCGCTGGAGATGGATGTGCCTTACCATTGGCGCGGTTGTCCGAATCCTGATGCAAGTCTTGAACATCCTCTTGGTCTCCAAAATCCTCGGCAACAACAAACTCTTGAGTCGCTTCAAAGTCTTCACTTTTCTGAGAAGTCTTCTTGCGCTTGATTCTTTTCCATTCGTTGAACTCTTCGCGTGTGAGCGAACCAAACCGGATCAGCCGTTTGAGTATGCTCTGAAATTCGGATATCTCGAACCCGTATTTGCTGAGGAAATCTCGGGTTCGCACACCCGCCTTGAGATCATTCAGAATGTCCTGCGCGTTCACCTGTTTTGGGGGGGGACCAGACCTCCTGGATTCGGATTCCCTGGTCTTCTCCTCTAGAACCTTGGATGAATTCATCGGCCCTTATCCTTTCGGAACTGTAGACAAATCGTAACGGGTCACGGAAACGGCGCTGCTCCCGACATGGCGAATTCACACACTGGAAGATTCGGAGACCACTTGGGACCTGTCACAAAATGAGTACTACAACTCATGAATCCTGAAACCTTGCCGGAACCTCTTTACCGTCATTCCAGAGCCTGCCCCGGACTCCGATCCGGGGTTCGCCGGTGTGACGACACTGTCGGAATTGAGAGGTTCACTTTGTGACAAGCCCTTGGCGGGCACTGCCGTTCCAGCCGTCCTCGCCATGGACTGCAAAGTGGAATTCAAGCTCCATGGCGTCTTGAGAATCAATGCGTTCGATTTCGAATCCCGCGATATGTGTTTCCTGGTCATCACGGCCCGCCCATCGGCAGACAGCCGTGAGTTTGACACCCCGAAAACCGTCGAAGCCCTCACGCACAACTCGCAGGGCCTTGACTTCCTCAATCTTGGTTACAATGCCTGCCGCCTTCAACCCGCTTACCGAGATGTCCAAGAGCTTGCCCACCATATTCCGATCATCTTCGTCGATAACGAAAACTGAGGTCTTTGGCTTCCTTCTCAGTTCGCCGCGAGTATCCACGTGTGCGATTCCGTTCCCATTCAAAGGAAGCCTATCAGCCACTTCTTCTCGGGTTATCAAGTTCCATTCGACAAGATTTGTTAGGCAACGCTCATACCTGTAAGCATATCTGAACGAATGTTTGCGCATTATCGCCCAGTCCGGCATCCCACCGCGGATGTCCCTGACAATCGCTCGACCCCTTTTCGCTATTTCCCCTTCAATGCGCTCGGAGATCTTCTCCAACTCCGGGGCAGAGATATCGTATTTTTGCCTCAGCGCAGCCTCATCCATCCCCGACAGCATGTCGCGGGCTACCTTCAAGCCGTCAACGCATCGTTTGTCATGTCTCATTCGTGGTGTCCACCTTGAACCTGAATCGCTCTATTCCGGTTGACTCCTCCAATGCGCTCGCTCCAATACAGCGCACAGAAGTGTCTTCGATTGTAACCGTTCACCGCGAACCGTACAAGCTCCCGGAATTACGTATGGGGGAGGTTTGGAGGGGGAGATGAGTCTCCCCCTCCATTCTCACCGGGCGCAGAACCGCTTCAAGCCCGGTGAACCATTACCTTCGATTTCACATGTGCGGTCACCGACGCGTCAACACGTGTCACGTGTGTGCGCGGGACCCATCAATACCAACTATCACCCCTAATAAGGGACAACGAACTACGAAAGTCTTGGGGCAGCTTGTCCGCGGCTTCGCCCCGGATGAGGCCGGCGGCACTGCAAATACCTTAAGAATCCAGTCATCTTTGGAGGGGAGACTCATCTCCCCTCCAAACCACCCCATACGTAGATCCGATCGCTGTGCTCAAGACAAAGGGACTTTCATAGGAACTATCATCGCAAGAAAGCGACAACGAAATATGAAAGTGCTTTCCGTTGTTCACTAGTCTGTGGCTTCCCTTCGGGCGACCGCCAATCGCGCTGTACGAGCGCCGGCACTGCGGTCCGGAGCATTTTCATGCTTCGTGTGCCTTTCTTTAGGCATGGGTATTCATATGGAATCTTAAAAGACGGTGCAACACATGTGCCAAGTCGGCCGTTGTCGGGAATTTGTGGAGAAGTTCAGTAATGGCGGTGAGTTGGCGATCCATGGCAGGCAGTGGAGAGTTAAGGATTGGGTGGGACAGAGGGATGCACGGGCGAAAATGCGACAACGACATCGCGGCGCCAATAATTTCAACCTGTTGCACCTTTCGCATATGTAGCAAAACCGCGCAGAGCCTTTCTCCTTGTCGCAGAAACGCGCACACAACAGGGCCAAGCTATGCTCCTCCCTCTATTCCCAATCGTTTCAGATATCGATAAAGGGTGTGGCGCGAAATCCCGAGCAGCTTGGATGCCCTGGTCCTTTGTCCCCCAGTACGCCTGAGAGCTTCCTTGCACAGCAGGTGCGCTACCTCGTCCGTCACATCCCCTAGAGTTCGATTCCCATCGAAGCGCACTGCGTATGAGCATTCGTCACCCGCATTGTCAGGAAGCGCTGAACCAATGTTCAGGCTGCGCATATTTCCGAGAATCAATGCCCGCTCCAGCACGTTTCTCAGTTCTCTCACATTGCCCGGCCAGTGGTACCGAGTCAGTTCTTCCGTCACGTGCGGATCGATCTTCGGGACTTCAGTAAGGGGCAACTCGGACGCCAAGGTCGCAAGAATCTGTTCAGCGATTTCAGGGATCTCGTCGGTCCTTTCTCGCAGGGGGGGCATCTGAATGTTGAATACAGCCAAACGGTAGAACAGCGCTGGAAGAAATCGTCCCTTATCGACCTCTGCCTCCAAGTTGCGGTGGGATGCCGCCATGAGCCTGGCATCCACATGAATGGCCTTCTGTCCTCCGACCCTCAAGAACGACCTGGTGTCCAGGAAAGCGAGCAGCTTGGACTGCAGACCGAGTGGCAGCTCTCCAATCTCGTTGAGGAATAGCGTGCCGCCCTCGGCCAGCTCCAAAAGCCCTTTCTTCAGACCACGCGATCCAGTGAAGGCCCCGGGTTCGTGACCAAACAACTCGGACTCGGCCAGTTCTCGGGATATGGCGGCACAGTTCAACGCAAAGAATGAATTGCCGGCCCTCCGTGACCGATTGTGAATCCAGCGAGCCAGATGATCTTTGCCACAACCACTTTCTCCACCCAACAAGACAATGACGTCTGTGGCGGCTGCGGAACGGGCCTTCTCCAGAGTAGTGTTCATGGCTCCGGATCGAGAGCCGCCCAGAGTAATCCGTGGGACTGACTTGAGCTTTGCGCGCTCGGTGACATTACGAGAAATGCCGCAGATCCCGATGACATCACCTTGTGAGTCACGAAGCGGCACACGCACGTCATGGAAGGTCAGGCGGACTCCACGCACACTCCTGGCGTGCTCTTCCTCTATGGACTCCCCTCCCAGGACTCTGAGATCCACCTCCTTTGTGTGTCGGCCG
The DNA here is from genome assembly GCA_964527475.1 of uncultured Syntrophaceae bacterium. GTDB lineage: Bacteria > Desulfobacterota > Desulfomonilia > Desulfomonilales > Desulfomonilaceae > CAZGNL01. The sequence goes on from CAZGNL010000051.1 coordinate 15,344, forward strand.
ACTTCTCCGCCGAAGACCTGCTCGTCTCCACGTCCCACAATTTCAGACGTTTCAAGCCCCAGGATCTCTCCGGTAGCCGGATTCACGTGCGTGTATCTCAATGAAGCGTCCTTAATGAAAATGCTGTCACAGGCTGCTTCAAAGACTGCCCGAAAACGTTCTTCGCTGGAACGCAAGGCTTCCTCAGCATGCCTGACCTCTGTGATATCCCGAGAAAACACGGCGAGACGCTCCACCTTTCCACCTGTGCCAAACACCGGGTATATGGTGCTGTCCAAGATTCTCCCGTCTGTCTGGTCTTCGAACCTGATGGACCGGCCTGTTCGCACCACTTCCTCGAGTCGCCGCCTTCTGTCGGCCCTCATGTGTCGTGGCAAGAGATCCAAACACGATTGCCCTGCAAGTTCATCTCTACTCCTGCCTTCGCATTCGGCCACCATTTGGTTCAGAGCCAAGTAATTGCCTTCAGCGTCGAGAAGATACGCGAAATCCGTGGTGGCGTTGAGAAGGGCTTCAATTGTCTCCTTACTCCGGCGCAACCCGTCCTCAGCCAGCTTGATTTCAGTGATGTCACGAGTCGTGACGATCATGCCGACAGGTTTGCCCGAGTCGTTGCGAAGGCGTGAACTCTGCATCCACGTACAGAAGACTGAACCGTCTTTCCTGACATGCCAACTTTCCCAGTTGAAGCTGCCCGCTCCTTTAATCTCCCTGATTGCTTCTTCCACATCGGGCATCTGTTCGGTGGTGTGCAAGATGGAAAAGTTCTTTCCCAGAAGCTCATCAGGGGAGTATCCGTGCATCCGGGCAAACGCGTCATTCAAATATGACACATTGCCGTCCAAATCGAACACGGCCAAACCCTCGCTGCTCTGCTCGACGGCAGACGAGAGAAGCCGCAGATGCTGTTCCGCCCTTTTGCGCTCTGTGATGTTACGGGTCGCCCCCTGCAAGCAAATAAGTTTCCCATCCGGACCAAAGACGCCCCTGCCGGTTACTTCAATTGGAACCTCTCGACCATCTTTGTGTAAAGCCTTACTCTCGAATACCGCACCGTACTCGGGGCTGATGTTTTCGAGCCCTCGTTGGATTTCGCGCACCATAACCTCGAAGTCTTCAGGAGAACAATAGTCGGATAGCTTGGTGCCGACAGCCTCTTCCGGAGTGTACCCAAACAAAGGAAGAACCGCGGGATTCACGTACGTGCATTCCAGGTCCAGATTCATCAGCCAGATACAATCACTCGTATTATCTGCCAACAGACGGTATTTTGACTCGCTCTTCCGCACCTCTTCCAGCATCCTCCTGCCCGCGGTGATGTCCCGGAAAACGAGTACTACGCCCAGTATGTTACCTGCCCCGTCCCTGATGGGTGATCCGTTGTCAGTAATAACCCTTTCCGTACCACTTCCGGCAATCAATACCCTGCCATTGGGCGGCCCCACCAGTCCGCCCCTATCCAGTACTACCCGAACTGGATTCTCGCACCGCTTCCGCGTCTCCTCATCGATGATATGGAACACTTCTTCCAGCGGCCTGCCGATCGCTTCTGCTTCAGTCCATTCCGTCAATTCTTCCGCTGTCTTGTTTATTGAAAGTACCGTGCCTTCCATATCCGTACTAATCACCCCCTCACCGATTGAGCGCAGGGTGACCGCAAGACGTTCTCTCTCGGCCGCAAGGTCCTCCTCAACCTTTCTGCGAGCGGTGATGTCTTGGGTAATCCCCGTCATTCTGAGTGGTTTGCCCTGGACATCGGATTCCACCACTTTTCCGCGCGTCAAGGCCCACTTCAGTTCATCCGTCTTGCAGCGAATTCGATAGTCCACCTCAAAATGAGGCGAGCGGCCTTCAAGATGCGCGTTGAGAGCGTCTGAAACCATTGGCCAATCGTCTGGGTGGACGTGTCTCTTCCAATTCTGCACGGTAGGCTCAATCTCACCCGCTGGGTATCCGTATGTCTCCACTGCACGATCAGACCATACGGCCCTTCCGGTTTGAAGATCCCAGTCCCAAAGGCCAAGTTCCGCACCCTGCAGCGCCAGTTCGAGCCTTTGCTCGCTCTCTCGTAGGGCAATCTCCGCTTTTTTGCGAACTGTGATGTCCAGGCTGGTTCCTATCATTCTGAGTGGTTTGTTGTGGGCATCAAATTCCACCACTTTTCCGCGCGAGAAGAGCCATTTCGTGTCACCCGACTTGCACCTAATTCGATATTCCCACTCAAAATAAGGCGAGTGACCGTCAACGTGCGCGTTAAGAACCTCCGACAGCTCTTGCCAATCGTCCGGATGGACGTGCTTCTTCCAATTTTGCAGGGTAGCCTCAATCTCACCCGGTGAGTATCCGAATGTCTCCACTGCACGGTCAGACCATACGGCTCTTCCAGTTTGAAGATTCCATTCCCAAGGGGCCTGTTGTGAACTGAGCAGTGCCAGTTCAAGCCTCTGTTCCGTCTCCCTCAGGGACTCTTCCCCTGTCCTGAGTTGGGCAATCGCCAAACGGAGTTCTGCGTTCTCTCCTCTGAGTTCGGCTGTTCGTTCTCTCACACGCTCTTCAATTTCATCGCTGGTCTTTCGGCGCATTGTCTCCTCCGCGATCCTTGACTAGCTGACATCCCCTCCAGTTTCGGCATGTTCCATCAGGGATATGATGCCAAGGACATTGTTTGCTTGAAAGGCCTTGCGGCTCAGAGTCTTCAGGGATTCGGCCCGGACATTTCATGCCCCCCAAAGCATGTCCGGGGCAATCTTATCTAAGTAGTTATCCTGGAACCCATGCTCGAAGTTGAGCACTCTGGGGTCAACGGTGTCCCAACCTTCAAAGCCCAGTAATCTGGGGAGAGGATCCCCGGGATGTATGAGTGATTCGTACTTGTTGGGGACAGGCCACACTTCGTTGTCGTTTAATGGGTTGGCCGTGCTGACCCAGGCCAGATTATCCTTCAATTTGTCCTTCATTCCCATCAGAAAGAGCGTGAAACACGCGTTGCGCACAATGATGCATCCCTGTGAGTGGCTGACTATTGAGACCGGTTTGTCGGAGTGACAAAGGAGGTGGGCTACCATTCTTGATGTGGCATTGAGCTGGATCGGTTTCTTTTTGTCGAGGATTTCAGAGTCATCGGCCGGGTTCGTGGCAAGGACTTGCAGCGGCCATGCTCTGTCGTACGCGGCTTCCGCGATGTCACTCAGCACGTACGGGGTTCCCGTGCGGAAGCTGGGGGGCCTCCAGGCTGACGGATTGTAGATCAAGCTCACCGGGCGTTTCAGGTGTCGGGCCAATGCTTCAGCCGATTCCGATGCGTCGTCTATTCCGTTCCAGATGCCGTTTATGAAGTAGACCGGTTCCCCGGAATACCCTGATCCGGTCGGCACCGGCCGGGGCGATTCCAAATAAGCCCATGCGGGCACGTTGTTGAGCGCCCGGTAGGTCGAGCTTTGTTCGACGCTTTGGGACAGGACATCCAGCCGACCGTCGCGACATGCCTCCAGGACTGCACCGATCTTGATCAAATTATCACGGGTCTCCGTCCACTCTGTTGCGATTTTTTCCGTAAAGTTTTCCGCAAGATGGATCAGTTTGTCCTTCAGCGCCTCGCCCGCGCCGTCAAAGGAATTCCGAATTCTTCCGGCAAGAATGCCGTCGGGATCCAGGGGCTTACGCAGCATCTCCCGCAATTCTTCTATGGAACGCCAATCCTTGTTCGGCATTTGAAGATCCTTCCGGTTCTAACTTATGGCTATCTTTTGCAACGGGGTGTATTCATATCCCAGATCGTGAGCCACTTCTTCATATGTTACCGCGCCCTTGTACAGATTCACTCCTTTTGCAAGGGCCGGATCTCTTTCTATTGCGTCGGCAAATCCGTGATCAGCCAGCTTCAAGGCATAAGAGATCGTCAGATTGGTCAGAGCGAACGTGGAAGTTCGGGCCACAGCCGACGGCACATTGGCGACGCAATAATGGATCACGTCATCAACCACAAAGGTCGGTTCCCCGTGAGTGGTGGGCCGCGACGTTTCAAAGCACCCTCCCTGGTCAATGGCGATGTCCACCGCGACGGACCCGGGTTTCATGGCGCGGATCATCGCCCTGGTGACCAGCTTGGGGGCCTTGGCCCCGGGGATCAGGACCGATCCTATCACCAGATGCGAATTGATCACCGAGAATGCGATGTTGTCAGGGTTGGAGATCTTTGTTGTCACCCGGCTTCCGAACACGTCATCCATGTACACAAGGCGGCGCTGATCGATATCTATGAGGGTTACCTCCGCGCCCATACCGACGGCGATCTTGGCTGCCGCGCTCCCCGCGACGCCCGCGCCCACAATGGTTACCTGACCGCGGCTGACACCGGGAACTCCTCCAAGGAGCACACCGCGACCCCCTTGGGTCTTCTCGAGGAAGTGAGCGCCCACCTGCACCGCAACGCGACCGGCCACTTCGCTCATGGGGGTCAGCAACGGCAGAGATCCATCGTCCAATTGTATGGTTTCATAGGCAACCGCTATGACCTTTCGGTCCAGCAGGGCCGCGGTAAGCTCGGCCGCGGGCGCAAGGTGCAGATAGCCGTAGATGATCTGGCCCTCGCGAAGCAGGTCGTACTCCGGTTCCAGCGGTTCCTTCACCTTCATGATCATCTCTGATCCAGCGTACACCTGAGCCGCGGTTTCCACCATAACCGCGCCCGCGGCCTCGTATTCCTCATCAGGGATACGACAACCTTCTCCTGCACGGTGCTCCAAGAGCACCTCATGGCCGTGCTCTTTCAAGATCCGAACCCCGGAAGGGACTAACCCCACTCGGTTTTCTTCAGCTTTGATTTCCTTGGGAACACCGATGATCATGTGGACCTCCAAAATGTTGCGCCGCGGGGTTTTGTTCAGTTTCCGCGCGCGACTGATTCCTACGGATCTTTGCGTTCCAGGCCTTCGCAGTCTGTGCAATCTTCGACTTCCCAGCCGTCCAGGCTACGGCATTCGTCCACACTTTTGAGGTCGCAGATCGTGTCGCCTTTCTTCCCGCAACCATTGCAGACAGGGCGGCAGCAGAATATTTCCGCCTGTTGAGATAGCAACATGGCCGGAATGACGGCCAAGGCCGCGGTTAAGGCCGACAAGAGCAGAATTTTCTTCATCCACTAACCTCTGAGTTTTGAACGAAATTTCGCTTGACGCAATCGGCTCCGGCCGAGTGCAACAGATCCAAACTTACTGTTCCGTCCGGAGGGGGCCGACCCGTTTTTTTGAAGCACCATCATTAGCAGGATTGCACGCCCATTTACAACCCGTTTTCCACGTTCGTCGTAACCATTCAGTCATTCGGGGGGCCACGGGAACGACCACGTTCCTGCGTTCAACGAATGGCAAGAGGGCGCACACACAGGTGCGCGCCGTACACTTTGCCCCGGCGCCGGTCCAAGCCCGGACGTAGGGGCAGACCCCGGATCGTAGTCCGGGGCAGGCTCTATGTGTCTGCCCTCGCCTTCAAAGCCCCCCGAAACTGAAGGTTTACCGTTGGTCAACAAAAGGGCTTGCATGCTATAGTCGGGATGTTGAAGATCCGAGAATCTAGGCACGGATGAAGCGCCCTGGGCGAAAACTATTGCTCGGAGTGGTCAATTCGGTCGAAGCGTGCGCTGTGTGGGGGCGTAGGGGATCAACAAGTTCCGGCATCGTGGAGGAAGAGAAGACATGGAAGGAAAACGAGTCGCAGACAGCAGCGTGGTAACCGCGATCCAGATGAATCCCGAAGACGCGAACCCCATGGGCAACGTTCACGGTGGAGTGATAATGATGCACGTGGACAAGACCGGCGGAGGATGCGCTATCCGTCACGCGCGAAAAATATGCGTGACAGCCTCAATAGACCGCCTGGATTTCCATCACCCGGTATTTGTGGGAAATCTTCTTATCCTGAAGGCCAGCGTGAACATGGTGGGAAAGACGTCGATGGAGGTTGGAGTCCGCGTTGAGGCTGAGGATCTCTTAACGGGCGAGGTAAGGCATACGGCTTCGGCCTATCTCACTTTTGTGGCGTTGGACGAGAACGGGGCCCCTGCTGAGGCGCGTCCGCTGATCATTGAAACAGAGAAGGAGGATCGCCGCAACTGTGAGGCGCGTGTTAGACGGGAATCCCGTCTCGCGGAGAGAAAGCGCGAAGCACGGTGTACGACTTAAAGGGTGGCTGGAACCTGGGGACCCTTTCCGGCTGAACCCCGTATGTGGCCCAAGATCTGTGCAATTCTTCGGCCCGGGCCACAGGACCGGATCGACCGATTGGAGGTGTGTGCTGCGCAAGTTGGTTCTGCACCGGTTATCCGGAAGGCCCTCACCCCAGCCCTCTCCCAGAGGGAGAGGGTGCAAGAGCAGTCCCCACTCCCCCAAAATGGGGGAGAGCAACTGTGTTCGTTGTCTTCACACTTCTCTACTCCCGCACTCCAGTGCTCGATTCGCAAATCATTTTCCATTCCCGCCGTACGTGACAGAAAAGCGCGGCACACATTGGAGGTTATTGTGGACAACACTTTGCGAAAGATTATCGCGGACGAACTCAAAGAGATTCGGAAGGCCGGACTGTACAAAGACGAGAGGACGATTCTCTCTCCCCAGGGAACACTGATCAAGGTTCCCAAAGGCGAGGTGATAAACTTCTGTTCAAACAACTATCTCGGACTCTCGTCTCACCCTGACGTGATTGCCGCTGCGGAACGCGGGTTGTCCCAACGGGGGTATGGTATGTCTTCGGTCCGATTCATATGCGGCACACAAGACATTCACAAGGAGCTGGAGGCCAAGGTAAGCGCGTTTCTCGGGACTCAGGATACGGTTTTGTATTCTTCCTGTTTCGATGCGAACGCGGGTCTCTTTGAAGCACTCCTGGGAGCGGATGATGTGGTCATAAGCGACGCGCTCAACCATGCCAGCATAATAGACGGGATCAGACTTTGCAAAGCAGAGCGAAAGGTCTACCGGCACGGGGACATGGGGGACTTGAAGAAGAGGCTCCAGGAGTCATCGCAATTCCGAGTGAGAATGATCGCGACGGACGGTGTATTCAGTATGGATGGCGATCGGGCCCCTCTGGATCAGATCTCGGAACTGGCCCAAGAATTTGACGCGGTGGTCATGGTTGACGATTCTCACGCCACCGGATTTGTGGGAGAAAACGGCCGTGGCACTCCCGAACACTTCGGTGTGCAGCACAAAATCGACATCATCACTTCCACCCTGGGCAAAGCGCTTGGGGGCGCGTCAGGAGGTTTCACCAGTGGCCGTAGAGAGGTAATTGATTTTCTTCGCCAGCGCTCCCGGCCCTATCTTTTTTCCAACTCGCTCGCGCCCTCGATAGTGGCGGCATCTCTGGCCGCGCTGGATCTGATCGCCCGCAGCAGTCACCTTAGGGAGACCTTGCACGAGAACACGATGTACTTCAGACAGCAGATCAAGGCTCACGGATTTGAAATTGCCCCACGCGATCATCCGATTGTGCCCATTATGTTGGGAGACGCCCGCCTTGCCCACGACATGGCCTCGGACCTGCTTGAAGAAGGAGTCTATGTGATCGGGTTCAGCTATCCTGTGGTGCCCAAAGGGAAGGCGAGGATAAGGGTTCAAATATCCGCGGCACATTCAAGGGAACATCTGGACAAGGCTGTTGAGGCTTTTCGACGCGTCGGCAAGCGGCACGACGTGGTGTCCTGATACCAACTTGCATGCCTGAAAACAGAGGCACAACGAAACACAAGAGTCTTTTCCACTGTTCAGTAGTCCGTGGCTTCGCCCTGGACAGGGTACGTGAGGAGTGCGGATTTCGGAGAGCGGAATGCGGAGAATGCGGAATGCGGAGAATGCGGAGAGCGGAGTGCGGAGTGAGGAAGACAGAATGCGGAAGACAGGCCTCGCGCGCGAAGGGGCGGCAGCGTGGCGCTCGTACCGTTCCAAGGGCAGATCTATTCGAAGCGCATCGCTGTGACGGAATCCAGACGACTCGCTCTGAGAGAAGGGTACATTCCTGACGCTATCCCCAGGAAAGCAGTGAAGAGCAGCCCCAGGACCACGCTGGTCAGCATCACTCCGGGGGACGCGTGAATCCGCAATAGTTGCTGGAGCAAATGGACCGAAACCACTCCCAGGGTGACTCCAATCACACCGCCGGCAAAGCCGATCATTGTGGCCTCTGTCAGGAACTGGAGCAAAATACTCTCTTCTTTAGCCCCCAGAGCCTTCCTGAGACCGATCTCCTTGGTCCGATCCTGCACCGCGGCCAACATGACGTTGGTAATGCCCAATCCGCCCAGCACAACGGTGGCCAGCAGCGCGACATACGCGAAGAACTTGACCATCTCAACGGTGTCAACAACTTTTTCAACACGCCTGGGGTGATAAACTACCCTGATACCGTCTTCGTATCCCTTATGACGCTCTTTCAGGAGTGCCAACGCCTTGTCGTGTACCTGTTTCACCATGTCCCAGTCGTCGGCCCTGATGTAGATATCCCTGATTTTCATAAGTCGCGGGACAAGACTCCCAGCCGTAGTGATAGGAACAAAGACACGCCGCCAGAAGGCCGGATCCGGAACTCCACCGGCAATGCCGATCACCTCAAAATTCGCATTTGCCAGTTGGATGTGCCGTCCAACCGGGTCTTTTCCGCGGAAGAGGTGCTTGACGACGTTCTTTCCCACCACGCAGACCTTGTTTCTCCCCACCACATCTGAAGGGCCTATGAGACGTCCTGAAGTGGCGTAGGCCTTGTGGATGGTCCAGTAGGCATGATCCACGCCGCAAAGTCCCGGAAGCCATTCGACATTCTTCACATGCGCCTTGATTGCCTCCGCCGTGACTTCCGGCGCTACAGCGACCACGTGGGGCAAGCTCCTCAATTGAGCCACATCGTGCCAGTCGTATGCACCCGGGTGATAACTCTCCCTATTGTCCCAATCCGCCTTGATGATCGTGGCTTGCCCAAGGACTTCCAGGTGTAACGCCAACTTCTTTTCTACGGAATCGCCCACGGTTTGTATGACTATGAACCCAGCGGTCCCCAAAGCTATTCCGACCAACACGGCCTTGTACCTCCTCCTGTTGCGGAGTACAAGGCGCCAGCACATTGTGAGCAAATCCTCGACCTTCAAGGGCTGTCTCTCCGACGGTAATGGTTCACCGGGCTTGAAGCGGTTCTGCGCCCGGTGAGAATGGAGGGGGCGACTCATCTCCCCCTCCAAACCTCCCCCATACGTAATTCGGGGAGCTTGTACGGCTCACGGTGAACGGTTACCTCCGACGTACAGATCAGGGAATGCGATCCCGTACAAATTGACGGTGACAACAGCGGAAGCAGGCCGGAAATAGTCGCTTGGAGATAAGTTCTCTGAACCTGCCCATCTTCTCGCTGTTCCATAATTCCATCAGCGGCGTTTCCATTACGTTTCCGATTATCACGTGCATGCAAGGGGTAACCGTGCCGTCGGGCTGGATGCGGACCTTCTGCCACAGAGAATTGCAGTTTTGGGAGAATGGGTATTCCTGATCCAAATAGTAGGGTCTAATCATCTCTGAGTTCAGGCCCGGCAAAACCTTGATGGCTATGGCGCCTTCCGCGGCCTGTCTGTAAGCTCTATCGAGACCCGCCCGCATTATGGGGATATCCTCTGCCAGGACGTCCAACTCAAAGAATTCACCGTCAGGCAACGAAGGCGCGGCAAGATCCAGTCCGTGGCTCTCGGCAAACTCCGGGCTGAAGATCCGGTTCTGGGCCGCGGCAGTATCTTGAGTGTGGAAAAAGGGGTGAATAAACTGCTGAAGATCCACGCCCAGGCTGATTGCCAATGGTACCATTTTGTCCAGGTCCGACACGTTGAGCCTGCTGATGGTGCAATTGGTGACAATGAGTGGGGAGTAGCTGTTACGCTTTCTTCGGGCTTCCACCAACGCCCTGATGCCCCTGGTGACCTTCTCGTAAGCGCCTTTTACACCCCTGACCCTGTCGTGCGTCTGCTCCGGTCCGTCGATGGACACGAACACCAACGAGACCTCCTGTTCCACCAGGAAGTCGGCAAACTCCTCCAGCAACTGACCGTTTGTGGTTATGTCGCCTGGAAGCCCTCGCTCCCTCTGGGCAATGATCAGCTCCCTCAGATGAGGATACAACGTGGGTTCCCCACCGGTTATGGAGATCCAAGGCTTGAAGCCGGCCACGTCATCCAGCGCCTTTGTCCAACCTGACAGGGGCATTTCGCTCTGGGTATCGTACCACGTCAAGTCCGAACTGTCCCCCACATCGCCTCGGTACTGCTGGCACATGTGGCACTTGAGGTTACACCGCCTCGTCAGGTTGACGGAGACGAGCACAGGAGGCCCGCATCGAGCAGGATGCAGCCTTCGCGCCAGATGCTGCCCAACGCGACGGCGGTATTCTATCCTCAACCCGGTTCTGAGTCGTTGGGAATTTTGCAGGTTCATCCTCAGAAGCCGACCGTAAAAACCGAGGCGTCTTTCACCGCCGGCCTCTTTAGAATCGATAGAACTATCAGGAATTGCAGGCATATTTGTTTCCAATTCTGTTGTTGCACAAAATGTGGCGCTTTTTACGATCAATCGCAACAAACACAACGTTATCAGACATGGCGCACCGTATCAAGCCCCGGGTTACCAGCTGGGCGGCCCGTCGGTAGTGAGTGGGTCGGCCCGCGTCTCCCTATTGCCGAGCAGATGTGCTAGATTAGCGTGGTAGGTGACCGGCCTATGTGCAAAATGGCCGGAAGCGGGCTTCCCGAACCTCTATGATGGATGAAGGATATGTTGAAATTCAACTTGATTCTGGTTGGGTTCGTAGCCGTGTACCTCCTTCAGCTGCTCTGTTTCATATGGATGGAGAAGCTGAACCAGGCGCGGCTTGTGCGCTCGGGGACCAAAGTCCCCCCTCCTTTTGAAGGCTTCATAGACGAGGCCAAGCTGGCGCAGAGCACTCAGTATACCCTGGAAAACAGCCGATTTGCAGTGATTCGGAATGCGGTCACAGACTTCATTCTGCTCGCGGTCATAGTATCCGGACTCCTGACTCTTCCGGCCGGCGCGGTATCCGATGGAACCCTCGGCTACATATTGTCGGGCCTGATCTTTTTCGTTGTTCTGACAGCAGTCTTTTCGTTTGTGGATCTGCCTTTTGACTACTATCACAACTTCGTGATCGAAGAGAAATTCGGTTTCAACCGATCAGACCTCAAGACATGGGTGATGGATCATCTGAAGAGCGGTTTGCTGTCAATTCTGTTTCTGGGTCTCATTCTCTGTCCTCTTCTTTGGGCCATCAGCGTGTTTCCGAACTATTGGTGGCTGTGGGGCTTTATCATTGTTTCCGTGATCCAGCTGGTCATTGTCGTGCTCTACCCGGTCTTGATAGCGCCCCTGTTCAACAAGTTCGAACCCTTGGCGGATCAGACCCTGGCGGACGATGTGGAAAAGCTGATCAAGGGTGTTGGAATGAAGGCCGACGGGATCTTTCAAATGGACGCGGGCCGCCGTACCAGACACACAAACGCATATTTTACCGGGCTGGGAAAGACCAAGCGGATCGTGCTCTTTGACACTCTTATCGACTCCCATACCCACCAGGAAGTTTTGGGGGTCCTGGCTCACGAAATCGGCCACTACAAACTCAAGCACGTCTTGAAGTCGTTCATCTTCTCCCAGGCGGTCGCGCTCCTGGGATTCTATTTGACCTACAGACTCATGGGCCTGCCCATCTTGCACGAGACATTCGCGTTTGATGCTTCCCAATCTTACCTGGCCCTGTTCATAATCGTTCTATTCTGGCAGAAACTCGGATACTTTGTGAAACCGATGGGGATGGCCATGTCCCGGCGATTCGAGCGCCAGGCCGACGCGTTCGCGCGGAAGCTCATGAAAACCTCGGACCCGATGGTCACAGCCCTGAAAAGGCTCGCCGGTGACAACCTCGTGAACTTAAACCCGCATCCATTTTATGTGTGGCTTAACTACTCCCACCCACCGTTGTTGGAACGCATCAAGCTGTTGACCGCAACATCCAAGCCGTGACAGAGGGCCACCGAGACGACCACTGCTTCGGCCTCAGCAGCACACACCGGAAGCGAGCCTAACCATGACGGAGTGCCCGTGGAAATCAAAACACCCTGTTCGCGAAGCGACAGAAGATGACATCCCTCAGTTGGCAGTCCATCACCGAAAGATGTTTGAAGAAATATGGGAGAGAAGGGGCCACCAAGTTTATGCTTCCATATTCGACGACATGGAGACGGCCTATGCCCGGAAATTGGAGCAAGAACTCTTGAGCGGGTCCTGCAAGGCCTGGATAATTGAAGATACCCATACAGTGGTTGCAAGCGGCGCGGTCACAGTTGTCAGTTTTGTCCCAACGCCCTCCGACGCATCGTCGAAGGTTGCATATCTGCACAGCATGTATACGGAAAAAGGTTTTCGCAATAACAGTTTTGCAAATCGAATCGTTGAAAGCGCCATTCAGTACTGCCAGGCAAATGGGATTAAGAGGATCGTGCTGGACGCGAGCGAAGCCGGCAGGCCCATTTATGAAAAGATCGGCTTTGGGTCAGCACCGGAGTTCATGAGATTCCTCATCCCGGATTGTTCGGCGGGATGACTCCGGAATGCACGTTCATTAGGTCAACTATCTCATATGTCGTGAGACTTCCTTGGCTCAGATGACTCATCAACGTGGCAGAGGGTTCAGGTCTTCTCTTGGCTTTTGTTGAGTTGTTTCTCGATCTTTTGTACTCTCCTTCTGAGGCCCCTGTCATTGCGAATCTCCCTCTTTATGCGGCAAAGAACGTTGCTCACACTGTTGCACTTGTCGAGACCAAACGATTTGCCAAGGGTTGCGAGGCTCTCTACCGCGAGACGCCTGGAAAGATTAATGGCCACGTTTCTCGGTTCATTGAAATTGCCCCTCCTGCTCGACAAGAGATCCTCAGGACCTGCTCCATAACTCCGCATCTGATTCAATGGCCTCACAAGAGCCAAAACCAGACGTGACCGTTTGTCCTTCTGGGCCACAGATCCAGGCGTGATGAAAAACTTTTTGGTTAAATCCGGGTTGACAGCAATGTGTCGGGGTGTTATATTCAATGTATGTCGAACAATCGAACCATCAAACCCGAAGAACTGGCTCAGATGTTTGCCGCGCTGTCAAACCCGAACCGTTTGCGCATCCTCTCGCGCTTGATGTCCTGTTGTGTGCCGGGCTCCGGCTGCAACGCGGACGTTGATGCAACCGCGTGTGTTGGAGAGCTGGGCAGCGATCTCGGGATCGTTCCTTCAACAGTGTCTCATCATATGAAAGAACTGCATCGTGCAGGCCTCATTCATATGGAAAGGCGCGGTCAAAGGATTGAGTGCTGGGTCAATCCTGAAGCCTTGCAGGACTTGATCGGGTTCCTCAAGGTCACTGGCGGCAAGTAGTTTTTTTTCGGTATAGCTTCGAGATATGCCGAAGTCTCGAAGATAGCGCAAAAGGAGGACTAGAACATGAAGAAAGGACAAACCGACGAGGCCGTAAGAAAGGCGGTCCGACAAACCTACGGCGATATCGCCACACGCGTTTCAACTGGGTGCGGATGCGCCCCGTCAGGTTGTTGTTCCGATGTTTCGCGCTCTGCTTCTCAAAGGGGAGGGCCCCGAATAGGTTACTCGGATGAGGAACGTCAAGGTGTTCCCGAGGGAGCCGATATGGGGCTTGGTTGTGGCAACCCGCAGGCCATAGCCGAATTGCAGCCTGGGGAGACCGTACTGGATCTGGGGAGCGGTGGCGGCTTCGACTGCTTCCTGGCCGCGAAGCAGGTTGGACCGACCGGTCATGTCATCGGAGTAGATATGACCCCCGAGATGGTGAGCAAAGCCAGGGAGAACATCGAAAAGGGCGGGTACGCAAATGTGGAGTTTCGTATCGGGGAGATCGAGAATCTTCCGGCCGCTGACGCAAGCGTTGATGTGATTCTTTCCAACTGCGTGATCAATCTTTCCCGGGATAAACCGAGAGTCTATCGGGAAACTTATCGAGTTCTGAGGCCCGGTGGAAGGCTGGCCATTTTTGACGTAATGGCAACCGCGGAGATGCCCGATGAGGTTCGAAGCGATCTTGCTCTCCATGTGGGGTGCATCGCCGGCGCCGCAACTATGGCTGAGCTGCGCCAGATGTTGAATGAAGTTGGATTTGAAGAAATACGCATCCAACCCAGAGACGAGAGCCGTGAGTTCATCCGGGAGTGGGCACCCGGGGCCAACGTCGCTGACTACATAGTCTCAGTAACTGTTGAAGCTGTGAAACCCGGCAACTGAGCGATAAGTCAGCTCCTCTTCAACGCGGTTCGCTTGCAGCGGGGTCGTCCACAGTGTCCCATGAGATCAAGGAACTCCGACAGGCAGGCCTCATCCGCATTAAAGGACGCGGCAAGAACATTCTTGCTATCATAGGAGGAAAGAAATGAGTGGGTTGTCCACAAGCGATGTACGTAGATCAAGCTCGTGCTGCGAAGTCTCGTCCGGAAGTTCATGTGCTCCGTCCGACCGGCATGGGGCTGACTGCTGTGCCCCTACGCGGACGACGTGGAGTAAGGCGCTTATCTTTGCGGTTGTCATGGGGGCGGCCGTAGCGGCCGGAACATATTCGTTCGTCAACACCAGAGGTTCCACGAGTGATCCGAAGGGCAATTTCGTAAGTTCTTACGCTCACGCGAAAGTTGGGTCTGTTCTGCCCGAGCGAGAGCAGGGGGCTCGCAAGGTCTTGAGTGGCCTATCCTTGGGTTCTCTGAGAGCCCTCAATACAGTGGCAGCGGACAAGGAGGCTGTCTTCATCCTTTTGCCCGGGGAAAGAGCAGAGCTTGCCCGGGCCGCTTCCCTTCAGCTCAACATGGTGGTTTCCAGGCTATCTTCGGTGGGAAAAAGGGTGGGAGCTTTCACACTGGAAAGGAATGCTGAAGGCCACGGTCAGCTCGTGCAGCAGTTCGCGGTCAAGTCGTTTCCGTGCGTCGTCGTGCTGGGCCGAGGCTGCACGTCATCCGCGGTATCCGGGGATATCACCAGGGAGCGGCTGTTTCGCGCATATGTCCTGGCATCCACGCGCGGTTCGTCATGTTCCGGCTGTCCCAGTGACGGCGCGGCTGCGTCATGTTGTCCGCCGAAATGAAGGAGGAGGATCATGGAAGAGTGGATCAGTCAAGTTTTGGAATCGTCAAGTCTTTCGTTGGCCGTTTTCCCCGCGGCGTTTCTACTGGGAGTGCTGGGATCGGTAACTTCTTGCTGCAACGTACCTGTACTGGCCGCGATTACAGGATATTCCGGCGCGCTCGGCGGGAAGACCGACCGTCGTGTGCTCTATTTGACCGGGCTCTTTTTCATGATCGGGACCATCATTGCCCTTGGAGCGCTCGGCGCGGTGACCGGGTTTGTCGGTCAGGTCGCGGGCGCTTCTTTGGGACAGTACTGGAAACTCGTCGTCGGCCTGATCTTAGTCTTCTTTGGCCTCGCGACCCTGAACCTGGCGCCGTTCAGTTTGCCGAAACTCGGCTTCTCCCGGGCCGGCTTGCCCAAAGGATTCATCGGAGCAATGGTGTACGGACTCGCGGTGGGGGGGGCTACAACCGCCTGTAGTGCGTGCTGTAATCCCGCGCTTCCTGTGGCGCTTGGGGTCGCGACGTTACAAGGGCATACCTTGTGGGGCGCGGCCATGCTGTCCGCATTCGCTGTGGGGTACAGCCTGCCTATGGCAGGAATCTTGGTGGGACTGGGGTTGGGACTCGGGAAGTTGACGCTGGTTGTGCAGAAGATCGCTCCTGTTCTCACCACTGCTGCGGGAGGATTGCTGATCGGAGTTGGATTCTATCTCTTGGCGGCCCCATAGCCTGCTCATTCCCAGGGGCTGAGGTGGCGGCAAGATAGGATTCGGCTATTGGACTCCAATTGACGGCTGGGGCGCCTGGAGAAAATTGATGCGGCGCTGGTTCCGTTTATTCTGATCCCCGTCTACTCTGACGCCTTACGATGGCTTCACTTAACTTGAGTGAAGTGGTAAACTTTCGGCCAAGGCAAGTCTGCCATCACTTGTACGCCTTCCGCTGACGCCAATAGGAGGCCCGCTATGTACAAGGAACGCTTTGAAACTATCTTTCGGGTCGCTCGAAGAATCACCTCGTCATTTGATATCGGAGACATACTGGAAACGATTCGGGAGGAGGCTTTGACCGCTATTCCCGAGTTGCAGGAAGTCTGCCTGCTGGTCACTGAGCCGGATGCCCAACACCACGTGCGTCCCCTTCGGTGCGGTCAGGAAACGGAGGACATTAAATGTCTCCTCTGCGAAAGAGGCTGGCCGACCGTACCGAGCGAGCAAGTCACGACTGGTGACACCGCCTGCTGTGGTCCATCCGAAGACAGTGGTGGTCAATTGACCTTGGAGGAAACGGCTGAGAGTCTCTCGGAAATCCTGTT
Source organism: uncultured Syntrophaceae bacterium (assembly GCA_964527475.1). Taxonomy (GTDB): domain Bacteria; phylum Desulfobacterota; class Desulfomonilia; order Desulfomonilales; family Desulfomonilaceae; genus CAZGNL01. Next base: position 31,825 of record CAZGNL010000051.1, read on the forward strand.
GCCCATCTACGACGGTGATAAGCCTTTTGCCTATCTGGACGCAACAGCGAAGGAGGGCGCCGGTCTTGGAAAGAAGGATCGGATTCTGCTGAAGGATCTGGCTGATATGGCCACCAACGTTATCATCAGCGCTCAGGAACACAGGAGGATAACAAAAGAAAAGGTGGCGCTGAATCAAATTCTGGAACATCTGCGTCCCTTTGTTCCCGCGACAGTGCAAAGAATAGTGGAAACTAACCCTGATGCTCCTCCCCTGGAAAAGAAGGAGGTGGATGTCTCAATCCTTTTCTTGGACATCGCAGATTACACGCGGATCAGCGAGACATACACGAAGGAGAAGGTCAACTCTATCATGGAGCGATATTTTTCCGGATTTCTCGATGAAATATACGCTCATGGCGGGGACATCAACGAGACCGCGGGCGACGGACTCATGGTGATATTTCAAGGCGCCGCGTCGGACAACGCGCTCAACGCAGTCAGAGCCGCCCTGGCCATCCGGCGCAGGACCTCGGACATCAACGCTGAGCTGCAGAACAGCTTCGAGTCCATCGTGGTGAATATGGGAATCAACTCCGGGGTCGCTGCTGTGGGAATGAGCCGGTTCCAGGGGACTGCCGGAGTCCGAATGACGTTCACGGCTACCGGTCCCGTAACTAATCTGGCTTCACGGATCGCGTCGGCTGCAATAAATGGAGATGTTCTCATTGGTCCGGAAACAGCCTCTCGCATAGAGAAGGAAATCTCGTTGCACGACCGGGGCGTCATGAACTTCAAGAACATCAAAGATCCCGTAAATGTTTTCAGCCCTATCCCGCCCTCGAGAACGAGGGTGGAAGACGACCGATAAATACCAGGCATTACAGCGGGTTATGTTCTGAAAGTAGGACCGAGCTGCCGTACGTCACGATGATTTCGGAAGAGCCGGCCACGGGACAAGTCGCAGGCAATTCCGGAATTCCAAATTCCGAGGACGCCAAACTTCACTAGGAGGCTGTCGCTTAACCGGTTACATTGCTCGAACCGTCCAACTATGGGTGGCCCGGACGGTGCTAGGCGCACGGCCAACTATAGTCTTCCGCACTCAGTTCTGCGCGAAAGCAACCTCATTGGAAGTTCCCCCTCACCCTATCCCTCTCCCGCGGGGGGAGAGGGAAAAGGACTCCCCTCCCTTGACGCTTACTCTTACCCACACGTGACACCGTGGGTGGTGTAGAAGGGAGAGTCAGTCGT
>CAZGNL010000052.1:0-32666 GCA_964527475.1 uncultured Syntrophaceae bacterium
TTCTCCCTTCCGGACTTGAGCCATATGTTCCCTCTTTGAAAGCGCATTGGTATAAGTCATACGGGGCACGCGGGACGTTTCCGGTGAAAATGTCATTGCGAGCACAGCGAAGCAATCCTCAATTTGCCTGGTTGGGAGATTGCTTCGTCGTTTCACTCCTCGCAATGACATGATCGATGAAAATATCTGCCCCGTGAAATTGAAGGATTGCCCACCACCTTCGGGAACCAAGGAGGGCTCTTGTAGGAACGCCCATGCCTGAAATTCAGGCACAACGAAACATGAAAGTGTCGGAAAGGCCCAGGGTCCCGGGCGTAGGGGCGTAGCATGCTACGCCCTCTTGGATAGTGAGTCCAAGACGGAACTCGGAAGATTTCCCAGTCCATCCATTTTGTATGAAAATGTATGCAGTGCAAAGTCCACCGAATGGCGTCATCTGCGAGTGTCCAAGAGGGCGATATGCGTAGCCCCAACGGCCTGGACCCGGCGCTTTACAGGGTTTTTCATGCTTGGTTGTGCTTTAGTGATCCAGACTCGACTCGCTGGTGAGCCGGCCACAGTTATCGCCGCATTCACTTCTTTGACGGCGCGCCGGCATCAGACATCATCTGCTCGATTCGTTCCTCGGTCTGAGGGAGGAATTTCGGTTCGGCAGAGCCCTTTCTCACCTTGAGGATCCGGTCCCAGTAGTCCCGTGCTCTCTTGGGATCGGTCTTCTCGTACGCCCACGCCAGCCCTTCCAAATCCCAGGGATACTTCCTCAACTCGTATGCCTCTGCGAAGCATTCGATAGCTTGATTTGGTTGGCCGGAGTCCAATGCGATCCAACCGAGGAGATTGTGGCATTGACCGAGTCCCCAACGGCTGACCTTGAGCGTCTTGCTCTGCAGCACGTAATTGGCGGCCTCGGCGGCCTGATCATGCCGGCCTTTCCAATAGAGACGCGTGGCAAGATTGATCCTGGAATCGACCTCCTCCGGGTCATGCTGTATAGAGAGTCGGTAGTATTTGATCGCGTCATCGTAGTGCTCTGTCTTGGTGGAGCAATACCCGAGAACATAGTACGCGGAGGAGAGGTGGGACGAATAGTTCTCTGAGAGGTCGGGGAGGCTCTGTTCGATTACCTTGATTGCCTTATCATACTGCCGTTTATGCCGGAGAAGATTTCCGTACCGGTAGAGCACGAGACCGTCTTTACACCCGCTCCGGACAAGGTAGTCGAACGCCTGCCCCGCGTCACGAAACGCGCCGGGAGGGGCCTTCCGGCCCTGATCTCTCGCCCGTTTCCACACTTGATATTTCTCGAATGCCACCTTGGCCGCCTGCTGACCATGTTCCGCGCTGCACCTGGCGCCCGCGCTCGTGTAGAGCTCGAATTCGCCGGCCCCATGGCAGAAGGTCCAGGTACAGACGACTAATACGGTGGCGAGAATCTGTCTCATCATGGAATGCTCTCCAACTGGTGCGGCACATAGCCACACTGTCGGCTTTCGATCTTGAAGCCCGCGGCAATCCGGCAAGGCTGTCTGGTCAGGACCCTGAAATCATTCCCGCCCATTGAATGGGTCGCCTGAACAAACCACGACCTTGGATTGCCGGGACTACAATCTTCAAAGGCTTGTAGTTCCTTACGAAGTTCGGTGTATGTGACCACCGGATGGCCCGGATAAGGTTTAGCATTGACCGGCGAGAAAGTCCAGGGGCCGCGCTGATGCGGGTGTAGATTTCACTCGCTATGTGATAGAGTTACACCCGGGACCGCTTGCGGCTCAATCGAAGTTTCCCGTCCGGTTCAGATTCCCGGTCAGATGGAATTCGGGCCGGCCTGTGATCTCGCGGAGAAAACGCATGAATCGGATCTGGTCTATCACGTTGACGGTCTTCTTGACATTGTTTTTCATTTACGGGCTTGTGCAGCCGCCAGATGCCGAGTCCCGTAATCCTGGAAAAGATAGCCCTAGCGTAGCCCAGTCGGAAAAACTGCGCACCATGCCCATGACCGTGGGGAAGCAGATAATTCAGGCATCGATTGCCGACACCGACGAATCCAAGACACGCGGACTTCTCGGATGGGACCGGATCACGGAAGAACAGGGCATGCTCCTGGACTTCGTGATCGCAGGCCATTACGCCATACACATGCAAGGAATGAGATTTCCCATTGACGCGCTCTGGATAGATGACAAAGGGGCAATAGTCCTCATTTACGACAGTATCCAACCCAACTCCGGCCGGGTCTACCGCTCCATGTTTCCCAGCCGTTATTGCCTGGAACTAAAGGCGGGCTTCTGCAAGAAGTACGATGTGAGGATGGGCGACAAAGTCTTTTTTGGTATCAAATAGAGGACGGCCCCTCGCGGCGTCAAATTGATCTGTTCCATCCCCTTGACCGCCACTGGTTTCCGACTCCGGACCACGGAATCGTCATGACCGAACCCCGGCAACCCTCGCGCCTATCCTGGAACACCCACTCGCTCTTAACCCGCGCGGCCTTGAGTTCCTATTGCCCGTCCGTGATGAACTCTCAAGTTCGAGTAACAAGGCTTGAGGAACTGCTCCACGCTGCTCGTCAAGCCTTGCCGCGGATCATCAAATGGTACTGGAATCTGCTGGACAACAAGACCGGTCCCGGTGATCGGCCCAAGGAACCTTCTCCTGAAATCCTCACTCAACAGGATTTCCTGGAAGCCCTACGCCTGAATCCCGACAGGAATTTCTTCTATGTGAGGGCATTAAGGCCTGACGAGCTTTCGCGGAAAACTCCCCACGATCCGTCCCGTGAGGGTCCTCCTGGTGGCGTGTATGTGGAAACTCGGCCGGGAGAACAGATTCGCGCGCTCGATGTGCTGTGCGCGTTCGCGGACGAGCCTGACTGGGGGATGGATCAGGATCTGTTTACAATCGAGAAATACGGTTATGGCCTCCCGCCGTTTGCCGCCGGCACGGGGCACACTTCCCAGGCGCCTTTCCATATGGCCTTCCTCCACGAACGCGCTGTGATCAGGCGGCTCTTTCCACGTATCGCAACCGGCTTCATGGAGGAGCGGGTAGAGGTCTTCCTGGCCCTTGCCGAGATGGCGTTCCGTCTGAGGAACGACTACTGGGGGTGGCGTTTTGCAGCGTGGGTCATGCACTATCTCCAGGATTTGACCGCGCCGTATCATGCCAAATGTTTTCCACCGTCCATCACCGCGGTATTGACTCGTTTCCTTCGAGATCCGAATCCGTTCGGCTTTGTGAAAAGAAACCACAACCTCCTCATTAATCGTCACAGGCTCTTCGAGGCTGTTGTGCATTTCCTCTTGAATGACGCTGTAAAAACGCGCCGCGACACCCCGTTTATTATAGCGCTCACAGGTCACGGAGAAGGAATAGCATCAAATGTGCGCACCGTCATGGAGGAGTCCGCACGGATCGCGGCCCGCGTAGCCCCACGTCTGGACCGGCTCGCCATCAAGCTTGTGAACGACCCGCGAATAGAAGACCCTGGTTTTGACTTTCAAGAGGATCATGAGTACGAAATCGAAAAAGCAATGCACCCCGCCGTGAAACAGAGACCCCGCATCTTTCAAGAATTCACGAACAACCTCTGCAAACCCCTTTCCCGGGCAGGTATCGTGACCAGGTACGTCCTGGGGAAGATCCAAGAGTCGGGATCTGGTGTCGATGTTTCTGGTCGGGGACGCCATACTTGATTCATGGTTCGCAGCGGAGTTTGTTGCGTTTTGAAATGATGCATGGACTGGTGCGAGTAGTATCTCGGGGAGTTCCTCACCAGGTAGCTCAACACGAAAATCGAACGCAGCAGGCTTTCTCTTGTGAGGACGATTACGTGGCTTGCATCGCCCTCCCGGGGATTGGTGTGCCCGGAATTCAAGGGCGGACGTCCCGGCAAGATAAGTATGGTGTCCCAGGAAGTCCGAAAGCATCAGTCACTCTGGCTGCCGCCGAAACGTACGAAATGGAGGAAGACAAAGACTGGTGATCAATTGACCCCTGAATTTTCAGTGAACCGGCCGGGACTCGAACTACGCTGTCAGTTCTCGACAACCACACCCGACAGGTGTCCTCCCCCCACAATGAGTGGCCTTCGATAACAAGACACCACTGCTGATGATTCTTGGCCCATGTCCACGTGGTGCCGGTGTCCATCATTCGAGACACCTTCTTACACCCGTATCTGGATTCTCTGTGCGACCCTGACCTGCTGTCTTATCCGGTCGTACAGACGGATCTCATCCCCTGAATGCCTTACAGAAACAACAACCGCATATCCTTGGGTGTCAATCTCCTCTGGAGCCCATTTTCTTTGACAGGCCACGGAAAGAATCAACGGACCTCCGTCATAGGTCCATCTGGCGCCTCCTATCTTGATCATTCCTTTCTGGAGAGTTCCCTTCTTCCTTTGGTTGGTTCCCGGTTGAAGGGTCACCTTTTGTGACGAAGGCAGACGTGAAATCGCGGATTCGAGCGCTTGCTCGTTTTCTCCTGCGGGGGCTCGACTCCAATCCCGGAATAGAGACTCTACATCTGTAGATGAGGTGTTCCTGAACATATGGAATTCCATCGTGAGCCCAAGATAAGAATCTCCCCTGGTGTGCCTGGTTGGGGGATCAAACGCCAGCGTCACACTCAGATGCCGCTCTCCCCTTTGCGTCAAGAACTCCTCCGGTAAACTCGGGATCTCAAAAAGGTGAAAGCTGTTTGCGGGAGCCTCGTCTTCTGCCAGCAGCAGAACCTCCCCTTGGTCTGAATATGCTGCCCGTTCAAGGTTGGGTCTTCCGTAACCGTACACGCGAAGGACCTCCTCGGCCCACTCATCCCCATCAATCTCTTGAGGCCGTTCCAAAGGAACCCGCGCTGAATCAGCCAGAAGAGCACGGACAAGATTGGAGGAAGCCGAAGGGAACCTGTTGAAGAGACGTGCAGCGACATGTGCGACCGCAGGGGCCGAGAAACTCGTTCCACAAGCAGCCCTGAAAAGACGCGCATCAGGAGGTGCAAAGTCCCTGGCTGTCGTAGGAATGCCAACACCAGGATCGTTGACCGTCACAGTCGGATCGAATACCTCGTCACCACCATATTCCACGAGATCGGGCTTGATCATGCCATCCACGCCAAATCCCGAACGAGTAAAAGGTGATGGGAACTCGTCCCTTCCAGCAATGCATCTCCTGTTCACATCGTCGCTGTACCTGTAAGGGGTGTTGCCGGTGGATAATGAGCCGACAGTAAGGGCTATTGCCGATGTGCCCGGATCAATAACTCTGGCCTCGTCGCTGAGAATGCTCTGAGGGTAATCTCTGATCCTATGATCTGGGACGTCCGGGGTGTATCTGTAATTCCCAGAGGAAATCACGAACAGGATGTTTCTATCCCTCAATTCGTAAGCGAGTCGATCAACCGTGGCTGCGAGCCGAAACTGCTTCCGACCCTCTCTAAAGTAGAGACGGTCATCGCCCAAAGAGAGATTGATCACCCTGCACTGAGGATAATTCTCCACGAAGTGCCGGACAGCCTCCTCAAGTTGATGCTCAGCAAGATCGTCGTCATCGTACTCACCGTTGTCATCCAAGACCCGAGCTGAGAAAAGACGAACAGAGGGTCGGAAGGAAGCGGTCTCAATGCAGGAACGAACATCTCCGTAAACAGCGATTCCACAAACGCCTGTACCATGCCCATAAGTGGCGTCACCATCTTCTGGTCCACCCTGTACCCGCTGCCTCATCCTGTCTGGAAATACCTCTGCCGCTCCGAGTGCGGGCCGAAGTAGTGGATGATTTCCCATTACGCCGGAATCAACGACCAGGATTCCAGGAGCGTCTTTAGGTACTTCCGGTATTTCATTCAAGTCGTCCAGAGTGGTGTGAAAGATGAGCGTAGTATCAAAGGTTGGCCGGGGCTTGCGGTCAATCTCAAGAACATATTCAACTTCCAGAAATGCTTGGAGTCCGGCTTCAGTCAGATGGCAACGAGTAAGGCACAAGGAGTCTCCGATATACGAGTCGGTGAGTCTGCCTCCTTGTGACTCGGCAAGACCTCTCAGTTCCTCAACATAGCTGCGGCACTGATCTCTTGAGCCGGGGTGCATGATCTCGACGTCAAGTTGGGCTGTCTCTCCTGGCTCCAGAGGGTCGTCCCTCAATAATCGACCGATCCTGTCTTCCGCGGTTAAGGAAACAACGTCGTCGATGCCTGCAACGAAGCTGTATGCGTGTCCATCCGGGACTATCCCGCCATATTCAGATACGTACCGTCGAAATTCCGCCAAAGCCTCATCGGAAGAAAAGACAACAATGGTGCGGTCGGGCTCGCGGGTTATCACGGTCAGTCCCATGCGACCAAGGTGCTCTTCATCCAGATCCGCGCCGGTATGCATTTGGAGACGAAAAACGAGGGCAGGAGAAATCCCTGCTGGTCTCCGTCTCCTGACGTGGTCATCAACTATTCGGTCAGCCTCTCCGAGAAGGTGTTCCCCGTGACGTCGCCTATTCTCTCGGGAAGGTGGACGACCACCGCCGTGGAGTCTCCGGGGAAGGGTTTCTCTTGTCCGTGGAAGTTCCAGGTGGTCAAGATTTCTTGGCATCTTTGCCTTTCCCCTTTTCGCCTCGGCCGGTAGGTTTTCCCAAAGCCCGTTTCATACGGGTTCGCTGCTGCTTCAGCGCTCGCTCAATATCCGCCGACTCCAGTTGCTGACGAAACTCCAGGATTGCAGCTTTCACGGCATCCGTGCAGACTCGCTCGATGTCATCTCCGCTCATGCTTGTCATCCGTCTGGCTAGCTTTGTGAGGTCAATATTCTTGTGTCTGAAGCCGGATAGAAATCGGTTGAGGAGGTCCCGTCGAAGTGCCGGTGTCGGGTGGTCGAAATAGCAGATCTCGTCAAAACGTCTCCACAGCGCATGATCAAGAAGTTGTTCGTGGTTCGTGGCAGCAATGAGGAGACTGTCTCCCGTGAATCCGTCCATGAGTTGCAGCAGCGTATTTACGACTCTTTTGAGTTCCCCGTGTTCAAATGGGTTGTCTCTTCCCTTTCCGACGGCATCAAATTCATCGAAAAGGACCACCCAATTGCCTCTTTGAGCGTAGTCAAACACCTTGCGAAGATTGGCTGCGGTTTCGCCCAGATAGGAAGAAACAACCGAATCAAACCGGACGTACAGGAGAGGCAAGTCCAAGACAGCCGCTACCACCCGAGCCGTAACACTCTTTCCACATCCGGGGGAACCGAAGAAAAGGATCTTGCGCTTGGGCGAAATGCCGTAAGTTTTGAAGACCTCACGTTTTCTGAACTCCCCTACGACTTGGTGAAGGGTTGCATCGAGTTCCTTGGCAAGGACGACTCGCTCCCATCCAAATTCGGGTCGTTCGATGTGTACAAGGGGCAGACCTCGTTCCTTGTCCACCGGAACATCATTGGGCATATCTACCGAAGGGGACCTGAGATTGCCATTCGAGAGGATGCGCTCAAGATCCCTGGCAAGGAGGGTGTGTCCTTTCTGCTTTTCTTCACTTATGAGGTCGCGGGCTGCCTGTATAAAGAGCCCGTTCTCCCTTCTAGCAAAGGCTTTGAATATCGCCTTGATGTGGTCACTCGTGGCCATGCGTCAATCCTCTCCCTTTGGGGTCGCGGCTTGGTCATACCACATCAGGAGCTTGGGGTCTTCCTGCAGAACACTGTCGGGGATTTCTTTTCGCCACGGAAATGATCGTAGAATAGTTTCGCTCCTGCCTTGCCATTTTGAACCCGGCTCGGACAGCCTCAAGGCGGAAGACTTTGAGCTTCTTCTGTTTCGACTGCCGGTACTCCTCGCATTCCTTGAAGAGGGTTTTTTCCCGTAGTTTCTCCAAATCCCCTACTTTGTTCGGATCGGGCACGCAGTACCGGTCCTGCGCCTTGCTCTGGAGACTCGGATCATCTTTTGGAAGATTCCGAAGGTCTTTGAAGTTGGATTGCACTGGTTCAGCGTGAATTGGACAAATCCGATTTCCGTCTAAGCTATTCCCGAAGCCCTATGCTCCGAAACGTTTGGCTCCCAAGAACACGCTGGGGCTCCGCCCCAGACCCCGGAGTCTATTTCAGGCATCAGGGATCCATCGCCCAATGGGGTTTGGGACGGAACGTGGAAGCGGTGAGTTCCACGTCCTGCCAGCGGTTCGATGAGCCCCGCCGGGGTTATCCCTCGACCGGTTGCCCTCCGGCAGAGCCGGTCTCCGTTTCGCCCGGCACGATCATCTAATCACGGGCCGCGCTCTTTTGTCAACTCCCCTTTGACGACGCAGTGTCCGAACTTCTCTAGCGGCTTCGAGTTTCCGGTCGCGAGCGTGAATATCTCCCGGGCGCGCTGGGGTTCCGGGGACACCATACTTGATTCATGGTTCGTTGTGCCGGAATTTCTTGAGGCATGGAGGTTCCTGTGAACGGTCATGGTCTAGGCCCACTTCTCCACGATATCTCCGTTGAAGCCTACGTAGAGGATGTCTCTTCCCCGGGCGGATGTCAGGATCTCCCGGGTCATTTCGCGGCGCTCATGGGGATCGATTCCCGCGTGAAGTGCGTATTCTCTCATGAACCGCATGCGGTCTGGGGCATTCATGGCAATGGGTGTGGAAAGGAAGATCTGAACGAGGTTCTTGATCCTCCTTTTTCTCGGGACTGTGTGAGTAACGGTGATGTCATCGTAGTCCACCAGCGAAAACCCGGGGTCGGAATCTTCCCTTACGAGTATGTTGCAGGTCTTGAGATCTGAGTGGAAGATCCCTTTGGAGTGCATCTGTCCGATGACCCGGGCAAGCGATCGTACAAGCCGGTTTCTTTCGGCCCGAGTCCAATTGTTCTGAATTCGTTTCAGAATGTGCCTATCCAACTCCAGCGCGGCAGGGATAACCTCCATGATGATCCATTCCACTCGGATCAATCCCCGGTGTCGATGTCGGATCAGGGCCAGAGGCTGTGCGGCCGCGATTCCCCTGTCCTGAAGTAGTTGTCCGTTGCAAAAGGCTCGCAATCCCTGGGTACGTCGGAAAAGGCCTTTCAAAGCGTGTACCGGGCCTCGCCACCGGAATTCCTTGACGCAAACCTTCGGAAAGCCGGGGACCCTGGTTACGGTCACAGCGCTCTCCGGCGCGTCTTTCAACACACGGTCTCTGTGTTGGGACAAGATTCGGCTATGCTCCTGAACCGCGGAATAAAAGAATTCAGGAAGCTTTCCGGAATCCGTGTTCAGGATCCGAGCCGCGTCAGGATTTATCTCAAGTGAGGGAGTCATGATGTCTGTTTGGGTGGCATACCAACTATCACTCCTAAATAGGGGACAAAAAACTACGAAAATCTTGGGGCAGCTTGTCCGTGGCTTCGCCCCGGATGAGGTAACCCGTTCTGCAAATACCTTAAGAATCCAGTCATCTTTGGAGGGGAGACTCATCTCCCCTCCAAACCACCCCATACGTTGACCCGCAAAGGGGTGGTTTTTTCACTGGACTTTCAGGTAAACCTTCATGCCCGGGGGCCGTGTTCACTCCGGTCCGCGAAACGCTGAAAGGATGCGATATTTGATGTAATAACGCCAACTCCTCAGCCTCCACGGAGTCCTCTTGACCGATTGCCGGAACCATTTCAGGGCTTCCACGGGTTTGTCCGCGCTGATGTGCGCTCTACCGAAAGAGATGTCGTGGTCCGACATTGTCCTCAGAAAAATTCGCCGTGGTATCCGCGCGGGGTCGTAATTCCTCATGAGTATGTCATAAGTGTCCGTCCGAACCCCTATGCGATTGTGACTGGTGTTGGATTCGTACAAGCGTATGAAGACAAGTGGCTCGTTCACATACGCTATGGGGTGGGCCGCGGCTATCTGAAGCCACACATGGAACTCGTCCGCGAACTTGTACTCCGTGGGGAATCCTCCAATTTCCTTGAATACGTCATTGCGTATCATCACCGACGAAGTGTGAATGAAGCTCTCGGAAAAGGCCTTGACCAGGAGATCCCCTTTGATCCAGGCCCGGCGACGGGGTGATGAATACCTCTTCCCAAGTCTCACGTGTCGTGCAGCTGCAAGGCCCATCTCAGGGTTTTCTCTGAGGAAGTCGGTCTGTATCTCCAGCTTTTCGGGGGCCCACAGATCGTCGTGATCCAAAAAAGCCAGCCAACGGCCATGCGCTCGGGCCGCGCCGTTGTTTCTCGATGTTGCTATTCCACTGTTGGCCTGACTGATGGAAAGCAGGTCGTGCTGAGCCTCCAGCCAGTCTCTCGTGCCGTCGGTGGACCCGTCATTGACCACGATGATCTCAAAGTCACGGAACCTCTGATTCCTGACCGATTCCAGGGTCTCCTTCAACAGGTTCAACCTGTTGTACGTGGGAATGATAACGCTGACAAAGGGCCGTTCTCGTGATGTCATAATAACCAACAGAATCGCGGTTTGTTGTACGCAGGCGGAGACGCGGGCCGCGCTCAACCGTTCGGTTTGGAACCTGGAGTGGTCGCGGGTCTAAGGATCTCCTGGATTTTTCCGAGCACTGCTTCCGGAGTAATGTTCCTCATGCAAGGGTGATCGGGCAACGGGCATTGAAAGTGGCGGCAAGGGGCACAGGGCGCTTCTCCCTTTATCACGTGCGCGTCAGGTCCAAAAGGCGCGGTCGCGCCTGCGATTGTCGGCCCAAAGATGGTGAGGACCTTTGACTTAGCGGCCACGGCCAGGTGAGCGCTACCCGTGTCATTGGAGATTACCATGGTGGACAGGTACATTACGGCCATGGCTGTAACCATGTCCGCATCTTCGGTAAGGTCCACAGCCCAAGGGCTGTTCATCATGGACCGGACGCTCTCAACCAGGTCCTTTTCGTGCGCTGCGCCCAAGAACACCACTTGTGCGCCCATTCTGGTCAGGAGATCGGCCAGCCGCGCGAAACTGTCGCCGGGCCATCTCTTTGCTCTTGAGTTCACCGATCCCGGACAGAGGCAGAAGATGGGACGGCCGGTGTCCAAGCCCGATGATAGTAGTAGTTCCCTTGCGCGGGACAGATGCCGGTCTCTCAGGGCCACGGAGCAGTCAGGTGGGCCCGGCATGGGTGTGACCTGATCGTGGAACCGGTTTTCTAGGAATTCGGTTATTGCAAGGTAATAGTATACTTGATGTTTTTTCCTGATCTCGTCGGACAAAGGGACTCTGACGGTCAAAAGAGGCCCCCTCAGGTCCGTGGGAAACCCGATCCTGACCGGAATCTTCGCAATCCACGCTGTGAAAGCGCTTTCAAATGCGTTTTGGAAGAGCGCGGCCATGTCGAAGCGCCCGGCCGCCAGCCGGGGTTTCATCTTGAAGGGTCGCGTGAGAGGGCCACCTGAATCCCGGTTGAATGACACTATATGGTCCGCGCAGCCCGCTACCTCTACCAGCGGAACAAGGCCCGAACTGACCCAGTATGTTATTTCCGCGGATGGAAAGATCCTCCTTAATTCCCTTGCCGCGGGGAGGCTCATTACGGTGTCACCCACCCAGTTTGTTCCTCTTACAACAATTCGTGAAGGGAACAGGGGGTGATTTGAACTACTGTGCATGCTCAACACGATGCCGCCTTCATGCGGGAATCCTCTTTATCTTTCGTCGCCCCTCCCTTGACGGGAAGGGTAGGGCGCGGGTGATCCCGGTACGGAATCTCAATGCGCATCAGTATTTCCTGCATTCTCCACGGGCCGATCAGAGCAGAACCCCAAGTTCAAGATTCAGCGCCGCGCTCCGCTATCGGCAGCGCCTCGTCGATGAGCATGATAGGGATATCGTCTTTGATGGGGTATTTCAACCGACAAGCGTGGCAGATCAAACCGTCTTTCAATTCAGTCAACACAAGATCTCCTCTGCACTTGGGGCAGACGAGTATCTCCAACAGGTTTTCGCTTATTCCCATGCTTCACCCCGGGATGAATATGTTTCCGAACCGGTCTTGCCCCTCCGGTGAAACAGGCGGCTGATCGGATCATCTGGTTTGGCGTGCCCTCAGGGCCGTGATTCCCCGGGGCCTCACGCCACAGTTCTATTGGGATATGTGTAATATCGTCGGCCGATCGACAGCGCAAGTCCGTACGCGGCTGAAAAGCTTCAAACCGACGCAGCAGGTCTGCTAGTGAATCGGCTCCTCATTCCAGTCGGGGAGTATCATCATCTGGCCGGGCCTGCCTGCCGAGTCTCCCTCACTGATCTCTCCGAAGTACAGGACTACCTGGTCCTCTCCTCTCGTGAAGGGCTGCACAGCTATGTGGGGCTCTCCGCCCCGAATCGCCGTGGTAAGAACCAGGGATTCCTCTTCCTCCCCGGTTCGCGTATCCACAATTCGAGCGCAGGTGACTGTTGTAACAGCGTAGGCGTGCAGGCGCACTGCCTCTTTCTTGACCAAATCAACAAGCGTCTTTTTCTGCTCGTCGTCCTTGAACGGTAAAATCAATGGGGAAAGCCCATCCTTTGTATGCACTATCGCGGTGGGCAAGAATGTTCCCTGATCCAGCAGCGCGCCACGCGCCATTGCCATTATTTCAGGGACAGCGTCTATGACGGCTTGTTCCACCTCAATCATGCCTGGGGCCTTCCTGATCCAATCGATTCATATTCCGAGCCACACGGTATCCGACGGCCGAGTAGCAAGGCCGCCACGATTGCCGACAACTGTATCATACCATTTCGTGAATACTATTGTAATCCGGGTTTGCCGCGAGAGAGGTCTGTGTCAACGCGCAGTCCGCGGCTTCGCGCAAAGCATAGAGCCAAAACCTTCCTCGAAGCACCCACGCCCGGCGGGCCGCTACAGACTATTAATGAAGCTCCCACACCAACCGGCTCGTAAATTGGCCCTACGCCCGGTAGGTCCGCCCCTACAGAAGAATGCCAACGTCATGTCGTGTCGGTCCTTGGCCCGGGAGTGCCAATTCCACTTGGGTACAGCATATGATGAAGTCTTTTGGAAGGGGCCTGGGTCCACTCGGCGTGGGGCCAACGAGCCGGTACGGTGAATCCGTGCTTCGAGCAAATGGCACCAGACCTCGGGGAGGCCATATCGCCCTGCGCGGAGCAGCTACCGAGAAAAGGTTCCCCCAGGTTACTCTTTCAAACGCGAATCCGTATCATTTGTTACCTTGGCTCTTTGCGCCCCACGGATATTTCTTGGAAGGAAAAGGAGGAGGAATCCGGTCGTTCGCGGGGGCCACGTCCTTGTCGGACGCGGGAGTAGTGGCGCCGTCTTCGCGTTTGGAATTTGAATCCGAAGTGCCTGCAGCGACTCCCCACTTGAATTTCTTTGTCTTGTCCGGGGCTTTGGCGTTTGTGGATCCTGCTTTTGTCACAGCCTGGCTCACTCTTGTGACAGGCACGGCAGGCAAGTCCGCGACGATGAAATTCGCGCGTATAAGAACAGTCGCGGCCTCTAATTCATCCGGGAAGCCTGGAAAGGGAGACGCGGAGCGGACAGCGCTCAATAAGGATCTGTCCATTGCGGCTATGCCGGAGCCTCGGACCAGCTCCAAGGCGTTGAGATTGCCCTTTCGGTCGATGGTGTAATTGATCCTGACTCGGCCCTTGAGGGCGCTGGGGACGGCAAGATCCAATGGAGAGGTCCAAGCTTTCTGAATGGCATCGCGAGTCAGGAGGGCATAGTCATTGAGGACCTTGCTGCGAGTGGAACGGTCCACCACAGCTTGATCCGCAGCCGCCGCGGTAAGGCCAATGCACAGCACCAGAACCATCGTTGTCAGGATGTGCTTCTTCATTTTCCGTGTTTCCTCCTTGTGGGCGTTGCCCGCTCAGGTTCCATCGGGAGCGCCGGCTCAATTCGGAAAGAGGTGCAATCAGACCGGCTACAAATATTACGGTGCAAGTTCAATGGATTTTTTCCAAAAAGCCATATTTCGGTTGAAGGTTCCCTAGCAACTCAAGGACGCGAGGTCAAGGAAAAAATGCAAATTCATCGACATATGCTTGCCTTTGCTCAAGAAAATAGGTTCCGATCTTTTGGTGGCTATTCTGCGGATGCGGCGCAAAGTCCAAAGAATGCAGGAAGTTGGTCGCTCTGTGAGATAATTTTCTTCGATCAAAGAGCATTATTGTGTGACGGGACCCATGAAGCGGGTTCCGGACATGAGAAAACCAAGGCCGGCTGTGACCATTCAGTGTGACCGTTCACCGGGGGATGTGCAACTCGCTGAAATCGTGGCGTCAAGTCCCGGAATGGCCGTTGCAGGTCGGGTCTGCGTGATACCTGTTATGAAGAGGGCGACGCACGCTCCGCGCGGTACGAAGATCTGCCCCGCGAAACTGAAAGATTACGGCCGGTTCAATTCGAGGATTCCGAATTCGTGGGAATGGTGCTATTGTCACAAAGAAAGCGGTTGTTTTGATACCCGGTTGCTGATCTGTTTGAGGACATGGGAAACGCCTATTATGGATCGCGAGAGACTTGAATCCCTGCTCCTTCCTGTGCTTGCTTTCCTGTTTGTCGGGCTCCTCTGGGAACTCGCCGCACTGTTCAGCGGCTGGAGTGAATCAATCTTTCCAGGCCCGCGGGTGGCTGCAATAGGACTGTGGGAGCTGATCGAGAACGGCACGCTCTTGAAGCATTCGGTGGCCAGCCTCTTCCGTGTGACCGCGGGATATTATTTGGCTGTGCTCATCGGTTTGCCCTTGGGAATGATCTTGGGCTGGTGGAAGAAAGGGCAGATGGCATTCAACGCGGTCATCCAGTTTTTGCGACCGATTTCCCCTCTCGCATGGATCCCTCTTGCGTTGCTCTGGTTCGGCATAGGAGAGAAGCCCGCGGTATTCCTGATATTCATATCGTGCTTCTTTCCCATACTCGTCTCCACGATCACCGCAGTGAACCATATCAACTCGCTCTATTTTCAGGTTGCAGCCAACTTCAATTTCACCAGGTTTGAGACTGTTTCCAAAATCATCTTCCCTGCCATTTTGCCGGAGGTGCTGCCCGCGCTGCGCATCAGCCTCGGTGTTGCCTGGCTGGTGGTAGTGGCCGCTGAAATGATCGCTGTCAAATCAGGGCTCGGATATTTGATTCTGGATTCTCGCAATGCTCTCCGAATGGACTATGTTATGGCCGCGATGATTGCCATAGGCGTGATCGGGATTCTTCTGGATCGCGTGATAGTCCAACTCAACCGCATAGAATGGGTCGCTTGGGGGTCGGTCTAGAATGGGGCACGTACTGATCAAGGGACTGAGCAAGTATTTCGTCGAGCGCCGGAAGGGCCCTAGACTGAACACCAACCACCATGTGGGAGAGCGTGGGAACCTACTGGTCATTGACGACATTGACCTGGAATTTCTCGACGGGGAATTGGTGTGCATACTCGGTCCGTCCGGGTGCGGTAAAACTACCCTGCTACACATCATGGCCGGTTTTGATACTCCCACCTCAGGGTCTGTGATTATAGACGGCAAGCGAGTCACGGGTCCCAGTTCGGACAATATTTTCGTGTTTCAGCACTGCGCTCTCTTGCCCTGGATGACCGTCTGGGAAAACGTCAGCCTGGGATTGCGGAATGTGAAGGACATGCGGAGCAGGGCCGAGGAAGCCCAAAATTACATTGATATGGTCAACCTTTCCGGCTCTGAGCATAGATATCCGCATCAGCTTTCCGGGGGGATGCAGCGTAGAGCCGAGCTGGCCCGGGCCCTGGTCGTGAATCCCGAGATACTGTTCATGGATGAGCCTTTTGCCGGCCTGGACTCCTTGACCAGACTCAACATGCGTGAAGAAATATTGGAAATGCACAATTACTTCGGCAAAACCATCATATTCATAACCCACAGTATTGATGAGGCGCTTGTCATGGCGGATCGTGTCGTAGTGTTCACCGATCTGCCCGCAAAGGCGCCTATGGACATGACCCTTGACTTCCCGCACCCGCGTGATATTCACGAGGACCCTGAGTTGGCGGATCTGCGCAGGAAGGTCTACAAGGACCTGGGGGTTCATCATGCCCTCTGAAGAGTCGTCCTCTCGTCGCGTACACATGTCCGCGGGGTGGATCACCTTCATCATTGCGGCGATTTGGTTGGTCCTCATCTCTGTGCTCCATTGGAAGCTGAACTTCGAATCCACCGACAGACCCGTTGTCCGCATGGGTTACATGCCGGTCATCACCAATCTGGCCGCGCCCCTTGTGGATTACGCATCCAGGGATGGGCAAGGCTTGAGGTTCGAGGCCCTCAAGTTTTCATCCTTCGCGGAGATGGGGGAGGCTCTCCGAAATGAGAGTATTCAGGCCGCGTTCATAATAGCCCCTCTCGCCATTGTCCTGCATCAGCAGGGTGTGGGCATCAAGATAGTGTACATAGGTAACCGGCACGAGAGCACCCTGGTCTACAGAAGCGATTTGGAGGTCAAGGATTTCTCCGACCTCGCCGGCAGGAGCATTGCAGTCCCAATGCGCTTTTCCGGGCACAACATTGCGGCGCGCCGACTTGGCGCCAAATTCGGTATCACGGGCCCCAGGCTCAACATCGTGGAGATGAACCCGCCTGACATGGCCTCAGCCCTGGCCACCGGAGCGCTCGATGCCTACTTTGTGGGTGAGCCCTTCGCGGCGCAGACAACGCGAACCGGTGAATCCAAAGTCCTGCACTACGTACGGGACATCTGGCCGGGCTTCATGTGCAATCTGATGATCGTGAAGGATGATTTCATTGAAAGGCATGGAGACCGGGTGAGAACCCTGGTTCAGGCCGCCGCGCGTTCCGGGATTTGGGCACGCTCCCACCCAAAACAGGCCGCGAGGATAGCATCACTATATTGGAACCAGCCCGTGGATCTCGTAGAACACGCCCTGGAAACACCTCCGAACAGAATAGTCTATGATCGGTACATTCCCAAAGAGGATGAAATTCAATTCCTGGCCGACCAGATGAAGCGTTTCAAGCTGATAAAAGACGCAGATGTTTCCGGTCTCGTTGACGACACCTTTGCCGGGCAAGCCGATTTGACAGGCATGACGGATCCGCGGAGCATACTGAAGCGCAATCCGTGAACGCGGGCAACCATTCATTTTCGTGGGGAAATCTAACGGCCGGAACTGATCCCCGGCCAGCCGTCCATCGGTTCGGTCGACCGCACCACGTGCATGCCTGCTTCTCGGAAGCGTCGGAAAGCCTCATCCGCCTGATCCGTGAAATCCACGATTCCCGGTACCACCACCGGCGAAGTGCAGTCTTCGAGGAGATAGACTTTCTCGGCCAGTTTGTGGCTCCCTGGGACTATTTCGGCGAGTAAATCCTCTACGGTCCAAGCAAGGCAGTGGCTTTTGGCTTGACCCGCTATGACGACCGCGTCGAACGACAACAGCTTTTCGAGAAAACGGGAATTTCTTTCCGCGATCACTGTGTCGTCAATACCCGCGAGGACCTCCGGACTGATCACCGAGTAGTGCTCGGTCAATGGATTATCCCCCTTGATTTCGTACCCGGTCCGACTGGATCGCGCTACACTGTGAAAAAACACCGCCTCCTCCACCGATGAGACGAGCGCCTGTCCGATGCCGCCCAGCATCGCGTGATATGGCCAAATGGTGAGGTCGTACTTTCCCCTGTCGTGAAGCTGCTTAACATAATGTCCTGCATATGCCTGGATCTGAGCATAATCCTGAAATTCCAGTCCGCCGATCGCTGGATTCACCTTCCAGACACCCTTGTCAAAGTCTTCCGGCGTGATCACCGTCATTGGTTCCGGGTGCTGTTTTTCCTCGTTTATCCAGAATGCCGGATGAAATATCTGAATCGCGGTGTGAGTGTCCATAGTGGGGATTATCTGGGTGATAATCGCGAGGTTCCTGTATATGAATTCACAGAGCCTCACATTGTCCTCGACTGCTCCACTCCCTGACCGGCCTGCGACGAACAGCTCAAAATCCGGTATACAGAAGGTGTTCTGACAGTCTATGACCATGAGGCAAAGCTTCCTCCGGTCCTCCGACGCAGGACGAACACCATGGGTTCCAGCCCATTGCCGAGCTTCCATGGCCCGCTCCCGGTAGGGGACTCGCCACACACGGTCCACCTGCTCCGGGTCAAAATGAGGCGGTATTGGGAGTTCCTTGGTCTCGTACATCGCGGCCTCCAGGTATCCAGTCTGAGCGAGGAAAGGACATGAGGGAGCACGATACTCCTACAAAATGGCCCCCGGGTCCGACCTCCAACAAGACACTACAGCATAGTCTCAGAAACGCGCAATCTATTTCGACCATTGAATCAGGGACCACCGCGGTGAAAGGGAGGTGGGGCGGGGGGCCGCGGCCAAGGGAAGAAGTGGGAGCATTGCGATTTGGCCGGAAAGAATGGCCGTTGCAAAATGCTCCCACTTGAGTGAAGCCCGGGCCCGGATCAAGTTTACTAAAGTTCGTCGATTCCCATGCGTTTCCACACGGATTCACCTGCTTTGATTTCCATGGGCTTCAAGTGGGGATAGGTTTTGAACAGGAAGTACACCATCGGCAGTACGCCCAGGACGATGATCATCATGTCCGGGACAACTCTGATTGTGCCGAAGAAAACCACAGCGCCACGTTCAAAGAAGTCCGCGCTTCTCGCTACCCACAGCCCCTCCTGAAAGGCGGTCCATAACTGCATTATCCCCACAGGGAACAAGGTTCCCAGTGTCAGGAGCATCAGGCCCGCGTTGAATCCCCAGAACGAAAGCTTAAGAATACCGTCGTTCCAGTGCGCCTTGTCCACAAGTCCCCTCCAGGAGAAGAGCAACAGGGCCAACGAGAGCATGCCGTACGTCCCGAAGAAGGCCGCATGAGCGTGGTTCATGGTCAAATAAGTGGCGTGCTCGTAATAGTTGATTATGGGCAGGTTGATCAGGAACCCATACACACCCGCGCCCAGGAAGTTCCAGAACGTCGAGGCCACGAGGAAGTAGAGCGGCCATTTGTATGCGAAATCTTGTCCTGATTCTCTGATGGAGCGGTATTCCATCAGACCCCGGACCACCAGAACGATCAGGGGCACAGGCTCCATGGAAGAGAACACCGATCCCAGGGCGAGCCAGTAACTGGGTCCTCCATACCAGAAATAGTGATGAGCCGTTCCTATGATTCCCGACAGGAACACCAGAGTGGCGGTGAAATAGGCCACTGTGAGAGCGGCCCTGGCCGAGGCCAGCCCCATAACCACTAGAAGCAGAGCGATTACCGCCACACCGAAGAACTCAAATATGCTCTCCACCCAAATGTGGACCACAAACCATCGCCAGTAGTCCGCTACAGTGAGATGTGTGTCCGGACCGTAGAGCAGGCCGAAACCGAAGAACAACACCACCGTAATCGCGCTCAATACGTAGAAGAGCATCAGGGAGTTGAAATCGTCTTTGTGCTTGAGTTTCAGATGGTTTGATATGGGCCTGTACACGATGAGGAGCCAGAAGATGAGCCCACCAAAGAGCAAGATCTGCCAGATCCTGCCCAATTCGAGGTATTCCCAACCTTGATGGCCCAGCCAGAACCACCAGTCTCCCATCACACCGTATATTCCGGCCACCTCACCGGCGAGGCTTCCCACCGCCACCAGGAGGATTGCCGCAAACAGCAGTTGGACCAGGGCGCCCTGACCTTTGGGTTCTACCCCACCCAGAATCGGCGCCAGGTAAATAGCGGAGGCAACCCACGTGGTGGCGACCCAGAAGATGGCAAGCTGTAGATGCCAGGTCTTGGCCCAGCTATACGGGATGTAATCGGCCACGAACTGAATCCAAAAACTCCCCGGTTTAATGGTGTAGTGGGCCAGGAGTCCGCCGAAGCCGGTCTGAAGCAGGAACAATAGAATTACAACCAGAAAGAACTTGGCAGCCTTCACCTGACTGGAAGTCAGCGGCATGTTGAGAAGCTTGTCGGCAAGGGCCGGACCCTTTGCCTCTCCATACCAAATCTTGTAAAAATGAATGAGATAGACGAATAAGGCCAAAACCAGTATGAGGGACAGAAGACCCCCCAAAGACCATATATAGGTCGCGGCGGTCGGCACGTTGCCGACGGTTCGGTCTGGAGGCCAATTATTCGTAAAGGAGTAATCGGAGTCCGGACGCTTTGCGGCGGCAACCCACGCGGTCCAGAAGAAGAAGCGGGAAATCTCAAGTCGTTCTTTCTCCGGACGAATCGTGTTGGGGAGGAAACCGTATCGGACATCGCCTTCCTTGAAGGTTTTCTCCCAGTATTTCTCCACGTCCGCCAGGGCGGTCACCTGCGCCTCTGTCAGGGTCAGCGTGTCGGTGGCCGGATCATAACGATTTGTCTTGGCGTCTCCGGAGTTCTTGAGCACGGCAATTTGCTTTTGAACATCATCCAGTTGCTCAAAAGGTTTTCCGAATTCCTTGCTCGCCACCTGCTCTACACCAGCCTTGCCGATCAGGTGCAGCGTAAGAGCGGAAAACTCCGGACCCCTCTGTGAGCCGTGTCCCCAGACACTTCCATGATCCATCAGGCCATATTTCTGATACACATGCTGGCCGGCCATAATGTCCTGCTTTGTGAAAAGGACCTTTCCGTCCGGGCCGACAACCTTGCCTGGATAAGGTGCGACCTTGTCCAGGGCAAAGTAACCTCCTCCCAGCAGCACCGTCATGGCCACGATAAATGAAATAATCGCAGCCCATTTCAATTTGACTAAAGACATCATCCACCTCCTATTTGAATCCGGCTCGGCGGAGTCGAGGAGTCGCCACCGCTGCAACCGGTCTCTATGGTCAATTTGTCGACATTGTTTTGACGCGGAATCCCCATACCGGGTTTCATGCCCCAACATCGAGGTCCACCAAGCCACAAAAAAGCCCGGCATCTTACCGGGTTATGGCTGTAGGGGCGTAGCATGCCGCGCCCCCTCGGGTGCTGGTACTCACCGCGGAAATTCGCGGGCGGTTTACCTAGCTCCCCGCGAACCGTCATTCCAGAGCTTGCCCCGGACCACGATCCGGGGTTCGCCGGTGTGACGGCCGGGACGGACGGACATCGGGGAACATACTGACCGCCAACTTCTGCCCAAGAGTACCGGCACGCGCGTGGATGTTCCTTGGATTCGGCAGGTCCCGCAATGGGCGCAGGCGCCATGCAAGTTAGTCCAACCTGCGCCCTGTGCAACGGGACCAGGGTCGAGATCAGGCCACGGCCTTCTCTCTCCTCATGATCTCTCCCTGAACACCTATGATCACATGTTCCGTTGGGATACTCTTCCCGGCCGCTTCCATTGCCTTTGCGAGGATTGCGGGGAGACCGTGGCAGCACGGTACTTCCATGAAAACGCTTGTAACGCTGCGAACCCCGGCGTTCTTGAAGATCTCTGTGAACTTGTCCACATAATGCTCTGCATCGTCGAATTTGGGGCATCCGATCATGAGCACCTTGCCGTCAAGAAAATCAGAGTGAAAACTTGCGTACGCGAAGCCCACGCAATCGGCTGCCACCAGAAGATCGGCGTCCTTGAGAAAAGGCGCTGTCGGGGGAACCAGCATGATTTGCACGGGCCACTGCCTGAGGGCGGATGCGGCCGAACTCTGGGCGACCGGTTGGTTCGCCATCTGGCATGGTGTTGGTTGGTCGAAGGTCCTGATCTGAGCGGAGGGACACCCGCCGACCGGGGCATGTTGCGCCGGGGGCGGGGCGGCCGCCAACTGAGCGACGCGTTGCTCCACGGCTTCCTCGTCAAAGTCGTCCGCTTGTCGCTCGATAATCTTGAGCGCACCGGTTGGGCAGTCGCCCATGCAGGCGCCTAGTCCGTCGCAATACTTTTCCGCTACCAGCTTGGCCTTGCCGTCAACGATTTCCAGCGCGGACTCCGCGCAGGAGACGATGCAATTTCCGCAGCCGTCGCACAATTCTTCGTCTATCTCAATTATTTTGCGTGATATCGCCATGTTATGATCTCCTCTCCTTGTCTTACTCTGATTCAGAATCAGGGTTGGCTGGTCTCAGCTTTCTTCTCATTTCCATTGAGCAGGACTTTGCGCGCCAGTTCTTTTCCCGCGTGGGTCAAGAATGTGGCTTCAATTGTCTTTGCAAGCCTATCCGGGGCCACGGGGCCTTTTCTCTGTCTTTCTTCCAGGTTGACAATCATGTCCGCGTCATAAACCACTTTGAAGTTCGCGGTTTCCTCTTCTCTTGGGTGGTGATGATGCCCGACAATGTCGCAAACCTCATCGATAAGCGATTCTGCCGCGTCGAGCTTTTCTAGGATTTCCCGTGCTACCGGGGGGCCTTCAAGCTCCTGAAACCGCGCTGCAGAGCTATTGTGTTTGGCCTCGGCTTGCCTTATTCCGATGTCGTGTAGGTACGCGGCGGACATGACCACCGCGGGATCGGCCTTCTCTTCCTTGAGGATATCGTCCGAGTACCGGGCTACCTTTGCCGCATGGCCTATCCTCTTGAAATCAGTGTTGAAGTACAGTTTCATCTCCACAGCCACTCGATCCTTGAACAGATCCTCCTTTTCAGCCAAAAGTTCCGGCGGCAGTTCCCCGAAGCATTGCTCCGCGAATTTGCAGTGGGTCGCACAACCGAAGTCCATCTTGGGATTGAGCATCCTGTGCCCGCACTTGGAACATCTCCGTCTCGTCTCATCCTTGAAGAATTCGACCCGTCCGCCGCAATTGGGACAATCGGCCTCAAAGATGGCGTCGAATTTCCAGAACCTTGGATCTTGTCCGGGGCATTTCATTTTCTTGCCTCCATCTGTTTGACCGTTCGTTGTATCTAAAAGTATAGTCACCCCACAATCGGGTGCCTTGACCTGAGTCAAACCGGTCATCTTTTCTGTGGGCTGTGGCCCCGACGAACGGATCGACGATGCCTCCGCCTAAGTACGCCTTTTCCCAAATGAGGTAACATATTAGACACTTGCCAAAAGTCTTCAGCGTTATTCCTGCGAAAGAAGGTTATCCCGGTGAACTCTTACATTTCATGAAGGAATTCGGTTCCTGTCCGGTTGAGAATTTCCCCGAACCGCTCGCCGTGTCGGTTTTGGCTCATGTAATGGTCCAGGCACTTTTCCACGACCTTCAGCGCGTCCTCTTTGGAGTACACACCATCGATCTCGGTTCCCAGTTGCGGATGTCTGCCCAGCTTTCCGCCCACAAGGATTCGGTACCCTTTGACGTCTTCCTGTAAGGTGGCAGTGGGGCAAACGGAAATGCATCGTCCGCAGGCTACGCATCGGTGGTAGTCAATGACGGGCGCAGGAGCTTCCTCCGGGAGCGAGACCGCATCTTCCTTGCAGACTTGCACACAGGCCTCGCACCGGCTGCATTCCTCCTGGGAGAGCCTCGGGAGTGAAGCACCGATGAGGCCTATGTCAACGATCTGAGGTCGGGAACAGGCATTCGGGCAATCCGAGACAGAGATGCGAAACTCGTGGTGCATCTTCAGTGGGCCTTGAACGCGCTCTTTGAGGAACGCTCGCAGATTCCTTTGAGAAGCAATGCGTTCCAAATCGCCGGCCAAGTCGTCATCCGCGACAGCGCGGTTCGGACACCCGTTCGGCCCAAAGCAGGTCTCAACCCGGTAGCCCTTCACTTCGCTGTCCATGTTCTTCAGAAATTTCTGTTGGCAGGAACGCACATGCTCCAGTGTGACCTCAAGGGCGCGGTTTTGGACAGCCTCTTCTTCCGCTCTCTTCTTGACGCGCCTGCGCACGAAAAATGGAACTCTTGAAACAGCTTGTTCAGCCTGAGTTGTCCATTTCATCTTCAACCTCCAGGGGACCGGATCCCATCTCAGAGGGCCCGTACCGACCGTAAGAGAGACCTACAAACAGGGAATAGTTGGATCTGTGTGGGAGCGTTCATGCTATCATATAGCAGTTCTCGAAAGTTCTGACGGATTCGCAGGCTGGAAAGCCTTTACCACAGGAAGAAGTTTCCGGGGAATCCGAAATCAATTTCGAGAGCCGTTATATAGCAGTTGCCAAAAGTTCTGACCGAATGGCAGGCCGGAAAGCCTGCCCCACATGACTGATTCTCAGAGTAATCGGAAATTACTCTTGGCAATCACTATAGTAGTACTCGGACCGGGGCCTCGGTTTGACTCAGGTCAAGGGCGCGGCTTTTTTTCAGGTCTCCGGGCCGAGCCCAATGATGGTCGACTGCTGTGATCTCGGCATCAAACGCGAGACGCGTGCTCGCTTGCTCTGTTGATGAGCACGGCTGGAAAAGGAGCCGTTGTACGTGGATAAAGTCAAGCACATTGCAAACATCCCACTCTTTGAAGGCCTGGCCGCGGATCAGCGTGAGGAGTTGGCCGGAATCGTGGTGGAAAAGGATTTTGCGCGGGGAGAGACTGTCTTCTCCGAGGGCTCGCCCGGAACCGGCTTCTACGTGGCAGTCTCCGGCAAGGTCAAGATATTCAAGGTTTCCCTTGAAGGAAAGGAACAGATTCTCCACATTTTCGGCCCTGGTGAGCCGTTCGGCGAGGTCCCGGTATTCGAAGGGCGGAGCTTCCCCGCGAGTGCGGTAGCGCTGGAAAAGACCCGTGCGTTTTTCTTTCCCCGGAGAGACCTGATCGCCCTCATAGAAGAGAATCCTGCCGTCTCTCTCAGTATGTTGGCCGTGCTCTCCCGACGCCTGCGCAGATTCACGGTGCTGGTGGACAATTTGTCCCTCAAGGAGGTCCCGGCAAGGTTGGCCGCTCACCTGCTCTATATGAGTGAGCAAAATGAAGGTGCAGATAACCTTGATCTGGGTATCCCCAAAGGGCAACTGGCCGCGCTGCTCGGCACCATTCCGGAGACCCTGTCCCGAATCCTGACCAGGATGACCAAGCAGGGATTGATACGATCTGAAGGCTCAAGTATAACCATATTGGACCGTCCGGGTTTGCGCGATCTGGCCGAAGGGGGCACACGTCTCGCATGACGGCATGATGGATTGGAGCCGGGACCATCCCATGAGGCATTTCCAAGATCAGTTTCGCGAACTCTACACGTGCTACAATCGGCGGGAATTCGTTCACCCGGATCCATTGGAATTCCTATATGATTACAACCATGTAAGGGACCGGGAAATAGCAGCCCTGGTGGCCGCGTGCCTGGCGTACGGCAATGTGTGGCAGATACTCAAGAGCGTCTCGTCGGTCCTGGAAATCATGGACTCCCCGAGCCGTTTTCTGAAGAGTTCCTCACGAGCCTCACTATTGAAAGCCTTTGAGCATTTCAAATACAGGTTCACCACCGGCCGCGAACTGGCCACCATGCTCTACGGCGCGAAACGCGTCATTGAGAGCCACGGTTCCCTTCAATCATGCTTCATGAAAGGCATCCATGATGACCACGAGACAGTCGCGCCCGGCCTGTCAGCGTTTGTGAAGGAGTTGTCCGCGGTGTTTGATGCTAAGCCCCGCAGCCTTCTACCTTCACCCGACCTCGGGAGCGCGTGCAAGAGGTGGAATCTGTTCATGCGCTGGATGGTACGGAAGGATGACGTTGATCCGGGCGGCTGGGATCAGGTCCCTACATCGAAGCTGATTGTTCCCGTTGATACTCACATGCACCGTTTCTCTTTGCGGCTCGGGATCACAGGACGCAAGCAGGCCGATCTGCGTACAGCATGCGAGATCACGGACGCGTTCAGGAAAATCGCTCCCGATGATCCTGTCCGTTTTGATTTTGCTCTCACTCGGTTGGGGATTCGAGACGATACCGATCCCGAGGAGTTTCTGAATTCCTGCCTGCGCAAGTCCACCAAAAGCAGTCACTGACCGAGCGTCCAAGAGGGCGCAGCATGACACGCCCCTAAGGTGGGGACCCCGCCGCGGCGCGAAGAGAAGAGATATTTGCCACAGAGACCACAGAGATTTCAAAAAAATATCTTCTCTGTGATCTCTGTGGCCTCTGTGGCCCAGTATTCTTATTCTCTCTTCTCTGTGTCTCTGTGGTTCAATTGTCTTCTCTGGTCTCTGTGTCTCTGTGGTTCAATTGTCTTCTCTTCTCTGTTCCACGCGATTCCTCGGTCCAGATACGCGGCAAGCTCTTCATCCGATTCCATTCGGATGCCCAGGGCTTTGTTCCAGACATGTGGTGATTCCATACACAAATAGATGCGCGCTTTCTCCGCGTGACGCCGAATCCTTTGAGCAAGCCTTTGATATACCTCGATACGACGGTCGACGAACACGCGGCTCTTTCCGTCAAGCCCCCGGATGAATCCATCGTGATAATATGGTAGTGGACCGAATCTGGCCTTTGCGGTTCGCTTGAGTTCAGGGACGAAGCGCAAAACACCCAGAGAGATCCATGCAACGGCCGCGGGGCTCACCTTCCTGAAAATATCGTCGATGGTCTCACAGTAGTCTTCTTCCCACCCGGGCAACGGGATGATCGGGTCAAAGTGGAATCCTATTCGGTAGCCCGCGGCCTGAACTTTCGCGGCCGCGGCCAGTCTGCTTGCCAGGGGGGCGGCTCGCTTCTCCTCGGTCCGGGCCAGTCTCCTTGAGTTTACCGAGAAACTGACCACCACTCGCCCGTTCGGGTCAAGATCGAGCAGTGGGTCAACGTTGTCCGTCTTGGTCTTCAATTCAAGGGATGCGTCTTGTCTCTTTGAAAAGAAGCCCACCAGGCGCGCTGCCAGGCCCGTGATGGGGTCCAACGCCAGGGAATCGGTGAACTCTCCGGTGCAGATACGGTGGAATTGTTGTGGATTGTCGTCCAGATGCGAACGAAGAGCATCCAGGAGTTCGTGCGTGTTGACAAATACCTCCATGACCGGCCGGTTAAGGTAGATCTGCAACGCGCAGTACCGGCAGTCCATGGGACATCCCTGGCCGACATGAAGGATCTCAAGGCCGCAGCAAACATATTCTCGCGTCCCGGGACATGGCTTTACAAACGCGCCTTTGTGCCTCATCAGGCGCAGAATACGTTTGCCCGGAGCCAGGGGGTCAGGGGCCGCCTCCAGGTCGCGAGAGCGGGCTTTGATCTCATCTCCCACAAAGATCCTCGGGGTCCTGACCTTGCGTAGAATATCTCGTGTCAGGGGCTCATCCTGCGCGTCTTCTTCAATCCAGATCTCGTCAACTGGGAATATCATTGTGTCCTGCAAACTCCGATAGCGATTGTCCAAAACAATGTCCGTCCGGGTGTCGGGTGCCACTGCTGGGCAAGCCGGCAGTGGCACCCAGGAAACCGATCTCATTCTCTTGATTACGCATTGGTTTCAAATCAGCTTTTCACGGATCGCGGCCACTATTATTTCCACCTCTTCCCGGGAACGCGCGCTGATCTCTATCTTGCAGTGGTCATCTTCAAAAGCCTTTGTGTGACGAATGACAACACCGGGGACCGCTGGAAGTGACCTTTGCCATTGTCGGAACCGGTTCTCCTTTTCAACAAGGTCCGGGGTTCTCCATGATCGCAAGAGATCTCGAAACCTTTCGGCCCGTTGAGGGCGTGGAATGTCCCGGTCGCGCAGGATATCCCGGGCCGTTTTATCGTCAATGAAAGAGCCTATGGGCCTTTCCTGAAAAACCGCCAAATCCACAATGGTTTCAACAAGGTCAGCATTCTTGTTGGCATTCATTCCCAGGTCTTGGATCAGATCAAAGAGAATCCTTTGTCCTTCATCATCGCATTCAGCAAGTATTGCTGCGGTTTTTTCATGAATCTGCCTACACGCGAGCGCACTCAACATTTCACGATCGAGGGTGCCGACAGCTCGAAGCTGCTCAAGCCGCGGGCCGCGGGGATGAACACCCAGGAGCGGAAGGAACTCGGCCGCGACAAAGTCACGGGGGAAGAGATCGAGAAGCTTTCTTACGATAACCGCGGTGCAGGCCTCGTCAAAGGGTCGGTGAGAGTAATTGTCCCAGAATGCGAGAAGGAAGCCTTCGCGCACCGGCATGTCCGGGGGCACGACGTGAACTTCCAGGCTGTCGATGCCCAGGGCCACAGAGGCTTGTAGCCTTCGCCGTCCCAACAGGGGACGCAGACATCCGTCGGAATTCTCCTGCACAACTGGAGTGTTTATCATCCCCAGCTTCTCTATGGACGCTATGAGAGGCGGCAGGTCCGAATAGTTCGGGACAAGGTAGGTGTCGTCGTCCAGATCCACTTCAGCGGGATCGAGATTCAGGGATTTTGTATGATTCAGCCAGTTCACGATAATGCCGAGCCTCTGCCATTTTCCCTCTTTTTGCGCATCCTGAAGCGACTATCTCACATTTTCCGATCAGCTCCTGTACGGCTGCAATACGATCGACTCCGCTGAGCCGGGGATCGGCAAGAATCTTGATAATGGAGCGAATTCTGAAACGATCGATCGCAGGCACGGTCCGAGAAAGCTGGTCGTGTGCGCCACCGTGCTTGATCACCAGGGGTTCCTCTATGAAATCCACCTCGTGAAACGCTGTAATCCGGAGCCAGAGATCGTAATCTTCCGCGGCGGGCAACTCCTCATCAAACCAGCCCACAGAATCCAGAAGCTCGCGAGAGATCATCACGGCCGACGGGCTGATGAGGCATCTTTTCAGGGCCCTCCTGAAGAAACGCCCACCCTGCTTGCGGTGAACCCTTCCCTGGGCCACTTCCTTGCCGTTCCTGATCCACGTCTCGTCCGTATGACAGATGAAATTGGGCCGTCCTCCACGGAAGAGGTCCACTTGCCGTTCCAGTTTGGTCGGGCGCCATTCGTCGTCCGAATCCAGGAAGGCCACCAGTTCACCCCCAGAATGTCTGATTCCCATGTTGCGGGCAGACGACACCCCAGTGTTCTCCTGGAAAAGGGGCTTAAGGCGGGCGCGGAATCCCGAGAGAACCTCCGGCGTGGCATCAGTGGATCCGTCATCGACAACAAGCAGCTCGAAATCCTTGAACGTCTGCCTGAGCACGGAGAGAACGGCTCGTTCCACCAGATGAGCCCTGTTATGGGTCGGAATGATCACGCTCACCAGGGGCATGGGCAAGTTCCACTCGATTTCGTCCGAGATTCTTGGCATTGTAGAGAGCGGTGTCCGCAGCCCGGATGACGGCATCCACACTCCAATCTTCGGTTTGGATAGCTTCGGCCACGCCCAGACTGATAGTCACAGCTACGGATCCCTCGCCCGCGCTGATCGGTTCAGCACAAAGCCTGGAGCGAATCCTCTCCGCCTGAGCCTTAGCGTCTTGAAGACCGCAGTCCGGAAGCACAAGGATGAATTCCTCTCCGCCGTACCGACCGAGCGAGTCGTAAGCTCGGATGGACTCGTTGATCCTCTCTGCAACCGCCCTCAACACCGCGTCGCCCATCAAATGTCCGAGATTGTCGTTGACACCTTTGAAGTGATCGAGATCCCCGATAACCACGCTCAACCGCGATCCCTTGCGTTGGGCACGGGCCAGTTCCCCTTTTAAGGTGGCCAGCACTGCCCTGCGATTCCACAAGCCGGTCAGCGAGTCGTGGGCGGCCTGATACTCAAAGTCGTCGCGCGCGGATATGAGTTCGTCCTGCAACCTCACAATCCGCTCGCCGACACTCAGGCGCAATCTGAGTTCAGTGCGGTCGAACGGTTTGGTTATGTAATCGTCCGTTCCCGCTTCGAGGCCTTCAAGGAGATCCTCCTTGCTGTCCCTGGAAGTCACAAGGATGACATAAGTGTATGGACGGTCGATCTGTTCCCTGAGCTTGGCGCAGATGGTGGGCCCGTCCATTTCCGGCATCGTCCAGTCAAGTATGGCCAGCTTGGGACGATCTTCCTTCTGAAGCTCCTCCCAGGCCTCCGAACCATCAGCGCACGTCAATACGTCGTGACCCCAGTCTGAGAGCGCGGCTTGCAACATGCGTCTAGTGACCGGGTCGTCGTCTGCCAGAAGGATTCTCAAGTTATCCTCTCCCTGGTGAAGGGTCTGTGGAACTATCCCCTTCTTACCACAATATGCCGATTGATTGCCACTCATGCCGCGGGCCGCCCGCAAAACCGACCTCACCTGTTTGATTGCGAACCGGCATGGCCACACCTTATACCAATTGGTGAATACTATTGTAATCCGGGTTTGCCGCGAGAGGTCTGTGTCAACGAGCAGTCCGTGGCTTCGCCTCGGACATACGCATTAGGAGCGCGCTTGCTGCGTCTGGTGAGAATGGAGTGCCCGCTCGACGTGGTGTCAATAGGTTCTTACGATATATCCGTTCTTCGACCAAGTAGGCCCATCTTTCAATATCTCCGTGTCCCCGTGCAAAGCATAAACCCAAAACCTTTCTCGAAGCACCCACGTCCGGCGGGCCGCTACGGACTACAAATGAAGCTCCCACTCCAACCGGCTCGCAAATTGGCCCTACGCCCAGTACCTCCCCCTTCGAGCATCCCCCATCGTAGGACCCGACATTTTACTGTTAAATGACGAAGCGGTATAACATGGGTGTGCGAAGGTCTTGGTTGAGAAACCCCTCTAACCCCCCTTTGTCAAAGGGGGGAAGGGGGGATTTTCTTCGCTCGCGGTTTCGGACCCTGAGTTGCCCATTTGATGGCGAATCCGAATTTAGCGGATGAAAGAGCGTTTACGTGAAAATAGATGACCCGGGATGACCCTGACGCTCCGCCTTGCACCAACTATCCAAGAGGGCGACGCATGCGGCGCGCCGTACGTGCGGGACCCGGCGAAATGCTGCCGCATTCCGCATTCTGCGCGGGACCCACGACTCTGCGCAGATTTTCATACTTCGTTGTGCCCGGGGCCCTGCCGGGCATGTTGGTTCCGATGAAAGTCCCTTTGACTTGAGCACAGCGATCGGGTCAACGTATGGGGTGGTTTGGAGGGGAGATGAGTCTCCCCTCCAAAGATGGCTGGATTCTTAAGGCATTTTCAGAGCCGGTTGCCTCATCCGGGGCGCAGCCACGGACAAGCTACCCCAAGATTTTCGTAGTTCGTAGTCCCTTATTAGGAGTGATATTTGGCATCAGGCGCGGGCGGCCTGGTCGGTGTCTGACTGTACTCCCGTATCCTCGACGGAGTCGTAGTGAGCCTGAATATCGTGGCAGACCCGGTCCTTTATGGTTTGCCAGGAGCAGAAGGCGGTGGTCTTTATTTGTCCCGTTTCAACGTCTTCGTATGCGAAGACCGCCGGGCAGTCCTTTAGGCGTGCATCTTCCAATCCTCCCGCATCTTCGTACGGAATGGTCATGAGGGTCAGGATATGCTGAAAAGAAGTCCGTTCACTGAGGATTCGGTCGAGCTTTCGGCCGCGGAGCAGATCCACGATTACCTTTGCTCCGTTTACCAGTGCGGGTTTGCCGAGAATTGTGCGAAGGTTCACCGCATTGCCCAGTATTCTCAAGGTCTGGAGGAAGCTCCTCATTTCAAAGAACATGCGGGGTAGGCCCTTGTCGGGCAGAGAGGAAGCCTGCTGGGACAACACCGCGTCCAGCTTTCTGAGCCGTACCAGCAGCTCGGAAAGAGGCACGGTCAAATAGTGTGAGATGGGGAGGTAGCCGGTTCCGTCGGAGACCAGCAGAGTTGCGCTTTCGCAGTTGGGATGGGAACCGCCAAGGGTTTGTTTGCCAAAGAAACGGGACAACACCTCAAACTTCATCATACCTGTGGGCACGAATTCAGCACTGTGGAGGAGGTCTTCGAAGATCTTCTCTACACACTCGGTGGTAGTGGGTTCCAGGTCCACCTTGCCGGTTTCCCAGCACGGTGTCAGTGGCACAAAGGCCCAAACGGACACATGGTCCCGATGGTCATGGATGAAATCCATGAGCTCCATCATGTTATTGTCGTTGACGCCCAAGGCAACTGTGGAAATGACGACAAGCTTGTTCACACCGCATTCCACAACGTTTCTGAACGCTCTCCTCTTGACGGCAAGGGAATTGTCGCCCCTTAGTGTTTGATAAATCTCCGGGCGGGTTCCGTCCAGGCCGAAGTTCACCTGGATCCCCTTGGAACAGAGTTCCCGGCAATAGTCCTTGTTGGCGAGCTTTATACCGTTTGTGAAGAGTTGCACACTAAAACCATAGGAACGCGCCAAATCCACTATTTCCAGGAACCTGGCGTGCATCGTGGGCTCGCCACCGAAGAAGCACATGTTGGGCTTTGGATCTTGCTGCCGGAAATGCCTGAATATTTTGTCGAAATACTCCATCGGAGGATGATAGGCAAATCCCATACCGTCCACACAGGCCAGGCAGATGGGGCAATTTTGGTTGCAGATATTGGTGACGTCAATGGCAACAGTGGTCGGTTTTGTGTGTTTCTGATGGTCGCAGGAGGCGCAGTCGAGGGAACAAGCCGGGCCCACGGGTTCTTGATATCCTGAGACGTCTCTTTTCCAGCGCCACTTTCGAGCGTCCTTGGTGATCATCGTTGACGAGCGGCCGCAGTCGGGACAGAATTTGACCAGATAGACCTTATTCTTTCGGATTTCATAGCAAGAATCAGTAGGTCGGCCACATTTTGCACAAAGACCCAATTTCATAATTTACTCCTGTGACTCGTTGCACTTGAGGATACTCTTGCGAGGTCAGGTTGTCGGACCTTCTCGCATGCATCCTCCGTGGGACAATATGGAAACCAGGGACTTAATTCGGTTGGGATGCATATCACACGTTTTTTGCTTGTCAAGGAAAAAGAAATCGGGCATGATCAAGGGTTCTGTGCTCAACCGCGCGGCAAGCGCGTAAAATGAACCTGCCGCGATACTTGTCACCAAAACCCCAAGGC
>CAZGNL010000053.1:0-32607 GCA_964527475.1 uncultured Syntrophaceae bacterium
TAGGTTCGCGCGCTCCACGCGCCAACCACACCTCACAGAAAGGGCGAAACTATAGATCTGAGGATGCTCTATAAGTAAACCGCGCGACGGTCGGCGAGAAGTGCCCATAGATGAGACGGCAATCGATGGGGCCCGGATCCACAAGATCGGTTATCTCCATGGCCTTCAGTCGCTTGATGTGCCTTTGGCTCTCCCGAATCTGCTGCGGCGAGAATTGCTTGAGTAGAAAACTCCTTAGAGACATCCCTGCGGTCTTGGGGATGTGCACAAAAAAAAAGAATCTTGAGGTCCCAAGGTTCGTGGTTCAAACACGGTTGACTTTTCCTCGATGCAGTACCTGAAATATGAGAGAAATCTCGATCCTGACCTCGGTTTAACAACCATTAAGCTGGGGATACCTCTCGCTGTTTTCACCCGAAGACAGCGAGGCGATTCCAGTGGAATTCAAACGCTTGTACTCGCAGGGGAAACAGAGGCACGCTTTGGAGAATCCGTTGAACGCCATGTCAGCCCTGGCGGGCGGTTCCATCGGTTGAGGATGGTCCTTCCGGCTCGCGAAAAAACATGGGGTCATTGTGATCCAGGTAAACGGTTACACCGAGTTTGCCGGCCCATCTTCCCGCAAGTCACTGTGTGCGCCGTCGGCCCCTGACCGTCCCCTCGATAATGTCCCCCCGACCGTGCCAATCGCCGGCGCCGGCACGTGTGGTTGGTGCGCCGATTATTTAATGCGTGCATATAGTTCGGCATACTGCTTGCCAACATCTTTGCTCGTGAACATGGCTTCCAATCGCTGTTTGTTTGCCCTGCCCAGCCGATCGGCCAGGTAGTCATCTACTGCGAGCCTCTGCATTGCTGCCCGCAAGGCGAGTGGATCGCTATGGGGCACCACCAAGCCTGTCTCATCGGCAATATTCACGTAGGAGGTACCTGTTGCAATCTCAGTGGTAATCAGTGGCTTGTCAAAGGCCGCCCCTTCCAAGAGTACTAACCCAAAGGCTTCTGATCGACGATTGGAGGGAAGAACCACACAGCGTGCCAACTTCAAGAGAGCAAACTTGTCCGCATCGTCAACCGCTCCTACGAAACGAACGTTCTCCATATCCCTGGCCAGCTTCCTCACCTTACGTTCCTCCGGTCCGGTTCCCACGATTATTACCTGTAACCGCGTACCGCGTACCGCTTCAATCAAGTACGGCAGCCCCTTGTAGTAGCGGAATACGCCAATAAACAGGAAGAAGTCGCTTCCCACTCGCTCCTTCCACCTTTTGAGCAACCCTGACGGAACACTGTTCATCGTGCTCGCATCCACTCCGAGGGGGATGACGGTAACCTTGCGTTTATACTTCTGGAGTACTGGACTTGTCAGCGCGTAATTCGGTGAAGTGGCCACAATGGCTTCCGCGGAATCCAAGAATCTGCGCATGATTGGGCGATAAACCGGCAAGAGCATTTTTTGCCGAACAATATCTGAATGGTATGTTACTACACACGGCTTGTTAATCCGGGATGTCAGATGAAGCAGGTCCCCAAATGGCCAAGGATAGTGATAGTGAACCAAGTCAACTTCGCGAGCGAGTCGGTAAAACAGCCGCATACCGGAGAAACCCGTGAAGTTGCAAGAAGCGACCGTGAACCAACTCTTGCTGCGCCAGACCCTCGCTTCCTTTGTTTCCAACAGTCCCGGGTGTGGGGTCTTGGCCAGTGTGAAAACCTCGTTGGTGATTCCATGGAAGCTTGTGCCTAAGCATATTTGCCGAATGGCCTCTTCTAACCCTCCTTGAGTTTCAGGGAAATATGATTTGTAGACATGAAGCACGCGCATTTTTTTTGTCACGCAATCCTTTGATGAGCCGGATGCCGGCCATGAGATCGCTTGAGGCGCTGTACTACGAGGACGCATCAGCGAATCTCGACAATATTGATTCGGGCACCGCCCTCCGGCAGAATAACAGGGATTCCATTTCAGTCAAGCTGCGCGATCCTCCCGCCTGTCTCCGAGGCGAGGCCACGGAATGCCTAAGGGAGCCGAGGACTTTCATGCTTCGTTGTGCCCGTGGTCCGACATGGAAGTTGGTTCAGTTCTCTTTTGGCGAGAAGCTGCTTGAATCCTCCAATAAGTCTGCCCACGTTCCCGGTCGGCAGCATTCTCAGTCTTTGTCGCACAAATTCTTTCGCCTCGCGGCTCTTTTCCTTGCAGAAGCAATGAGCCGGATCGGGCGCGCTCACCTTCTGTATTCAGAATCGTTCCGCCCTCATAGCCGGTTCCCTTGGCCTTTACGAATTCGACGAGAGCTTCTCGCGCAACTTCCATGACCATGCCCAACAATCGTCTCTCTAGGTCTCCAATCTCCACAGCCTGGCCGGGTCCACGAACAGATCGGAAAATTTCATTGACCAATGAGTACATCCGAGATAGACCCTTCTCCATGTCCGGTCCACCTTCGGAATACATCCTTTCACAACCGTCATGTACACCGTTTTAGGTCCGGAAACCAGAGATTTCCGAATCTTATCTCTCAGGTTTTTATTTCACTTCTCTGTGACAAGAAAAATCGCGGCACTCGTTCACGCCGGTATCGGAGTTCCCGTGACCGCCCGAAGGGCCCTACCCAGGAAAGCGAGGTCAAGAGGCGCCCCCACAAAGCTTGGGTTCATACCACCCATCTCTGCTATCTCCGGTCGATCCAACGGCGTGCAAACTTTCAACCGCACGATGACCGTTTGAAGCCATCTCCAAGTTCTTGATCTTCTGTCTCAAATGCGTTACTCTCCATTGTCGGGATCACACTATGCCTTCTTCAGGTATCAAAACTTCTGATACCTCAATCGACACTCCATCATGAGTTTGTTCATTTGCACGTGATGGCTTCCTGTGATCCTTCTCAACCGCCTAGGTTGAGTTGACGCGACAAAGGAGCTTGGCTCATGCTCGACCTTGGGATAATTATTCCGGAACTGGCGAAATACGGCGGAGCAGAGCGCCTTCTGATTGAGTGTGTTGCGAGATGGCAGCATGACCATGCAATAACTATCTATGCTGCGGAATTTGACAAGAACATCTTTATGGAACACGGGATCGCAGCACGGGTCAATTTGGTGAAGATAAGTTCACATTTTGATGGCCCGCACTCCATTGTGCTCAATGCTGTTTTGCTGCCGAAGATTTGGGAACAGGAGATTGGGAAGCACGACGTGTATCACGGGCACCTGTGGCCCACACATTTGATCGACCGTCATCCCATGGTTTGGTATCCTCACGAACCACTCCGAATCCTCTATGATCTGAGATATGAGCAGACAATTCCTGACAAAGTTGAGTCGGTGAGGAATGTCCACATATACCCCAAGTACCATTACGACGGGGTGTTGGAAGCATATCGAGAGGCGTACCTGAACACTATCGATCTGTTTGACAAAGCGGGAAAGCCTGACCGAATAGTTGCGAACAGTAAATATACAGCGGCGTACTTGGAAGACATCTACGGTTCCAAGGTGCCCGACGTGGTGTATCCAGGCGTGAACGTAGACGATTTTATCGTCACCACAGCACCTTCAGTGGACCGACCGTCTGCTGTCGGCCAATCCCACCGGTTCACATTCGAATCATTAGCCGATGAAAATGTTTTTTTGACAGTTGGGCAGCTCTGGCGCCACAAAAGGGTAGGACTTGCAATTGAGGCCGTGAAGATGGTGGAAAACGTCCAACTGTATGTAGTGGGACAAGGCCCTGAGAGGCAAAATCTCGAGAAGATGGCCAACTTCCTCGGTCTGCAAGACCGGGTGTTCTTTCTTGGCGGTCTGACGAATCTGGAGCTTCGGATCCTCTATGCGAGAGCGCTGGCAGTTATCTTTACGCCGATCAAAGAACCGTTCGGTATTGTTGCCTTGGAAGCAATGGCGGCAGGCAGGCCGCTCATTGGCGTGGACGAGGGAGGTTACAATGAGGTGGTTGACGGATCCTGTGCCTTCCTCGTGAAACCGGAACCTTCATTGATCGCAGAGAAGATGGCATTTCTCAGAGACAATAAGGATATCGCTATAGAAATGGGGATGGCTGGGAGATCCAAAGTACAGGATTACACATGGGAGCGTACCGCGCAGGGATTGCTGAAACAAATTCAAGAGACTCACTCGGAGTGGAATGCTTCCCGGCGTCTGACTTGCACATCCCATGGGGAATCCAATACCACGCTTTTCGGTATACAGTATTACTGCTGGTACGGCGAGGGAATCGGATCTTCCCATTGGAACGACAATCAGATCCATGGCGGTGTCACGGACATGCCTATTATGGGCTATTATGGATCGAACTCCGGAACGACGATCCGATCTCAATTGGGTCAATTAGAGGATGCCGGCATAGATTTCGTGATTCTGAACCTTCACCTTGATGGTGAGGGATTCAATACGCGTGAGCTCGTAACAATAGAAAATGTGTTCAGTCTGGCAAGCAGCATGTCGTCATCACTGAGGTTTGCCATTCAGTTGTGCCCTCAGCATGACGTGTACAGTGACTTGCCTGACCTCATTTCTTCAATTCGGAGACGGTTTTGCAGGAATCCCCGTTACCTTCACTTGGACCGAAGGCCGGTGCTATATCTATTCTGGACAGGTGTCCTTGACGGGCGACGTTCCAGAATTCGCCTTCTGAGAGATTCAACGGAAGGAATGGTGATAATTGCCGCCGGCCTTCGGCTGTACGACCGCCAAACCGAGCAGCGCAACACCATGGGACTATTTGACGGATTCAGCCTTTTTTCCCCTTTGGAGCTCAGCGGTCGCAGCAGGTGGAAGGAGATCTGGGGAAAAGCCTACTCGGAGAGTGCGGCGGGCAACATGGGCCTGCGCATAGTGACGTGCAGTCCGGGGTATGATGACTCCCACTTGGAAGACCCTGAACGATCCGGGTCCCCCTATAGAGAAGTGTCCAGGGACAATGGCGAGACATACAGAGCCACCATGGATTTCGCACTTTCCCTGGATCCGGCACCGCATCAGGTCTTGATATCGACTTGGAACGAGTACCACGAGAATACTCACGTGGAACCATCTTTGCGTTACGGGTCCCAGTACCTCGACATGACCAAAGATTTCATCAACACAGGGAAACAATTGTGGAAAAAGACAAAGAGCTAAAACGCGAAAACGATCAAGGCAGACCCTTCATTTTCGCCGATAAAGCCTACTTGGACTTGACCGACGCCGAGAGTGTTGCAATGGAGATGATACTCTCTCCTGGTGTGCTGGAATCTGAATACTTCCTCGTGATGGACATCTATTCATCTGCAAATCACATTCATCCGCAAGGGCACGTGGGATGGTGGCAATTGGAGCTCGATGATCGCCTCTCAGTGTCAATCAACGTAGAAAAGACCGACCAGGGAATTCGTGTGACGTTTCCCAGCTCAAAAGGCGCGCAGGACAGTTGGGAGAACCGAGAGATGATCTCCGGTTTAGACGAGGAGGTTCTTTGGCTTCACGTGGTCCTCAGACAGTCCCGCAACCGGGCGATTGCCTTTGAGGACATTCTTCCAGTCTACATCAGCAGCGAATCCCTTGGAAGCGCGTTAGCCTTGCAGAAGAGTCTCCTGGCGGACTTCACCCACCTTCATGATACTGCCTGGCCGTGGTACTGCTGGCCGCGGGATGTTCACGTCTGCATAGTCACCCAAACCTTCAGCCTTCCAGATGCCGTCGGTTCCTTTGTCCTTGACACGTGCAGACTGTTGCGGCGGAGCAACATACCGTGTTCAATCTACGCTTCAAGGTTTGATCCTATGCTGAGGCCCGCTGTCAGACCCGTCCAAGAACTTCTGGCCGGCCGGCGCCCCAAAGATCTGGTGCTATACAATCTGTCCATTTACGATGAGTATTTTGATGCCATTCAGCGCCTTTCATGCAGAAAGGCGCTCTATTATCACGGGATCACCCCTCCCAAATACTTCCGTGTTTATGACGGGGAGTTCGTTAAGCTATGTGAGAAAGCATACGATCACTTGGGTAAGTCAGGCGGGTTTGACAAAGTAGCCGCAAATTCAGTGTATTCAGCCCAGGAGCTGCAAAGCTTTGCCCGGCAAATGGAAACGCGCGGGTCTGGATCCGACACCGCCATCCTGAGAGCCATCGCTCCTGAAAAGGCCCAGACTACGGGGGTGAGAACCCTGAAGGCAATAGAAAAGGCCTCGGCGCCTTCAACGGAACCTTGCGCCACTCTTGGCAATACCGAAGAGGAATTCGCGGAAGAGAGCAGGGTTCAGGGCAAAACCTTGGTTATCAGTTTTCCTCCGGTGCTCAACCCACGTACCTGGGAAATGATCGAGACTGAAGACGTCCAGCTGCCTAACAAGGGGACGATGCTGCTCTATGTGGGGAGGGTCGCTCCACATAAGAAAATAGAGGATTTGATCACTCTGCAGTTTGAATATCTCAAATTGGATCCGGACAGTCACCTGGTCATCGTGGGCAAACCACAGTTTCCCGGCTACGTTGCCTACTTGGAGTACCTGCTTGAAACAAAGTACAAGCATGCACAAATCACTTTTCTTCATAACCTGAGAAGAGGCCAACTCAAGGCAGTCTACACTCGGAGTTCTGCATATGTATCCATGAGCGAGCATGAGGGGTTTTGTGTCTCATTGATAGAGGCAATGTATTTCGGCAAACCGATTTTTGCGTATGCTCAGCCCGCCGTAAGGCAAACATTGGGTGAAAGCGGGAAGGTGTTTTTCAGAAAAGATTTTGGGGTCATCGCAGACGAGATCTTCCGCCTGCTCAACAATCAAACGGAAATGGACCACCTGGTGGCTGTGCAAAGCAGACGCTTCAATGAGATTGCAGTACAGGCCGACGGACGGGCCATATGGAGGCTTCTGGAGGATTTGGTGTTCGGCGATGCGAGTGTTACTTAATACCTACCCCGTGGCTTTCGATTGTCCCGGCGGGGGCGAGATTCAGTTGCTGCGGACCAGGGCGGCGCTCCAAAGGGCAGATGTAGATGCCATACTCTATGATCAATGGAGGCCCCAGTTCGCGGAAACTGACGTGGTACACCATTTCTCCGTTCAAGGAGGATCAAGACATTTCTGTGACTACGCGAAGCAAAAGCACCTTCCTCTGGTCATTTCACCAATAATTTGGCTCACCGAGGATAACCTGGAACACTTTCCCCTCGATGAGATCCGCCATCTTCTCACCCTGTGCGATCTGGTTCTCCCAAATTCCGAGATGGAAGTGGCTCAGCTTGCTGAGTTCTTCAGCCTGGACCCACACAAGTTTGTTGTCACGAGAAATGGAATCGATCATTCCTTTGGACGTCGAATTTCAGGAAATGTGTTTCGCGAACACTTCAACATGGAGCAGGCTTTCCTCTTAAATGTGGCAAACATTGAGCAAAGGAAGAATCAATTGAGACTGATTCAGGCGGTTCGAAAGCTTGGAGTCAAGCTTGTACTTGTCGGTGGAATCCGTGATCAAGCATACTTCAACCAATGTATGGAGGCAGGAGCGGGCTTTGTAAGGCATCTGGGATACATCGACCATGATAGTGATCTGCTCAAGTCGGCGTACAGCGCGTGCCAAGCCTTTGTTCTCCCGAGTATACTGGAGACTCCTGGACTGGCGGCATTGGAGGCGGCCGCGGCCGGAGCGAAACTGGTGGTGACAGCCGAAGGATCCACGAGTGAATATTTCGCCGACATGGTCCGTTATGTGGATCCCTACAGTCTTGAGGATATCCGTTCAGCAATCGAAGGATCTCTGGCAGACAGCAGTGATGATTCCCGGCTTGCAGAGCATGTGCTGTCAAATTTCACCTGGGACCACACGGCTCAACAGGTGATTGCCGCCTACAAGCGCGTCTTAAACTGATGTGTACAAGAACCAGGGAGTTGGATCCCGGTTAAGATATTGGTAACCGTT
The DNA here is from genome assembly GCA_964527475.1 of uncultured Syntrophaceae bacterium. Classification (GTDB taxonomy): domain Bacteria; phylum Desulfobacterota; class Desulfomonilia; order Desulfomonilales; family Desulfomonilaceae; genus CAZGNL01. Next base: position 7,921 of record CAZGNL010000053.1, read on the forward strand.
CACCGTGAACCGTACAAGCTCCCGAAATTACGTATAGGGGAGATTTGGAGGGGGAGCTACTGGGCGTAGGGCCAATTTGCGAGCCGGTTGGTGTGGGAGCTTCATTTATGGTCCGTACCGGCCCGCCGCGCGTGGGTGCTTCGAGTAAGGTTTTGGGTTTATGCTTCGCACGGGGACACGGGGATACCGAGGGATGGGCCCACTTGGTCGAAGAACGGATATATCGTCGAGAACCTATTGACACCACGTCGAGTGGACCCTCCATTCTCACCGGGCGCAGAACCGCTTCAAGCCCGGTGAACGATTACAGATATTGAACATCCGTTACATTGATGCGGTGAATGTAATCCTTCTCAATGGCGTCAGTATCAGGGGAGGAGCGGCGTTTTTCCACCAACAGCGGTATGGAAGGCCATTGGGCACGTGATGAACAAGATCTTCATGTCCGTATTCCCAGACGATCCAGCATCTTGATAAGTCGGGCTTTCCAGGTGTTTTCACCCACCGCGGCTACTGCTTCTGCGTCCGAGAGCCGGCCTCTGGCGAGTTGGCGGGCTATGGCCTCAACATAGGCGTCGGGTTCAGCGGCAACCTGCAACCATGCCGTGTGGCTCTTGGTGAATTCCAAAGGAGTCGATACTACCGGCACCCCTGCGGCCAGGTACTCAAAATATTTCATGGGGAACATGGAGCGGGTGTAGTCGTTGATTAGGCAGGGCAAGGTTGCCACAGAGAAACCACGTAGATAGTCCGGCAGCACTGCATAGGACTTATAGCCAAGGAAATGCACGTTAGGCCGGCATCGGAGTTCCCCTATGAGTTGATTCACTTGGCCTTCTCGCTCCTCGCCTATGAACACCCAGTGCCAATGGGGACAGTGGCGTGCAACAGCGAGAACAAGGGCGAAGTCCACCTTAAAGTCTGAGAGTACGCCCACGTACCCGATACGAGGCTCTGGAATGGCAGCCAAATCTGGTGGAAGGATCCCGATGCGGCGCGCTCGGCTGAAATGATCGAAGTCAGCAACGTTTGGTAGATACTCTGTATTCTCGTTCAGCGTTGCGCATTTCTTCTGTAGGGCCTTGCCGGCGGTGAACACCCAGTCGGCACAGCGAAGCAGACGCTGTTCTTCGGCATTGAACGCGGTTCCATCGATGCGAGGAAGGGCTGAGAGGTCGTCCACACAATGGTATACCAGGCAAGAGAAGTCGAGGCCGACCAAAGCTTCCAAAACAAAGGGGTGATAGGTCCAAACCAGGGGCCGCTGAAAGCCGTGCCGCTTGGCAAAGCGAGTGATCCGTCGGCGTATCCATCCCTGGTTGATGGTCCGTATCGAAGGCCAGTGGTGCTTGAAGGGAATGGCAAGGGGGGAAAGAACCCAAACTCCGGGTTCTACGGGCCGAGGCGGAAGTAAACCCCGTTTGACACGGCGTAGTATGCGACCGAAGTCTTTCCGGTTGACGGTGAGAAGACGCAACCCCGGGCTCTCCACGTAGAGCACCCGAAAGCCGAGCTGGGCAAGATGACGTGCCGTATGCTGCTTATTGGTCCAGTAGGGTGTGTCCCAGTCCGCAGTGGCAAAAAGGAGAACGTCCCTCGGTTTATCCATGGAAGGCTCCCAAAGCTTCTCTGCGGGTATTGAATACCACGAGCAACGTCACGACCGCCACCCTGCTTCCTCTACCGCACTGATCCGTCCCCCGTACTCCACTCCCAGGAGCCATGCTGACGAAAGATTACGCGAGGGGACGACGGCAAATCCTTCACCGCTATCGGTAACAGCCGTTGCAGCTCGATATCTGATGAAATCCAGCGCATCGTTCTCGTTGGCGAAAAGCACCCGCTCCCGGCTGCGCAGGTGGTCTATGAACCGGAGATGTATGTCCAAGCGGGCTTCTTCGCCAGACCAGCCATACCGATAGCGAGCTGAGAAGGGGTGATCCAAGTAACCGAAGAAGGATCGCCCGCGAACCGCGATGTCGTAGGCTTCCTTGAAAACCGCGATCTGGTCGCCTCCGTGCTGTAAACCGTCACCATGCAGCATGCACTGCTGACTGTGTCCCACGAATCCCGAAGGTGAGCCAGGCGGTGGACCCCCTCGGGCCATAAGGAAATCCGGGTCTTTGAGGATGATGCCGCCGATGCAACCCGCGTAGCCCGAATCGGCCAGGGCGGCCCGAGCGTACGGAGGCGTTTGATGGAACGGTGAAACGGCATATGGCACCTGTATGCCGAGCACTCGGGCAAGTTGGGCGGCCGAGGTTGTGGCCTCGTTGAGGGCAGTCTCGTAGCTGCCTCCCCAGTTTGGGAGATGGGTTGCCGTGTGGGAGAGCACTGCACCACCATTTTCCACAACTTCCCGCAGCAGAGGGTGATGCCGGGAATCGGTGAGGAGGACGGTATGCACCGCGAGGGAAAAGGGCAGACCGAGATCATGATACATTTCCCAGAGAGGGCGTGCAGACTCCACGTCTTCGTCGCAGTCAAGTCGCATGGTCACGGCAGCATCGAAGCCGTACGGGATCTCGGTTAGAGAGGGAGAGCAGGGCAGGTCTGGATAGCGGTAGTGGGAAAGAAATACTTCAACCAGGCGCCACTCTTGGGAATCAACAGGCCCTGCGGGTCTGTTGAACCACAGCAAGCTCGTCTCTTCCCAGTCCCACAAGCCGGCATAGCTGGAAACTACTTCTCCATGACAGGTCACCTCGGCGAGGGTGGCCGTGTCCGGGAGGTTTACCATCTGCCTGGAGGCCCAGGGCGAACCGTCGGCGCGTATGGCGCCAAAGCCCAGGTTGTTCCATTCGTCGGCAAAGTCGAAACGGAGGAAAGCTCGCTCCGGAATAGGAGAGGCAACATCTCCCAGGGAACGACGGTAAGCGATCCGCAAGGGGCTTTCGCTGAAGTTGTGAAGCGGTGCCGGAGGGCAGGTCGCTTTTGCGTTCCACTCCGAGTTGATGGGCCGGACACCAGCACCCAAGAGGCGGGCCACCATCGTCGGCAGAGTGCCGAAGAGGACGAGCTTGGCGCGTCGCTTTTTCAGGGTTTTCCCAATAAGCTCTGCCCAATCATCGAGTGGTTCCGCTACCACCACGGTCGGGGCCGTTTCTCTGTCCAGAATGCTTTGCCACTCAGCGGGGCACACGGACTCCACTTGGCCGCGACCGAAAGACCGCCGGAACGCGGCATCGACGATTTGTCCCGTATACACCTGATTGCCCGGATAAACAATGTGAATCATGCTTGCACCACATGACGGAACTTGGCCATATGTCCCACCCTCACAAGATCCTGGGGGCCAACGAAGCGCACCTGGAAGCCCCCCTGCCACCAGCCGTCGACGCGCTCGCGGATTTCGTCCGGATTGGCCCCGGCTTCGTGGACGAGGCGCAAGACAGGAGGAGACGTGCGTAGGTCGATCTGGAATTCTTGGATACCTCCTACGCGGTCGAGAACGTCCTGGATATAGTGAGTGGGATAGGATACACCGTTGATGGGCACCATGTCGTGAATACGCCCCACCACATCAACAAGAAAGAATCCATCCGGCCGTTCTTGGACCCGCGCCAAATCCCCCGTTCCGTACCGCACCAGGGGCATGAGCCGATTGCGGAAGCCTGTGAAGACGAGCTCATGCTTACCATCGTGCGCGTCTTCAACCGGCAGGCATTCCGGCCAGCCTTCGGAGTCCAATACCTGAAGATCAGCACCTTGCGGCGCCAGTTCGTACGCAATAACGCCAAATTCAGCCAAGCCATATCGATCCACCACGCGGCAGCGCAGAGCGCCGGCGATGGTCTTGCGTGCTTGAGGAGCAAGGAGTTCACCGCTCGACTCGAAGATGGTGAAGGCGCGGCCGCCTCCGTACCTCTGCTCAACGTAGCGGGCCAGAGCGTGGATCGTCGATGGATGGGCATGCACCAGGTGGGGCCGACGGAGCAACACGGTGGACCAGATCTGCTCCAAACCATAGTCGTCCAGACGATCGAAGAAGATATTGGAGCGGTTCATCGCCAAGCACTTGAAGTACTCTCGGACACGGTCGCGCAGGGGAAAGGCATCGGGGAAGCGGCTACTGAAGTGAAGCTCCGACATGGAGTGCTTTTTCCCGATGCGCTCACGCGCGTAACGGGTCACTGCCGAGGAGTAGTCTGCCGCCTCCTGGTCGTAGTAGATCACACAGGAGGGGCCGGTGGAGCCGCCGGTCTTGCAGAGGTGGTGCCGCAGCCCGTCCAGCGAGCAGGAAAGAAGCCGAGGTCCCTGCTCGAGAATGATATCTTTGGTGAGGATAGGCAATTCCTCCAGGTGGCGGGGATCCCGGCGCACTCTGTCGGGAATGAACCCCCGCTCGGAGAACAGATCTCGGTAGTAGGGTACGTATTCCCCTGCGAATTCCAGAATCTGTGCGAGACGTTCCACTGCCGAACGTCGTCGCTGGGCGAAGGGCACGGAGTAGTGGAATCGAAGTTCGCGTATCTTGGTGCGGACATTGCGCTTCTGGAGACGCTCGGCGATGGGGTAGGCGATTGATGCGCTTGCGCAGCCCTTGAGGTAGGCAAATGGACTCACACCGCATCCTCCTTTGCCGCCTGTACGTCCTGCATTGGCTCCTTGCGGACATCTTCGACGATGCGTCCGTGTTCCAGGCGCAGCACTCGGTTGCAGATACGATCGACAAGCGTCGCGTCGTGTGTGGCCAGTACGAGGATAGCGGCTCGATTCGCCAAATCCTCCAAGCGCTGAGATGCCTTGTCTCGGAATTCCGCGTCGCCCACTGAGAGCCATTCGTCCATGAGCAGGATTTCTGATTCAATGCTTGTGGAAGTGGCGAAGCCCAAGCGCAGAAGCATGCCGCTGGAATAAGCCCGAATAGGTAAGTGGAGATAGTCGCCAAGTTCGCTGAATTCGGCTATCTCGTTAACCCGCGCATGAATCTCCTGTGGCCGCATGCCGAGCATTACACCGCGCAGGAAGATATTCTCCAAGCCGGAGGCGTCAGGATCGAAGCCCATGGACAGATCGAGGATGGAGGACACCCGACCCTGCACCTCCAAATGACCGCGCACTGGTTCGAACACGCCGGAGAGCACCCGCAGCAGAGTGGTCTTGCCGGAACCGTTATGGCCCACCAGGCCTATCCGGTCCCCTTCCCGGCATTCGAAGTTCAGGTTATCCAGGGCCCGGACAACCAGATGATTGCCGGCGTCTTGGGCAAAGCGGCCGCCGGTAGCGGCTCGGATAACGGCCTTCTTCAATGAACGGTGGGCATTGTCGAAAAGCGGAAACTCGACCACCAAGCCCTGCCCGATAATATGCGGTGAGAGCATGAGAAAACCTGCGAATTCATTGCCGTCATAGCCAGTAGGGCACTCGGGCGCGGTATCGGTTCATGAGCCAGTTGGCGGCAGCGAACCCAACTATCAGCATTCCGCCAACCCAAAGCCAGGATTGGGCGGCTACGGGCCGGTTCAGTACCGGCCCGCGAACAACCTCGATGAGGTGATAGAGAGGATTGTACATCGCGATCCATGCACGGTCTCCGATGTTCTCCGGAGACCACAAAACCGGCGTGAAAAAGAAGGCTACCTGAATCAAATTGCCCACAGTAGGGGGAATGTCCCGGAACCGGGTGCCCAATATACCGACGACAATGCCCACCCACACGCTGTTAGCTAACAAGGCGGCCAACCCTGCTGCCGCGAACAAGATGCCCCAGTCCGGTATTTGGCCGCAAACGATCAGCAGTAGAACAACTACCGGGAAACTGTGTAGCATGATGAGGAAGTTCCGCCATACCAGGCGGGCGACGTGGACCGTAAGGGGCAATTTGACTTGCTTGATCAAATAATCCACACTCGTAAAGGCCGTGCAACCTTCGTTTACCACAGCAGCAATATACTGCCAGATCACGAGACCAACAGCAAGATATGTCAGGTAATTTGAAAGGTTCTGATTTAACAGCCTCGAATAGAGAATTCCGATTACCGTCACCAAGATAATCGTGGTGAGGGTGAACCAGAAAGGCCCCAGCACCGACCGGCGATAGCGCTGACGAATGTCGTGCAAACCAAGATAGCCCCATATGTGAACAGCGGACAATCCATTTAGGATGTCCTGATTCCCACCATGCACACACCAACCGGCAACCGCATGGAGGCGTTCTGCGAACGTTATTGGTAAAGGAGTGCTCCTCGTGGCCATAATCCTCCTCGATGCACGCCAAGTAGTGCTTTCCAGGATAGAACATCAATGTGCATGAGGTCAACCAATTCATGGTCTTCAACCGGAGTTTTCCCGCCGCTCAAAGGCGAGTTCATAACATGCTGATATCGTGTGCCAACCTGGTTACGCGTAACCGTTCACCGTGAACCGTACAAGCTCCCGGAATTACGTATGGGGGAGATTTGGAGGGGGAGATGAGTCTCCCCCTCCATTCTCACCGGGCGCAGAACCGCTTCAAGCCCGGTGAACCATTACGGTTACGCTTGTGTAATCATAATCTGATCGGCCAGTAAGTGCGCTAAATAACGTGATAACTTGGCGATACCGTGGTGGTCCCTTATGCAATACATATCTGTCTGTGAACTCCCGCGTCATGCTAGGTTGCGGCCCAGTTCACCAACCCGCGAGGGATCCAGACACGCGGTACACATCTTGACCTTGAACGACGGCTCGAAATCGGTGTGAACGCTCAAACGAGCCGCTTGGAGAAATCGACTCCCTCTCGTCCAAGGCGCAGAAACTCCTTCATTGACTGGGGAATACGGAACAGCCTCCACGCGATCGCAGGACGGAGGTAGAAGCTGCGATAGGCCTTTCGGATGAATCGGCTTACAACGTCCGGATCGAGACTTCCGTTTCGAATGCATGCCAGGTCCTGATTGTACTCTCTATATTCGGTCCCGCTCACCCATCCCTTGCACCGAGCTTCTTCATACAGTTGAGAGCCCGGAAAGGGAACAGCCGCGTAAAAAAGAGCAAAGGTAAGTGGCATTGAACACGCGTAATCTATGGTAGCTTGAAGGTTTTCTTCGGTCTCACCAGGAAACCCAAGTATGAAATGACCATCCACTACCAGACCGGCCGAAGCCGCGTCTTGTGCTGCTTGTCTCCCCCGAGCCGTGGTGTGTTTTGTCCCCTTCCGTGCAAGCTGCAGAATCTCGTCGGCGCCGAATTCAAAACCGAATGCAATCTGCCGGCAGCCGACTTCTCTCATTTTCTTGAACAGAGAGCGGTCGCCCGTATCTGTACGGCTATTGCATACCCACCGGATCTTCCGCTCCAATCCCTCAGCTTTCAGGGCCTCCAGGAATTGCTCCAAATGCCGTCTGTCCAGTGTCAGCACCTCAGTGAAGAATAAGAAGTCGGTTACACCCAAAGAAACATTGAACTTGATTTCCTCGATCAGACTGTCCACGCTTCTCTTTCTGGAAACCCTTCCGTAATACGCGGATGCAGCACAGAAAGTACAGTGGAACGGACATCCCCGTGAGAAACTTATGAGCGCGAAGGGCCTATCGGTTATGGGAAGCCGATAGTTGCCGAAGTCTATCTTCTTCCAGTCGGGAAAACCGATGGCATCAAGATCATCGATGAAATCGCGATTGCGAGTAATGTGCACATGTCCTTGTTCATCTCGGAAAGCGATTCCCGGCACATCTCCGGGTTGATTGTTTCCGGACGCGAGACATTGGATCAGATCCGTTATCGTGTGCTCCGGCTCACCAATGAGTGCGAAATCGAGGCAGGGGTATTGGGCCAGTGTGTCCCTGGGCAGGGTGGAGACGTGTATCCCCACTGCGGCGATCAGTATGCCGGGAAGAGCGTGTTTGAGCTTCGGCGCAAACCAGCCGAGATCTGAATCCACCGTGGGCGTTGCTACGGAAAGGATGGCCAAATCGGGCTGAAATGAGCGGCACTCTTTGAGCGCCACAGCCAAGTCTTTGCCTTCCGGCCCGGCATCGATGATGATCGTGTCGACACCTTCTCGAACCAGCTGCGTGGAAAGAAGCGCCAGAGTCATCGGAGGGAACGGCGCTCCCCAAATGCTCCATTGCTGACATCGGCCTTCTCGCACCCATTTCTTTCCATCGGGTGCCGGCGGGTTAATGAGAACAGCTTTCTTCACTTCGACTCCAAGTGCGGCAAGAAGCGGCAGAGCATTGTACGTCCACTCGTGTGACCTCTGGAGACCAGTACGAACCGAGTTTGGGAACAATAGAGCAGGAATGCCCGGCGACACATACGTCAGAATAGAAGGTACTTTAGCCACGAGTAGACGTATCTGGGGGCGACCTTTCGCAGGTTGATACAGGAATGGCCGGTCTTGCGCGCGTACTCGTGCGCGGGGACTTCACCCATCCGGTATCCCAGCTTCAGCGTCTTGATGATCATCTCCTGTTCAATGGTCGTGATATTCTCTTTCAGGTCAAGTTTCCTGGCCAGTTCGGTGCGCAGAGCACGAAATCCATTCTGGCTATCAGTGAGAAACACATTGAACCGGTAGTTGATTCCCAGAGTAATGATGTCGCTGCCGATCATACGGATGAACTTCTCCAGATCTCCATGGAGCTCATCTGATCCGCCCCTCATCCGCGAGCCGGTCACGTGATCCGCTACGCCGTCTAAGATCGGTTTGATTAGTTTGGGGATATCATTCGGATCGTGCGATCCGTCGGCGTCGAGGAACACTACGATGTCCCCGATGACGTGTTTGATGCCGACTCGAATGGCGTCGCCTTTTCCCAGCCCGTTGTCCATGTAGATCCGCACGTTGAGAGTCCGGGCAATTTCACAGGTGCCGTCAGTGGAATGCCCGTCAACGACGATCAGTTCGTCTGCATACTTCCGGCAGCCCTGTAGCACTTCGAGCAGGCTTTGCGCCTCATTTTTCGTTGGGATAACAACAGATACCTTCATTGTTCCTACCACAGCAGAAAATCACATAACGGCCAATGCTCTCAACCCGTGTTGTACCAGTGCGAAAACATTATAGAAAAGAGGGCCAGGAGCAAGCTGCTCACATAGCACCAGGACCAGTACGGGAGAGGTCTTTTGATGACCATTGCCAGAGCGATGAACAATGGGAAAACGGGTGCAAGGTAGCGACCCAGGCCGGTCCATCCGATGAATCCTATCCCTATGCATGACAACGACCATGCCGCGTAGGCTATCCCGATTTTCCTCCATGCAACCAGGCAAAACAAAGCTCCTGCGACGCCAAATACAAGCGCGATATGCGCAATCGCGAGGTGCTGAAAGCCTGCGGTTTGGAACAGTCTCATGAATCCGTCAAAGCCGTATCCGGCTGCCTGCGTAGGAGCGTTTCTGTACAGGCTAAACAGGAGTGGATCTCCCAGTGTGAATCCCAGATACCCGCTGTAGGCGACAAATCCTGAGACCCCGACGAGAATCCACAGGATGTCGCCCCGGATCTTTCGGTAGTCAAAAGCTATTTTCTCCAGATACAGAAGGAGGAGTCCGAAGACCGTGAGGAATCCCATTACTCTGGTTGCGCTTGCCAGGGCTGCAAAGAAACCGGCTGCCGGCCACCTTCTCTTTTCTCCACAAGAGAAGGCCGACAGAACGAGAGCCAAGTACAATGATTCGGAATATGCCGCAGTAAAACACCAGGAAAATGGATACACAGAAAGCAGGACAACGGTACGTGTAGCGGTTTTTTCATCGAACTTCGCTTTCGTGAAGTCGAACAAGAGAATCAGCGCGATCAGGAACGACAGATTGGAGACGATGAGAGCTGAAAGGTGCGAATTCTTAACCAAGGGGTTCAAAGCCCTGATCGTCAGGGGATATAGGGGCCAATGACGGACATTAAGCTCATCTCTATACCGGGGGACGCCCATATAACCATGGGTCGCAATATCCACGTACCATGCTGAATCCCATCGTGACCAGCCATTGAGTAAAGGGTTCTCGGGGAAGGCGCTCCACAAATCGGGGCCGGACCGGGCAGGCAGGAGTAACATGCTGAGGTAGATCATCAGGACTAGCCCACCCCGTGTCACGACAAAAACCCAAAGTGGGTTCCGGTGATCTTTGAGCCATTGCGCCAACGGGACCATAACTCTTTCGCGATTAGTATCAAGTGATTTCGCCGGCATTGACAGGTTTGGGTTCATCGAACCGCTGATTTCTCGGAGCCGAGAGAAACCGGGCTTCTTTTCCTTAGGACCGCTGTCGGGAGCAGGACTTGCATGAGCTGCCGCCAAACCTCTTTATCCGGAATTATGCGGCCGCCTTGCCATTTCTGTGTTCTTCCAGCCGTAGCCGATTCGGGGAATCGTTCCGCTGATCCCGAAAGCGTTGCAGTACAGCCCCCCAAAAGACCCATTAGAGACAGAACCGTCGTCATGTAGCCGCAAGAAACTCATTTTAGCTTTTCGGAGCGTACCCCACCGAGCGTCCTTTGGTCAACCAAATTCGCGTCCCGAAATCCTCCACCTGATGTTCCCGCACGTGATTTCGCGGGTCGTCGGACCCACAATCCCCTGATGATGACGCCCGCTCTCCTTCAATCATGCCGGCTGACGATGGGATGCCAATCATTCCTGAAAGAGGAAAATCTCGGAACCCGCCTTTCAAGTCACTCAACGTCAACCTCAAGCGGCACGCGCATCCTTCCGGCGGTAGTCATCATTCTCCTCACGAGGGGCCTGACCTCGCTCTCTTCCTGATGCGGAGCCTCTACCCATAGTGCTTCACGGATCATCGTCACTATGCGGCACACCCAGGGCAGGCCCCGGGGTCCAGGAGGTATTGAAAGACCTGGATGTCGGTCCCGGTTTTCCCCGGATCGTAGTCCGGGGCAGGCGCTGGGACGACGGATATATAGCAGTTCTCGAAAGTTCTCACGTATTGGCAGGCTGGAAAGCCTGCGCCACAGAATGAAGTTTCGGAGGAATCCGAAATCGGCTTCGAGAACCACTATGGTATGAAAACTCCAGCCCCAAGCCGTCTCGAAGTCCCGAAGGGACGACAGATAGCGAGCCCGTAATGGGTCTGTCGTCCCTTCGGGACTCCCGGTGTTCTGCAATGGCCCTTACCCGGCGATGAATCCCCGGGCTATTTTCCGGCACCCCTTCAGGGCTACGGCTTTCGAGAAAGAAGCGAGAAAGAAGGGGCACGCCAATGAGTCAATCCGTGATTACGTTTGAGAACCGCTATATGTCTCCGCTTTTTCGTGTCGTGCCCGCTTGGGAATGTCCCAAAATCCTCCACAGCGCAAGAAGCTCGGAGCGGGGAAAAATACTGGATTTCAGTCAACAAATCTGATATAGCGCTCAGCATGACTGACATCTTCAGCAAATTGCGTCCTCTCGGGGAAGTCGCCGGCGTTGTCAGGCAACTGAAATCCGAAGGGAAAAAGGTCGTCCTATGCCACGGGGTTTTCGACCTCCTTCATATCGGTCACATCCGACACTTTCGGCAAGCCCGCCAAATGGGGGATATCCTTTTCGTAACAGTCACTCCCGACAGATTCGCTGACAAAGGACCCCAGCACCCGGCGTTCAATGAGCTCCTCAGGGCAGAGGCAATAGCATCGTTGGACACGGTCGATCTCGTGGCCATCAATGAGTCGGAAACAGCGGAAGAAACCCTTCGCATGGTCAGGCCGGATGTGTTCGTAAAGGGCTCCGAGTTCCGTAAGCCGGCAGACGATCCCACGGGCAAGATGCTCAAGGAGGCCCGAGTTGTCGAAGAAATCGGTTCGGAACTCGCCTTTACCGAAGACATCGTGTTCAGTTCCAGTAACCTGCTCAACACGCACTTCCAGAGGCTGCCCGATGAGATGAGCAGGTTCCTTGGCAGATTCGCTCAGTATCATGATCTTGAGGAATTCCTCGGCGTGCTGGATTCCATACGAGACCTGAGGGTACTCGTAGTCGGTGACACGATTCTGGATGAATATCAGTTTACGGAGGTACTGGGGAGATCATCAAAAGACCCGATTCTCGCTACGAGAGTTGTCAGCAAACAAGTTCATGGAGGAGGCGCCCTTGCCATTGCCGGCCACTTGGCCGGCTTCGTGGAGGATGTGCATCTCCTGACGGTCATAGGAGAGGCTGACAATGAGGAAGGCTCTAGTCGTGCACTCCTCCAACCCCGAGTTACTCCCCATTTCATTGTGAGTCCCGGTGCTTGTACTACTATCAAGACGCGATTCCTCGATCAGTACTCACTGAACAAATTGTTTGAACTCTACATTATGGATAACGAAGAGCCAACCTTTGAGCAGGACAATCAGATGAAGGAATGGCTCCACAGATCGATAACGGATTTCGACCTCGTCATTGCGGCTGATTTCGGCCATGGGGCAATCAGCATTGGCACGGCAGAATTCATGGCCCACAATGCCCCCTTCCTATGCGCGATGACCCAGTTCAACGCGGGAAACAAAGGACAGTGCACCATTAAGCGCTATCCCCGAGCCGATTTCGCATGCATTGCGGATCGTGAAGTTCGGTTGGCATCTCGGAATCGGCATTGTGACTTGGAGCAATCCGTTCAAGAAATTGCCCGGAGCCTTGGCTGCTCCAAGTTCGTGATGACCCGAGGCAACAGAGGCTGCGTGACGTGGTCGAAGGACGAGGGCTTCGGTGAAGTTCCGGCTTTCGCAAATAAGGTGGTGGATAGAGTTGGGGCAGGAGATGCCTTTCTGTCGGTTGCCGCGCCCGCAGCATATCTCGGAAAAGACGATCTGATGATAGGGTTTCTGGGCAATATTGCCGGCGCTCTCGCGGTATCGACGCTCGGCAATTCTACTTCGATAGATGCTATGGCTCTTCGGAAGTGGGTAACGGCTCTTCTCAAATGATCTTGGAAGAAACTCGCATGAATTCCAGACAGGATCTGTTTGACAGACTACGACTACTCATCCGGCCCATTCGTGAACGGAAGCACGATCTCCACATGTCGGATGTCTTGCCGTTGGAGCCTTCTTCTGAGCCGCATGAGACATTCAAAGAGATCGCAACCCGTATTGCTCGCGCAGGCCGGCAGGACAATCCCGCGGCAGTGGTCTTCATGATGGGGGCCCACGTCATTCGAGCCGGTGTTCAGCGATACCTGATCGATCTCATGGAGCGGAGGCTCATTTCGTGCCTTGCCATGAACGGCGCGGGTGTCATCCATGACTTTGAGACATCCCTTATCGGCGCTACTACCGAAAGCGTTTCAACCTACATCAAAGACGGTCGTTTCGGTTTGTGGAGAGAGACCGGCCGAATAAACGATATTGTCTCGGACGGATACGACCGCGGCATGGGGCTGGGAGAATCGGTCGGCCGCGTCATTGAAGAGGAAGGGTTTCCTCACAAGGATATCAGTCTTCTTGCACATGCGTACCGCTTAGGCATTCCTGCTACCGTGCACGTGGGAATCGGATACGATATTGTGCATGAGCACCCCAACTGCAACGGCGCGGCGTACGGGGCGACAAGCTACACAGATTTCCTGCGGTTTGCCCGCGTCCTGGAGAACCTTGACCGGGGGGTGGTGATGAACTTCGGGAGCTCGGTCATGGCCCCGGAGGTATTTCTGAAAGCGCTGGCCATGGCTCGCAATGTTGCCGGGCAAGAAGGTCGCTCCATCGTGGACTTTGCTGCTCTTGTCTGTGACCTGAAGCCGCTTCCTTCGGACTATGGTAATGAGCCCCATCGGAACCAGCCCGATTACTATTTCCGGCCCTGGAAGACCATGCTGGTCAGAACAACAAAAGACGGCGGGAAGAGCTTCTACGTTCAGGGTGATCACCGAGAGACGGTTCCGCACCTTTGGACAGCGGTTGTTAAAGAAACGACCCGTTCAGAAGGCGAATGAAGCTTCGGTTTTCGGAGCACGGCGGGAATTATGAACGACAGATACGGATTGGACAGCCACAAGCTCAGGTACCACGTGGGACGTCTCAATGACTGGATGAAAGGTGATCCCGTCTTTCCCGTACTCATTGAGGTGAGTCCGACCGGAGCATGCAATCATCGCTGTGTCTTCTGTGCCATGGACTTCATGGACTACAAGCTCAGATCCATGGACCCGGGCGTATTCATAGATCGATTGACTGAATTTGCCGACTCTGGCGTAAAGAGCATCGTGTACGCGGGCGAAGGCGAGCCGCTTATGCACAGCCGTATCGCTGATTTCGTCCGAAAGGGAAAGGAATTGGGCATCGATTCCGGCTTGGCGTCGAATGGTGTGCTGTTCAAGCCGGAGATCGCGAAGCGAATCCTTCCGTACGCCGAGTGGATCAAGTTCAGCATTGACGCAGCCAATTCGGAAACCCACGCAGCTCTTCACGGATGCCCGACCGGCGACTTCGACCGAATTGTCCAGAACCTCAAAGCGGCCGTGGAAATCAAACATCACGATGGTCTGAAATGCGATATGGGAGTCCAATTCCTTCTCCTTCCCGAGAATAGCGGGCAGGCCGTCGAACTGGCCAAGATGTGCAGAGACTGGGGGATGAGCTACTTCGTGGCAAAACCTTACTCACATCATCCCAATACTATGAGCAAGAGATACTCGAATCTGTCTTGGAACGCAGACAATGAAGTGGCTCAGGAACTGGCCGACTTGAGCACTGACAACTTCAACGCGGTCTACCGCGCAAGTGCGGCCGGCAAAGTGGTCGGTAATACTCGCCGGTACGAAAAATGCCTGGGATTGCCTTTCTGGTGCTATATCGATTCAGAAGGCAATGTCTGGGGCTGCAGTTGCTTCTTGAAAGATGAGCGGTTTTATTACGGCAACATATTGGAAAACAGTTTTGAAGACGTCTGGGAAAGTGACAAGCGCAAGCGGTCCTTGGAATGGGTGAACAAACAGCTTGACGTTCATCAATGTCGTCCGTTGTGTCGCCTGGATGAAATCAATCAGTACCTGTGGGAGCTGATGCATCCGCCTGAGCATGTGAATTTCATTTGACGCGAAGAGGGAAAGCCCGAACCTCCAAAGGAAGTATGAATGGGAGTGAGACTCAAAGGAATGAAACCGTGAAGAAAAGGGCCTCCAAATCAACAGATCCGGTGCTCACGGTTTTCGTGCCTTGCTTCAATGAAGAAGGCAGCCTTACCGCGGGGCTTGACACGATAATGGAGTCGCTTAACGGTTTGAAGTTTTCGTACGAGATCCTGTTGGTGGATGACGCTTCCACCGATAGGTCCCTGGCGGTGATGGAAGAATACGTGGACAAGCACCCGGATGCGGGAATACGAATCATCGCAAACGAAGCCAACAAAGGGTTCGCAAGAAATCTCATCGATGCCGCGTTCATGGGCCGCGGTGAATTTTTCAGAAGCATCCCGGCCTGGAACGCGGACCCGGTGGAGTCCCTGCGAGACGTATTCAAGCTCATGAGGCAAGCCGACATGATTATCCCGTATATCCAGCGCGATGATCGCGATCTGAAACGACGCTTCCTTTCATCGCTTTACACATATCTGGTGACTGGTATTACCGGTCATAGTCTCCGCTACTACAATGGGAACGTCCTCTACCGGCGGGAGCACGTTATGCGGTGGCACACCCCCTGTGAGGGCTCGGGAATCCGAGCGGAACTCCTTTCCAGAGTGCTGGATGAAGGTTTCAGCTACATTGAGGTTCCAGCAAATGTGAACATGAGAACCGCTGGAAAAACAGAGAGTTTGAAACTCAGAAACTTCTTGTCCGTTGCGTATACCCTTCTGCAGTTGAGCATTCGTCGTCTTGCACGGAGGAAGCAGCGGCTAAGAGGGGCTGGGAAGGCAATCTAATGAAGTTCAGAGAGGTGAGCAAAGAGGCAGTATTTGCCGTTGATGAAACGGTAACTCTAACTTCAGCGGATATTCCTGCCGTGAAGGCACGTTGCCATGAAACAGTGAAGAAGAGGTCCAGGATCTGCGCACACCGATCTGAGCAAGACGAGCTGCATGACATGATACTCGCACTCGCACACGGTACCTACATCCGTCCGCACAAACATCCGTGGAGCACGGAATCAGGCCACGTCATCGAAGGCGAGAGTGATTTGTACCTATTCGACGACTCCGGGGCCGTGACAACGATCATCGAGCTCGGAGAGTACCGGTCAGAGCGCGTGTTCTTTTTCAGACAGTCCGATCCAGTGTACCACACACAGATCGTTCGTTCGGAGACTTTTGTAATGCACGAGGTTATTCTCGGACCGTTTGACAAATCCAAGATGGTGTATGCTGATTGGGCTCCCGAAGAAGATGATGAGGCCGAAGCTCGAGCGTTCATGCAGAAGCTTGCGAGAGGGCAGATCAACATGGATACGGTAATAGTCAGGCCATGAGACCGGCTCCCCATGCACAAAAGCGCACTTAAGACTCGTGTTGGCTATGGCGACGGAGTGGCGACTGATGGGCTTACGATCCTTATCTACCCCGAGCAAAGTAATCGTCCTGGGGGCGTCCGGGTTTATCGGATCCTCTATGGTCGATTATTTGTCGAGCGGTAAATCCGTCGAAGTGGCGGCAAGCTCTTCGAAAGATCTTAACCTGCTCGATCTCTCAGCCGTGCGGCAGTTCTTCAAGCAGTTTGACTCATCATCTTCGTATCTCTTTTGCGCGGGCATCTCATCCATCAAGACGAATACGTGGGAATCTATGATGGAGAACATCACCATGGCCCGCACCGTTGCCGAAACTATTGCATCGAACGGTGCCCTGAGCACGGTATTCGTAAGCTCGGTTGATATCTACGGACGGCCTCAGGAACCGCTGCCGGTCAATGAAGCCACCCCTCCGGGACCCGGGAGCTATTACGGGCTGGCGAAGCTCGCTTCAGAGAAGATCTTTGAAATCAATCTTTCCGGCAAAGTCCCGGTTACGATTCTCCGGTGCCCAGGCATTTATGGAAAGCGAAAAAGCCATCCGAGCGTGCTCGGGCTGTTCATCGAGAAGATCATGAATGACGAACCCATTACCGTAACGGGCAACGGCCGGATCCTGAGAGACTACCTCGCAGTCGGTGATCTGTGCCGAGTCGCGGAGGGTTTCCTGGAAACTCCGTATGATGGCATGGTAAACGTTGCGTCCGGCAGAAGCATCGCGATCAGAGACATCATTGAGATGATTGCAAACCAGCTTGGCAAGAAACCCAACATTGTTTGGAGCGCGGAGCCCGGCCCAAACGATTTCGATCTGGTATTTGACACTACTCGGCTCAAGCGGCTCCTCCCCGAATTTGAGCCGGTCACACTGGAACAGGGCATTCGGAAATGGATCGAGGGTGACCCGTGATGTCGATAGTCGGCCTGGACTTTGACAACACGATCGTATGCTACGATAAGGTCGTGCGTGCAGTAGCAGTAGAGCGCGGGCTGATCGACCCGTCGTTTCCAAAGAGCAAGACGGTCATCCGAGATCACATTCGCACAAGACCAGACGGTGAGACGGCTTGGCGAAAACTTCAAGCCGTGATCTACGGGCCTGAAATTGAGCGAGCCGAAGCCTATAACGGAGTACACCGCTTCATCGCGCGCTGCAAGGAGCACGGCATCAAAGTGCTGATCATCAGCCACAAGACGCAATACGCATTCGCGAGTTCCGAGAGTATTGATCTCCGAGAGGCCGCACGCTCGTGGTTGAGGAGGAACGGGTTCTTCTCCGCTCCCGTATCGCTTTCTGAGGAGCACGACGTTCATTTCGAACCTACGCGACTGGACAAGATCCGCCGGATCAGGGGCACGGGATGCACCCATTTCATCGATGACCTGGAAGAGATCTTTCTCGAGCCGTCCTTTCCCGCAGGAGTGAAGAAAATCTTGTTCGCTCCTTTTGGTAGGGCGGGCGTCGGCCAGGACGTCGTCACGGCGTCTCAGTGGACCCGAATAGAGGACCTGGTAATTGGCGGTGACCAAGCAATCTCCTGAAGACTCTTTGACGAAGGTTATTGAGCGCTTGCTCAGCAGACGCATTCTCAGGCTGGAAGAAATGCGTGCTGGTCGGAACTCGCGCACTTTCAGGGTCTGGTGCCGAGATTCACGGCTCTATGTAGCTAAGCTCTACCATCGCAGCGATTGGGACAAGAGAGACAGATTGGGAACCGAAGTGAGAGCGCTCAGGTTCCTTCATGCAAACGGAATTCGGGATGTCCCGGCCGTGACGGCCGTGGATGAAGCCCATCATATAATCGCGTGCGAGCACATTGACGGAGAGAAGATCCCCAAAGACAAGGTGACGGAAGCTCACATAGATGCTGCCGTCGATTTCCTGTTTCGGCTGAGTGAGATCACGAACGGGGATGGGGCTGATGAGATTCCGCCTGCGTCAGAGGCATGCTTTTCGTTGTCCGAGATGATGCGGGTCGTCCGAATGAGACGGCGCCGACTGGATACCGTGCCCGTTGATTCCGACGTATCCCGGGAGATGGAGCAGTTTCTTGAACGGGTGTTTGAGCCTGCGTACCGTGAGATCCGATCGCAAACGAGGCAGTGTGCCCGGGAATGGGACATCCCATGGGATGAGCCGATCGGGGTCAATCGGATGACCCTCAGTCCGTCCGATTTCGGTTTTCACAATGCGATAATCGACCGGACGGCCAGGGTGGTCTTCTTGGATTTTGAATACTTTGGAAGGGATGACCCGGCCAAGACGATTGCCGATTTCATGTTGCATCCGGGCATGGGGCTTTCGGACAACCTGAACCGCGCGTTCCTCCACCAAGCGCTGAAGGCCTTTCATCGTATTCCTCAACTTGCTCAGCGGGTGGAAATAGCGTATCCTCTTTGCGCGTTGAAATGGGTTCTGTTGCTGCTAAATGAGTTTGTGCCGTCTGAGTGGGCTCGTCGAGAATTTGCCGACGGCCGGACCTCGGACTTGGAAAAACGCAAATCCAACCAGTTGAGTAAGGCGAGGCGGATGCTCGCAAACATCGATAATGGCTTGACAGCCATAGTTCGAGATCATCGTGAAAAGGACGCGGGCAATGACCCAACGGCTTGATGGGCGATCAATAGCGTTGCGCAGGACATGCCTGGAAATGCTTGCATCGGCCAGGAGGGGTCACCTGGCATCGGCTTTTTCTCTGATCGAGATACTCCGGGTCTTGTACGAAGATGTGCTGCGCTTCGATCCTGCTCGCCCACAGTGGCCGGCACGAGATCGCTGTATTTTGAGCAAGGGTCACGGTTGCATGGCGCTCTATGCAATCCTTCACGACAAGGGCTTCTTCCCGGAGTCAGAGCTTCAGAAGTTCTGTCAAAGTGACGGCATTCTGGGCGGTCATCCTGAGCGGGGAAAGGTGCCCGGCGTAGAAGCCTCAACCGGAAGCCTGGGCCATGGGCTATCCATCGGGGTGGGGATCGCCCTGAACGCTCGCTACGAAATGGCCGATTACCGGGTGTTCGTCATCATCGGTGACGGTGAATCCAATGAGGGTTCCATCTGGGAAGGGGCAATGAGCGCGGCCAAGCACCGCTTGAACAATCTGTGTGTTGTCGTCGACTACAATAAACAGCAGTCCTATGGAGCGACATCAGAGGTTTTGGAGTTGGAACCCTTTGCAGACAAGTGGTCAAGCTTCGGTTTTGCCGTGGCCGAGGTCGACGGCCACGACGTGAACCATCTCCGCTCGATTTTCAGAGGCATACCACTTGATCATGACAAGCCAACGGCCGTTATCTGTCACACCATCAAAGGAAAGGGAATCCCCGATCTCGAACGCAATCTGAAGTGGCATCATAAGAGCAACATCAAGGACGACGATCTGGAGGCCCTGTTCCGGGGGCTTGCCGAGGCGAGTTGATGCGGAGAGCGTGTCTCGATATGGTCTGTGAGCTGGCCCGTCTGGACCGGAGGATATTCTTCATCGGTTCGGACCTCGGGTTAGGCACAATGCAGGCATTCCGTGAAGAGATGCCGGAGCGCTTCTTCATGGAGGGAATCAGCGAGGCTCATGTGATCGGGATGGCAACGGGCCTGGCGCTCGAAGGCAAGATCCCGTACGTGAATACCATCGCATCATTCATCACCCGGCGATGCTTCGAACAGATCGCGATTGACATTTGCCTACATCGTGCCAACGTTCGGTTGATTGGCAACGGAGGAGGGTTGGTGTACGCTCCGCTCGGCCCGACCCACATGGTAACGGAAGACATTGCCATCATGAGAGCGCTGCCCGAGATGACAGTGGTGGCGCCCGCCGACGCGAATGAAATGCGGAGATTCATGCCGCTGACGGTTGATTATCCGGGTCCCATGTATATTCGTTTGGCAAAGGGGTACGATCCGATCGTTACCAGGGATCAAGAATTCAGGATGGACCGGGCGTTCGTGATGCGCGAGGGCCGCGATGCTCTGGTCATCACAACCGGTGTTACATTGGGAACCGCGCTCCAAGCGGTAGTCGAATTGAGCGAGGACGGCATTGACGCAGGCGTTCTGCACGTGCCGGTGATCAAACCGCTGGATAACGAGACTATTCTGGAGACGGTCTCCGGCGTGCCTGTGGTGGTTACCGTGGAGGAGCACAGCATTATCGGCGGACTGGGCAGTTGCGTGGCCGAACTGATTGCCGAGGCATCCTTTTCGCCTGGGAAGGCGTTTCGTCGTGTGGGTGTGCCGGATCAGTTCTCCGACGAGTACGGCTCGCAGGCGGGCCTCATGAAGCGCTTCGGAATCACCGCGGATAGAATTACGGGTATTGTGCGGGAGTTGTGTAATGCCGGTTCGTCTTCAAGCGAGTGAAGTACAAAGCCCGGGCGCCACTGCCGGCTTGCCCGGCAGTGCTCTTTGTTACGAGTTTATTGGGACACTCCCATGAAGATCTCCAGCCGATTCTTATGATTCGTTCCGGCGCTTTTCGCCATGGGAGTTCATATTTCAGGCGGCACCCGTGATTCGTGAGATCGCGGAAATCTGATGGTTGAGGCACATTTTTCATGGGAAGATTGATGAATGTCATGACACCGCTCCATAAAAGGGCTGCCCGGGATTATCTCGGCCGAATGAGAGATGACAAGCCGAAATGTATGACAGTGGCCAAACTCTATGACGCTGACTACTGGGATGGAGATCGGAGATACGGATACGGTGGGTACCACTACGATGGACGGTGGAAGCCGGTGGCGGAGCAACTGATAGAAGAATACGGACTCAATGAGCGCTCAAGCATCCTGGACGTTGGGTGCGGCAAGGCGTACTTGTTGTATGAGTTGCACAAGCTTTTGCCGACCGCTCGACTCGCGGGCTTTGATATCGCGGAGTACGCCATAGGGGAGAGCATGACGGAGATCCGGGAGAAGCTCTTCGTGCATCGTGCGGAGGATCCGTATCCGTACAAGGATGATGAATTCGATCTGGTGATCTCTCTGACTACTTTGCACAACCTCGATATATTCGATCTGAAGACGGCTCTCATGGAAATCGAGCGAGTGGGCAAGAACAAGTATATTGTGTGTGAAAGCTACCGAAACGATCTTGATCTGTTCAATCTGCAATGCTGGGCGCTCACGTGCAAAAGTTTCTTCAGTAGCGCCGCCTGGCAATGGATATTCGAAGAATTCGTATACACAGGCGACTATGAATTTATCTATTTCGAGTAAAACGCGAGAAACGAATGGGTCTTCTCTACAGCCGCACCAAAATCTTCCATTATCCCGACAAACTGGCCTCCCTTCCGCGAGATGTGCCGATTATCGAGCCGCCGCTCCACATCAGGCTTAAGCCCACCAACAGGTGCAACCACAACTGCCGCTACTGCGCGTACCGGACTGATGAGCTTCAGCTTGGCAAGGACATGAACAGACATGACTCCATTCCAGAAGACAAATTCCTAGAAATCATCCGGGACATCGTTGATATGGGCGTGAAAGCGGTCACATTCAGCGGTGGCGGCGAACCGTTGATTTATGCGCCCTTCGTAAAGGGATTGAAAGAGCTTGCACGGGGCGGGGTCAAATCTGCGGCTCTCACCAACGGAGCCTGTCTCACGGGTGAGGTTGCCGAGATCTTTGCCTCCAATGGAACATGGGTGAGGATTTCCATTGACGGCTGGGATGATGACAGCTACGCGCAGTACCGCTCGGTTCCCACGACCGAGTTCTCAAGAGTGCTGAACAATATGGAAGCGTTCGCTGCACTCGACGGCAACTGCTACCTGGGGGTGAGCCTCATCGTGGACGAGAAGAATGCTGGGCACGTACACGAGTTAGTGGGACGCCTCAAGGATACCGGAGCGCGCTCCGTGAAGATATCTCCATGCATTGTGAGCAACAGCGGTGCTGCCAACAATCGCTATCACGAGAAGATTTACGGGCTGGTGACCGAGCAGGCACAGAGATCCATTGAGGACTACCAGGAAAAAACATTTGAAATATCAAACTCATACCATCTCCTAGACGAAAAATTCAACAAGGATTACCATTGGTGTCCTATCATTCAGATTCAGCCTGTCATCGCCGCGGACAGCAACGTCTATAGCTGTCACGATAAGGCGTACAACTTGGAAAAAGGATTGTTGGGCTGTCTGATTGATACGAGCTTCAAAGACTTCTGGTTTTCGGACAAGGCCAACTTCTTCACAATCGATCCTAGTGTTGATTGCCGGCATCACTGCTGTGCCAACGGCACTAACCAGCTGGCACTCGATTTCCTTGAGAGCGAGCCGGGTCACCGGGCCTTTGTTTGACGTTTTGAGGAGCACATCGAGACGGAAAAGAGGTTCATCGCGTAATTGCGTACCTCATTTGTCGTTTGGATAACAACAGAGACCTTCATTGTTCCCACTGCGACGGCACTCGCGCAACCGTGAATGATCTCAGCCCGTCATATACCAGTGCGAGAACATTATAGAAAAGAGAGCCAGGAGCAAGCCGCTCACATAGCACCAGGACCAGTATGGAATAGGTCTTTTCACGACCGTAGCCAGAGCAATGAACAATGGGAAAACAGGAGCGATGTAGCGACCCAGACCGCCCCATCCGATGAATCCCACGCCTATGCATGCCGCCGACCAGGCCGCGTAGGCTACACCGATTCTCTTCCATACAACCAGGCAAAACAGAAGTGCTGCGGCGCCTAGTAAGGTCGCGATGTGTGCGATCTCCAGAGTCTGAAAGCCTGCGGTTTGGCACTGTTCTATGAATTTGTCAAAGCTGTGAACAGAGGCCATAGTCGGAGCATTTCTGTACATGCTGAAAAGGAAGGGATCTCCCAGTGTGAATCCCAGATACCCGCTGTAGGCGACAAATCCTGAGACCCCGACGAGAATCCACAGGATGTCGCCCCGGATCTTTCGGTAGTCAAAAGCTATTTTCTCCAGATACAGAAGGAGGAGTCCGAAGACCGTGAGGAATCCCATTACTCTGGTTGCGCTTGCCAGGGCTGCAAAGAAACCGGCTGCCGGCCACCTTCTCTTTTCTCCACAAGAGAAGGCCGACAGGACGAGAGCCAAGTACAATGATTCGGAATATGCCCCAGTAAAACACCAGGAAAATGGATACACGGAAAGCAGGACAACGGTACGTGTAGCGGTCTTTTCGTCGAACCTAGCTTTCGTGAAGTCGAACAAGAGAAGCAGAGCGATCAGAAACAAAAGATTGGAGACGATGAGAGCTGACAGGTGTGGATTCTGAACCAAGGAGTTCAGGGCCCGGATCGTCAGGGGGTATAGGGGCCAAAAACGGACATTTAGCTCATCTTTATACCCTGGCTCACCGCTATAACCACTGACCGCAATACCCACGTACCATGCTGAATCCCATCGTGACCAGCCATCGAGTAAAGGGTTCTCGGGGAAGGCGCTCCATAGATTGGGGCCGGACCGGGCAGGCAGGAGTAACATGCTGAGGTAGATCATCAGGACTAACCCACCCCGTGTGACCACAAACACCCAAAGTGGGGTCCGGTGATCTTTCAGCCATTGCGCCAACAGGACCATAACTCTTCCGCGATTCGTATCAAGTGATTTCGCCGGCATTGACAGGTTTTGGTTCATCGAACCGCTGATTATTCGGAGCCGAGAGAAACCGGGCTTCTTTTCCTTAGGACCGCTGTCGGGAGCAGGACTTGCATGAGCTGCCGCCAAACCTCTTTATCCGGAATTATGCGGCCGCCTTGCCATTTCTGTGTTCTTCCAGCCGTAGCCGATTCGGGGAATCGTTCCGCTGATCCCGAAAGCGTTGCAGTACAGCCCCCCAAAAGACCCATTAGAGACAGAACCGTCGTCATGTAGCCGCAAGAAACTCATTTTAGCTTTTCGGAGCGTACCCCACCGAGCGTCCTTTGGTCAACCAAATTCGCGTCCCGAAATCCTCCACCTGATGTTCCCGCACGTGATTTCGCGGGTCGTCGGACCCACAATCCCCTGATGATGACGCCCGCTCTCCTTCAATCATGCCGGCTGACGATGGGATGCCAATCATTCCTGAAAGAGGAAAATCTCGGAACCCGCCTTTCAAGTCACTCAACGTCAACCTCAAGCGGCACGCGCATCCTTCCGGCGGTAGTCATCATTCTCCTCACGAGGGGCCTGACCTCGCTCTCTTCCTGATGCGGAGCCTCTACCCATAGTGCATCACGGATCATCGTCACTATGCGGACCTTGTGTGCCGCGCTTTTCTGTCACGCACGGTGGGAATAGAGTACAAATTGCGAATCGAGCACTGGATTGCAGGTGTAACGAAGTGTGAAGACCCCCTCACCCTAGCCCTCTCCCCCAAAATGGGGGAGA
>CAZGNL010000054.1:0-32280 GCA_964527475.1 uncultured Syntrophaceae bacterium
GAACCTTTTCTCGGTAGAAAAGGTTCCCCCGGACCCCTTCCAAAAGACTTCATAATATGCGGTACCCGGGCGGGATTGGGTACCCCGGCTGAAGAACTGGCACGGCTATGCCGTGTCAGTTGCCTTACCCAACGGCTGGGAAGAAGACGGTGAACAAGGCGGAAGTCCGTCCTGAGCAATAACCCAAGGCCGCCGGCATCTTCATGCTTCGTCGATAGGACAGAGTCGTTTCCTCAAAAGAGTCCCGGAGGGACTCCTGATAGTAGCCCCGGAATTCATTCCGGGGTACGCAGTCCCACGAGAGAAAACCCGAGTCCCGGCGGGACGACTGAGCTTTCCTGTTGTTTGATTCGTCCCGTGGAGATCCCTGGACATTGTGCAGTATTGTAGGATGGGGTGAGGGAAGCGAACCCCATAGATCGAGGAGTTATCCGGGTGAGGTATGGAGTGAAAGCCTCGACCGATGGGATTCCCTCCGGTCATCCCATCCTACGGGCTTCGTACGGCGCGTAGGGCTTGTCACAAATAAACCTGACAGCAACAGGAGGCGCCGCGGGCCAAGGACGTAGGGGCGACGCATGCGTCGCCCTCTTCGCGCGGAGTATGACACTAACCTCACTTCCAATCGCCCATCACTCGATTTCAGACACGTTCCCGATTCAGCCCCCCGAATGACTGAATGACTGCTACCTGCAAACTTATTGAATTGACAACAGGACTGATGCTCCACTTAATTCCGGGGACACCATTAATTCCGGGGACACCATACTTAATTCTTGACGCTCCGGTCCGCGGGGGAGTGGATTCATGAGGACACGGAATGAGTGGATTGCGCGTGCGAAGCCTTGGTGGTTCGTCGTTGCAGTTGCGCTAAACCCGAGCCGAGGTCCGTTCCTCGACTCGTCGAACACGGCGCCATTCTTTCGACGCGTTGGCCGCGTGCCACAGATCATACTCCAGTTGCAGGCCCAGCCAGAGATTCGGGGTGGTGTTAAAGGCCCGAGATAGACGGAGGGCCATGTCCGGCGTGACAGCCCCCCGTTCATTCACTATCTTGGAGGCTGTTTTCCGGGATACTCCCAGTATCTTGGCCAACTCCGTGATTGTGATGGACAAGGGTTCCAGGTGGTGGCTCTTTAGTATTCGGCCCGGGTGAGTGGGCGGCCTCTTTCTTGCTCTCATTGCGTCCGACCTCTCCGTCACCCCGGGGAACCCCGGATCGGAGTCCGAGGCATGCGGCGGGGGGCCGGAAAAGCTTGAAGAAGCCTGGATTCCGGCGTTCGCCGGAATGACGGTTCAGGGGGTACCGGGTAAACAGCCTGGCAAGCTGCGCCGCGCGGTACCAGGCGCCGACCGGCTCAAGTAAGCGCCCGGATAATCCATGTCTCGAATCTCGTTGGCGTTATCGAGCCGGTCCAGGATCTCTTCGAGCTTCCGGGCATGCTTCGGCTGGATACCCTTCCTCGTACCATCGAAAAAGAAATCCTCCAGGCCTTTGTGAACGAACGACCTGATCATGGCCAGAGTGTAACCTCTGAGGTGGCGCGAGTCTAGTGACATGACCGGGTTGGCGCAATACCATTGCTCGATCAAGAGAGTAATACTCAAGCACTGCCGGGCAAGCCGGCAGTGGTACACAAGACCTGATTCCCACTCATTTGAAAGCGCATTTACCTGAGAATGGATGGACTGGGAAATCTTCCGAGTTCCGTCTTGGACCCACTATCCAAGAGGGCGTAGCATGCTACGCCCCTACGCGTGGGACCAACGCCTTTCCGGCATTTTCATGTTTCGTTGTGCCCGGTGCCCGGTCGGGCATGTTGGTCCCATGGAAGTCCCGTGGAGAAACCACCCCTTTCCGGGACTACGTATGGGGTGGTTTGGAGGGGAGATGAGTCTCCCCTCCAAGTCCATGCGCAGCGTGCGCGCTCTTCACACGCCTGTCCGGGGCGAAGCCACGGACTACTGAATAGTGGATAAGACTTTAAATTTTCGTTGTGCCTCTGTTTTCAGGCATGTAAGCCGGTATCAGGTATGCTCTTCAGCCACGCGGCGGAAGCGTTCTATTAGGAAGCGGGCTGCGAGTCCGTTGATGATTCCGGTTCCCACGGACATGAGCAGCATGAGAGGCACAAGGAGGAATATCGCTTCGTTGCGGATGAGGATCAGGTAGGCAACGCTCAGCTGCCCCAGGTTGTGCATGACTGCTCCCACCACGCTGATTCCGATCTCTGAGAATATTCGTCGTCCGATTCTCAAGGCAAGGCCCATAGCCAGGATGGAGCAGATCCCCCCGGAAAGAGAAAGAATAAATGCAGGGGAGCCGAAGAGCCCTGATATTAGCGATCCCAGGAAGATGCGGCCCAGAGTCACTATCAGCGCGTCCTTGAATCCGAACAGATAGAGCGTGGCAAGCCCGATTATGTTGGCAAAACCGAACCTGAACCAGACCGCGGTCACGGGGAGCATCGCCTCCGCGGTATGAATCACCGTGGCAAGCGCCAGCAGGAGCGCGACCCTGGCAAGCCTCTGAACCGGATCCGTCATCGGCTCACCGCGTCGAGTCCATCGGTCCGACCTTGGCCGGTCCTCACCACCACCTCATTGGGCACACAAACGATCACACCGCCTTCCTTCCCGCAGTCCCCCATACGCGTGCAAAGCTTGTGAGGACACGGCGACGAAACGATTGAGGCACGACCCTTCTCGATCTTCACAACCGTGATCCCCAGGGGGCCCGGCACATCGATCCTGCGGTCATGATCCAGGGAATATGCCCCGACGATCTTGTCTCCTGACCGTATCTCCGCCTCTGTTCCGCGGGAAAGCACCCAGTTCGGAATTAGAAAGAACAGAATCCCTGCCGTGACCGCCAATAAGACGACCAGCGCCAGATCCGCGATTGTCATGTTCAAACGCGTTTTCATGATTGCGTCAGACATTTGTAGCTTTTTCCGCGAAATATGGCAAAGCTCCCGGCTGAATTACCCGGATAGCCCTATAAGGTTAACCCCTTGAAAGTTTATGAGAACAAAATTCTATATTTTCCTTGCATCCTGCCGGGATTCGGTATAAATACCGTTTCGGCTCTAGTGCACAGAAAACCCGGAAGAGGCCCTACAATGAAATGCCCTGCTTGCGGCGCAATCGATGACAAAGTGATCGACTCTCGCCTCGGTAAGGATAGCGCGGTGATCCGCAGACGGCGCGAGTGTCTGGAATGCCGGAAAAGATTTACGACTTATGAGAGAGTCGAGGAAATCCTGCCTTTTGTCATAAAAAAGGATGGGCGCCGTGAATCGTTCGACCGTAGGAAGATCATCGAAGGGATGCGCCGCGCGTGCCAGAAGAGACCCATAAGCATGGAAAAAATAGAGGGCGTGGCAGAATTGATCGAACAGGAACTGATGGAAGGACCTGAGAAAGAGATCAGCGTCACCTTAATAGGTAAGAAGGTTATGGACGCGCTGCGACAGATGGACGAGGTTGCTTATGTACGATTTGCGTCGGTTTATCGCTCCTTCCGGGATATCGAGGAATTCATAACAGAGATCAAGGAATTATACGAATTCAAGGAATCGCCGGAGCACAACGGCTCCCGAAGCGGATCTGCCGATGACCCAAGCCCAATCCACGATTCCCCCTAAAGCTGAGAAATTCATGGCCCGTGCGCTCAGGCTGGCCCGCAAGGGCCTGGGACGAACCGATCCGAATCCCATGGTCGGAGCGGTAATAGTCAAGCGCGGCCGAGTCGTGGGGGAAGGCTTTCACCGAGCACCGGGAAAGCCTCACGCGGAAGTAGAGGCTATCAGGGATGCCGGAACCAGGACCCAAGGCTCAGAACTGTATGTGACGCTGGAACCCTGCAACCATCACGGTCGCACCCCTCCGTGCACCGAGGTGATCCGCAAATCGGGAATCAGCGCGGTCTGGTTCGGAATGGCCGATCCCAACCCCGGGGTCAAAGGCGGAGGGGCTGAGGCGTTGACGCGCGCTGGTCTTCAGGTGAGAGGCCCTGTGCTCGAAGATCGATGCAAACGACTCAATGAGGTCTATCTGACCAACGTTACGCTGGGCCGAGCATTCGTGTTTTTGAAACTGGGCATGAGCTTGGACGGCCGCATCGCCACACGCACCGGTCATTCCCGGTGGATAACTTCCGAGGCGTCTCGACGGCAAGTCCACAGATTAAGAGATCGTGTCGCGGGAGTAATGATCGGCATCGGAACCGCTCTTGCCGACAATCCCTCATTGACCACCCGCCTGCCGCGGGGCAGTGGCCGTGACGCGGAACGGATAATTGTAGACTCCTCATTGAGGACCCCCCCGGATTCCAAGATCATGAATCCGTCTTCACCCGCGGGCGTCATTATCGCGTGCAGAGCAAAGCCTCCCGCGCAACGCAGAAAACGACTGGAGCAAGCGGGGGCCAGGGTACTGCCGACTTCAGGATCGAAGCGAGTGGATCTGCCGGACCTTTTATCACAAGTCTATGGCCTCGGTATTACGTCTATTCTGATTGAAGGCGGATCAGAGCTGGCATGGGGCGCTCTGAATGCGAAGATCGTGGACCGCTGCCTTTTCTATTACGCACCGATCATGATCGGCGGCCAAGACGCTCCGAGCGGAATCAGCGGAACAGGTATAGATAAGCTGGAACAGGCCCCCCGCTTGACCGATGTTGAGGTATCGCGAGTGGGCCCGGACATGCTCGTCAGCGGGAGGGTCTCCCATCAGGGATCTTGAGGAAACCTCCGGAACACGGCTCGGGGTCTAGTATGAGAGTTCAAACGTTTCCATGAGGCTTGGACCGACGTGTTATAGTAGATTTCCAAGTTGGACCTGCGAGATCTCTCGATCACGTCTTCGGGCCGAATCCGAGTATGTGCCCCGTGGTTGGGGAACGAAATTCTTTTGGGCCTACCGGGATCATCCCGACCTGCCCATGTCCGACATTGGAGAGGCTCGGCTTATGATTCTACAGATAAATCCGGAGCATCCACAACCGAGGCGAATCCAAAGAGTAGCTGAGTGTTTGCGTTCGGATGGCGTGATAATCTATCCCACAGACACGGTTTACGGGCTTGGATGCGATATTCACAGCAAGAAGGCCCTGGAAAAGGTGCGCCGAATCAAGAAAATGAACAACAAAAGGCATTTGTCCTTTGTTTTTGCGGACTTGAAGCATATCGCAAACTACGCGCAGGTATCAGACTTTGCTTATAAGATACTCCGCAGATCCCTGCCGGGCCCATACACTTTTGTGCTGGAGGCGACCAGGCTTGTCCCCAAGATAGTTCTCACCAAACGCCACGAGGTGGGGATACGTATTCCGGATAATCGCGTCTGCCGTGCGCTGTTGGAAGAGTTGGGTAATCCGATTCTCTCTTCCTCGGTGCGTATGCCCGACGATCAGTTGTTGGACGATCCAAGGGAGATAGACCGGCTCTACAAGGGGACTGTGGATATGGTTATCGACGGAGGGGTTTTCCTGCCGGAACCTTCGTCCATTGTCAGTCTGATCGATGACACGCCCAAGGTCATCAGGGAGGGCAAAGGCGACGTCAGCGAGTTTCTTTGATCGTCAGAAGCTCGGCTATGATCTTCGCGTTTCTGTCTGCGCTTCCCACATGTTTCATCACTTCGGCGCGGCCCTTGCGGCCCCGATCGGCCGATCTCTCGGGATTGGATAGGGCTTCCGCGATTTTCTCCACAAGATCTTCTCGTCCTGTTACTTCCGCGGCCGCGCCTACGTGCGCCAAAATATCCCGAGCCTCCCGGAAATCCCCCATTGACGGCCCAAAGAAAACCATCTTGCCCCAGGACGCGGGTTCGAGGATATTTTGCCCTCCTTTTGGGACAAGCGATCCACCCATGAAAACCACTGTTGCCAGCGAAAAGACCTTGAACAGCTCACCGGTGCGGTCAACGATGACAACTCTTCGTCCGTTCCTGGCTTCCCCGTGATCAGCGGAACTCCTGAGAAACGGGGGCGCCATTCCCCGCTCTTTCATGGCCGACAGTATCGAGGGAGTCTTCTCCACGTGACGCGGCGCCACGACGAGGACAAGGTCGGGGAATCTCTCCAAAAGTGTGGAGTACGCGTCCAGCACTATTTCATGCTCTCCCGGGTGAGTGCTCCCGGCCACGAGCGTCATGGTATCCCGGTCCAGCCCCAGGAGATCGCGCATTTCCCCTTCCGCTCTGTCCGGCCGCTCTCCCAGGGCCGCGTCGAATTTGGTATTCCCGGTGACCCGGACCCGTGCCCTGGCCGCGTTCATGCGTACGATTCTCTCAGCGTCCGTGTCCGAGGCCATAAGGAACAGGTCGATTTGGCCCAGGGTGGAAGCAAAGAAATCCCGCAGAATTCGGTATCGCGGGAACGACCTGTCCGAGATCCGTCCATTGGCGAGAACCACCGAGGCCCCTCGGGTCTTGAGACTGTGAATCAGGTTGGGCCAAAGCTCGGTTTCCATGAGTACGAAAAGATCCGGCGCAACACGCTCCACAACACGATTCACCATGAACGGGAAATCCAGGGGAAGAAAGAGAAAACCGTGCGCCTCGGGAATCATCGCGCAAGCCCTGTCGTAACCGGTTTCGGTTCCCGTAGAGACGACGATGCCCGCGTCGGGTCTGATCTCCCTGAACCGTTTCACAAGGGGACTCAGAGCAACAACCTCCCCAACCGACACAGCATGGAACCAAACGCGAGGCAGCGGCAGTGTTTGCGGGAGGGCCTCGCTGTTCATATGCCCCAGTTTGCCTGCCAAAGATCGGCGATACTTGCCCCCAAACACAATCCGAGGAAGATAGTAAGCAGCAAGAAAAGGTGGAACCATCGTATGAAGGAAAACGTTGTATAGTAGTCGATACATCTGTGCCGGCCGTTAGTTAAACCAAGTGATTGTCTTGAGCAAGGTTCGGCATATTCATGGAGACTGGTCTGCCTGGAAATCGAGGAGCGTCCGTTTCTATGAAAATGGCCCTTTATTGTGAATATCGCGGCTTGCCTTCGGGCGATCGCCGGTCGCCCCTACGCCGGGGACCTGTGACTATTCGGACATTCTTATACTTCGTTGTCGCTCTCTTGCGATGATAGTCAGTATCAAGCCGTCATCTACATTCTTCAATTTTGGGTGAATACATGGGCTCCAGCTTGAAATTCTTTTCTACCAGGAACGGATTCACCTTTATTCCTTGCATCTTGACCGTTGTTCGCCAACCACCGGAGCGAGACCGCAATCTAAAGCTTTTCGGAAGCCACCCGAGATCGCCGGAACCGAAATCCCCAAAATCCGCGGTAAGATCAGGGACATCGCGGCTCAGCCTGACCAGACGTCTCACAAGAAGTTTTTCGGTGTCGAGTGTTGCCTCCCATTTCTGCCCTCTAAAGGTCAGCTTGATCACGGTGTCGGTCCCGTTGCGGGCAACTGCTCTCTCAAATCGAACGTCTCTCCATTGCAGCAGAGCAAGCGGGATCAGATACTGAAGCTCCGCAACGTCCGGGAACTTACGCGCAAAACACCGCTTGTTTCCCTTGAGTATTTTCCCGTCCGAGGGAATATACAGTTCAAACCCGGTGGCCTTGGACACCAGCTCAAACAGAGAATTGCCCGCGGGCCCTATTCCTTGAAACCGAAAGTCCATCGGTCGTCTGTACAGAACGAATCCCTTGATATTATGAACTGATTTGTCCCGGTCATACTTGCTGGTAATACTCATCACGGCCTTGAGGGCTGAGACGCCTTTCCCTTTCTGGGAGAGTATTTTCGGCACATCCTGCGGTCTGATCGCGGGGGCGGCGTCAACAACACCGGGCAAAAGCCACCACAACGTGATCGACAAAATCAGACCCAGTACAGGGGCGCCGGGCATCCACGGAGGATCGTGCCTGAGTCGAAGAACAAACGGAATTGAGCGGTCTGTCATGGCTGATCTTTCTACCAGACCTGAAAACAGGATGCAATGGGCAATCCGCTGTCCATTGTAACCATTCAGTCATTCGAGGGCCATCGTAAGATGTCATTGCGAGCGCAGCGAAGCAATCTCATGCGCGCTGAATATGGGGATTGCTTCGTCGTTGCTCTCCTCGCAATGACTTGCGCCACGAGAAGATCCGCCCCACGAAACTGAAGGCTGGCTGTCCACTTGCCGAACAGCTTGACCGGCCGGGTCTCCATAGGGCAAGATGATCCTGGACTCGGCCACCCGCGTCATTTGGACAAGTGGGATAAACGGCGCGGACAGCGCGTGCCGCTCAACGAGGCGGTGGGGCACGGTTCGGGCTAACTATTGATGCATATCACTACAGACTCTGCCAGGGGGTGTCCATGAAGTGGACCGTTGTAAACGAAGTGTGCCGTCATGCCGGCGAAACCGTGGAACTCAGAGGTTGGATCGCCAACAGGCGTTCATCCAAGAAGATCCGTTTCTTACATATCCGAGACGGGTCCGGGGTGATTCAGTGCACTGTGTTGAAGGATCAAGTGTCACCAGAGGTCTTTGATCTGACGGATATCATACCCTATGAATCTTCGGTGATCGTTCAGGGTGAAGTGATAGAAGACGCCCGATCTCCAGGAGGATTTGAGATGAGGGTCGATGATCTTCGGGTGGTGTCCGAAGCCCAGCCATATCCCATTGCCAAGAAGGATCATGGCGTAGGTTTTCTGATGGATCACAGGCACTTGTGGCTGAGATCCTCGAAGCAGACGGCCCTGATGGAGATTCGATCCAAGGTGTCTCAGGCAGCCCGTGGATTTTTCGACGACCTGGGATTCGTGTCCGTGGACGCGCCGGTGCTGACCCCCACAGCATGCGAGGGGACCACCTCCCTCTTCGAGGTCGAATATTTCGATAGGTCCGCATATCTCACTCAATCCGGACAGCTTTACGGTGAGGCGGCTGCAATGGCCCTGGGCAGAATATACGTCCACGGTCCCACGTTCCGGGCGGAAAAGTCCAAGACTCGACGCCATCTCACCGAATTCTGGATGATCGAACCGGAAATGGCGTTTTGGGAACTGCCCGAGACCATCGATCTGGCCGAGGCCATGATCCGCCGAATCGTGGAAACGGTTTTGGACAAGTGCCGGCCCCAACTCCAGACCCTGGAGCGCGACACTGCCATGCTGGAAAAGGCCGTGCCACCATTCCCCCGCATCACCTATTCCGATGCCGTGGGGATGCTCAAAGACAAGGGTGTGGATTTCCAGTGGGGAGGCGACTTCGGCGCAGACGAGGAGGCGGTGCTCTCACGGGGATTCGACAAGCCGGTATTTGTGACCCACTATCCTGCTGAAATCAAAGCCTTCTACATGAAAAGAGATCCCGATGACCCGCGCCTGGCCTTGGCGGTGGATCTGCTCGCTCCCGAGGGTTACGGCGAAATCATCGGCGGCGGCCAGCGGGAAGACTCCCTGGGGGAGCTCGAACAGAGAATAGAGGCTCACGGAGTCGACCGCGAACCACTGGAATGGTACCTGGACCTGCGTCGTTACGGCTCGGTTCCCCATTCAGGATTCGGGCTCGGCATTGAGCGCACAATCGCGTGGATCGCGGGAATTCACCACGTCAGAGAAACCATAGCGTTCCCCAGACTCATGGATCGGTTGCATCCATAACGATTAGTGCAGCCCGGCGGGCCGGGCTGATCGCTCTTGAAGAGCTTGCGGCAGAGCGAGCGGGAGCTTGTACGGCGCGGTTACCGCAAATTCTTGAGCAAACAGGTAAAGAAGGGTTGCAACCACGAGAGTGAATGCCTAAGATTATATTAGGAGGGGGAGCCTGCCGCTTGAAAAGGAACCGTGGCATCGGGTTGTTTTCGTGTTTCTCTATCGGTTCCTGGAACAAAGGAATCCGGCAAGTAACCGTGGTCTTCGCGTCCTGTGCGAACCGACGAACACCAGTCTCAAGACTGCGCAACAGGAGAGCCACATGCCCACGTACCTCACCATTCATCACGAGACCGCTCTGGACCGGGTAGTCTTGGAATCGAGGTGGACCGAAATCGCCAAGGAATCCAGGGCCGTCTGGCAGATGACTCTGTACAACACTGACCAAGGAAAGCGCTTCTGTGAGTGGGTCGCGCCGAACCCGCAGGTCATCGAGGACACTTTTCGGGAGCTTGGAATCAAGTGGTCGGAGATCGTGGAAGTCCATGTGACCGTAGCGTCCGAATGGCGTCTGTGGCAAATCCGGGCCGGCCAAGAGATGAGCAACTGTTGGGAGATCATGAAATGCGGCAAAGAACCGGGGGCGCCGGATGTAGACGAAAAAGGAGTCTGCCCCGCTGCTGTGGACACGCAAAACTGGGGAAAGAACAGGGGCCGGTCTGCTGGACGCTATTGCTGGAAGGTTGTCGGCACTTTCTGTGGTGGGGAAGTTCAAGGTGACTTTGCCCGGAAGCTCCAGGATTGCTCAACGTGTGAATTCTTCCTGAGGGTGAAGAAGGAGGAAGGCGCGCAATTCGAACGCTGACTCCCGCTGGTAAGGGATTACAGGCGGAAATAGCGAGGACAAAATGCCCCACTACCTGACTGTGCATCGTGATCCTTCTCTATCCAAGGCTGAAATCGAAGCCAACTGGGTCCGGTTGGCCGGCGAGAAAAGAGCAATCTGGGTGAAGACCTGGTTCAGCCTCGAAGGTGGAAGGCGTTTCTGCTGGTGGGACGGACCGGACCAGGAGACCGTTGAACAGGTCTTTCGAGATCACGGCATTTCCTGGGAGGAGATCGTCAAGGTTCAGCTGACCACCCCCAGTGACTGGCGATGGCGCGAAGACTGATGCCGACCCCCACGCCCTATATTATCAGGCATGTCCGTGTTATGCCTTGACCGCGGTCTCTCTACGTGGCCGCACCTTAACCGTGCGCTCAATCTCCTCTGAATTTGTGTCTCTGTCGAGTCCTGGGAGCACAATCGAAAACATGGATGGTCACGGCGCAGTAGGGAGGATCACGGGTTGCTTTCTAACAATTTCCATTTTCACGAGGTTCAGAATGCCACTTACAAGTAAGAAGGTTAGCGATTTGATGATTCCGTTGGACGACTATCCCGTGGTCAGCGTTGACTCAACAGTGAAGGAAGCGATTCTCATGCTGAGTGAGTCTTTTCTTGCTCAGCGGGAAAAGAGACACAGGACAGTCCTTGTGATGGGTAACGATCACAAACTGGTTGGAATCTTGGATTTCAGACGAATTTGCGAAGCCCTGGTTCCTCACACCGTCGACGCCTTGGCGGAAAAAGTTGACCGCTTCGGCCTGGGAGCCACTTTCCGAGAATCCGGATTTGACGAGATGAGCGCTGAAAGCGCCGGATTCAACGAGAAGGTCTTGCAAGAGGGCCAACTGAAGGTCAATGAGATCATGCTTCCCATTAAGGGTACAATCGACATTGATTCCGGACTGCTCAACGCCATAAGGATCAAGTGTAAGAACAAACTCACTATCTTGCCGGTGTATGACGGAGGCCGGGTTGTAGGCGTATTGCGGGATGTTGAGCTGTTTTTGGCGGTTGCAGAGGTTTTCCGGACTTAGGGCTCGTCACGAAATAAGTACTACAACCTATGAATCCTGAAACCTTGCCGGAACTCATTACCGTCACCCCGGCTTTCGCCGGGGTGACGACACAGTGGGAATTGAGACATTTATTGTCTGACAAGCCCTTAGCTTCATAGCTGTGCCTTTGTCCGCTACATATTGCTTTGAGCCAAATGCACCGATTCTTGAAATCGGTTGAAGATTCTGAATTCAGTGAATTCCGGGTACTCCATACCTAATTCACTTCTCGGCGAGAAGCCCCCCGATTTTGCCTGATCCGGGCAAACCTTCCCATCTCTTCTGCCACTTCGTCAGGATCTCGGAATGACTTCTCAGTTCCGGAATTCTGCGGCGGAATCATCGGCTGAGTGTTTTCAGTCGTCCTGTCTATTCCCGAAGAGGGGAAGAGCGGTCCAGTCCGGATTTTGCTCTTATTCCACGGGTTTCATCGCGGCCGTCCAAATGCACATATGTCAAGCCTGTCCCCATTTCACATCTTCATCTCATCTCAGCGCTCTTTCAATTCTTTGACGAATCCGGCCGCCGCGTTCGGGTTGTCTGTGGATATATGTTCAACGATGCTGTTCAGGTCTGCACGAGATGCAGGAGAGAAGAACAGACGGCTCATCTATCGGTGTCCGTGAAAGAGGCCGCCTTCTTTTCAAGGTGGTCGAAGACCTCTTTGTCCCCAATACGCTCACCCCGGTCAAGCTGATCAATGCCGTGCTCTATGTCTGTACGGAGTCGGTCTCGGCGCCGGAGCAGGCTCACGGCTTCCCGAATGATCTCGGCTTCGCTCCCGTACCGACCAGTCTTAAAGATTCCTTGCACGATCTCTTGCACTTCCGGGCTGAGGTCAATCATAGCGGTCTCTCCTCGCAAAAGCCGTTCATTCTCAGACTATCACGACGCGCGACTCAGGTCAAAACCGGAGAGGCCACCAGACCATTGAAAGAGCAATAGTAAGAGGGGTCAAAAAAACCTTGAGTTCCTCGTACACCCTGTCGTTGCTCACTGACACAGACTCCCGGCGCCTTCACTCGTCTCATCCAGCCGGTGAACGATTACTTAAATATTTGGGGGTATTATCAAAAAAAATGAACTTGTTAAGTTTTCGGTAGCATAGAATTTAAAACATAAATATAATCCAAATTGAACGGTGATCTTCGCTGTTTAGTGTGGGTAGACCCGGGGGACCAGTCCCCCCGACCCTCTGTAGTTCATCGCCTTTGGGCCGCTTGATGTGAGGTTGCTCGGGGAAAGGCAGGACGCTTGATCCTGCCCGTCCATCGCCCCCCGCCACCGCGATCGGGGCGCTCTCCAGCGTGGCCCTATCCTCCGGGCGAGCTTCCCCGGAATAGCAGATGTTACCCACTCACAATAGCGAAGAGCCTGAAAGGTCCACATGTCTCAATCCTCAAGGAGGTATTATGACAAAGGTCAAACAATTCACTGAATTTCACAATCAAGACTCACCACTATTGTTAGGCAATGTATGGGATGTCAATAGCGCATTAATGTTTCAGAAATTGGGATTCAAAGCAATTGGCACTTCAAGTGCTGCAATTGCGGCATCACTGGGTTATGAAGACGGCGAAAAAATGCCCTTTGAAGATTTATTGAACATTGTAAAAGGCATTCAGCTTAAAGTAAAGATTCCTCTAACTGTAGACATCGAAGGTGGTTACAGTAGAGACATTGCGGCAATCTGTGAAAATATCAAATGTCTTGCAGAGTTAGGTGTCGTTGGGATTAATCTGGAAGATTCTGTTGTAACCAGTCAAAGAGAAATATTGGATGCTGGAGAATTTAGCAAGATTATTGGGAAGATAACGAGTTATTTGTCAGAGAATAATATCAGCATCTTTCTCAATGTCCGCACAGATTCCTATATTATGGAATTGGAAAATCCGCTTGAGGAAACACTAAAGAGAATAAAGCCGTATGAAGAAGCTGGAGCGGATGGAATTTTTGTGCCGTGCATAACGAATGAAGAGGATATTGAACAAGTTGTTGAGTCAACGAAGTTACCTGTAAATGTGATGACAATGCCTGATTTGCCCATCTTTGGCGTTTTGACTGAGCTTGGTGTGAAGAGAATAAGTATGGGCCCTTTTGTGTACAATAGCTTAATGGGAGAATTTGAAGAAACCATAGCCGCCATAATGGCAGATCAATCATTTGACGCCTTATTCAAGAAAAAATGAAATCAAATCTCACCTTTGAAGAAAAGTATAGTGCAATCAGAAGGAACTCTTTGTATGATGGGTTCTTTGTGACTGGTGTCACTACAACAGGCGTATTCTGTAAACCTTCTTGTCGAGCCAGAAAGCCAAAAGCGGAGAATGTTCTTTTCTATGATACTCCGGAACAAGCAATTAAGAATGGATTTAGACCCTGTAAGATTTGCAAGCCAATGGATTTCGAGGGCGAAGCACCTGATTATGTTAAGAAGATTATTTCTGAACTGCAAGAAGACCCATATCTAAGAATTAAGGATTATGACTTGAGGCAAAGAAATATTGAGCCGAACAAAATAAGAAGATGGTTCAAGAGTAATCACAATATGACATTTCATGCTTATCAGAGAATGTTGCGTATCAACAAAGCTTACAACCAAATAAAGGGTGGAAACGCCGTAACAAAGACCGCGTTTGGACTTGGATATGATTCTCTTAGCGGATTCAATGAGAGTTGGAAGAGTATTTTCGGCAAAGCTCCGAAAGATACAAAAGACAAAACTATAATCAATATTATTCGTTTTACCGCCAAGATTGGCCCAATGTTTGCCTGTGCCACAGAAAAGGGAATTTGTTTACTGGAATTTACGGATAGAAGAATGCTTGAAACAGAATTTCAGGATTTATGCAAAAGATTGGATGCTGTAATATTACCCGGAGAAAACAAATACCTTGATTTAGTACAGACTCAAGTTGCTGAATATATGGATGGTAGAAGAAAGAATTTTGATATCCCGCTTGATACTCCAGGCACAGAATTTCAGAAAGCTGTTTGGAAGATACTTCAACAAATCCCATATGGAGAAACACGGTCTTATAAGCAGCAGGCAATAAAGCTTGGCAAACCCAATGCTGTCAGAGCAGTTGCAAGAGCTAATGGATATAACAGAATTGCTTTTATTATTCCTTGTCATAGAGTAATAGGGAGTGATGGAAACTTGACAGGATATGGTGGTGGAATCGGAAGAAAGAAATGGCTGCTGGATTTAGAAGAGAAAACATTACAAACACTTGTGTAATTCCGGGGAAACCGTACCTAATTCCTTTCTCGGTGAGAAGCCCCCTATTCCCCCTGATCCGAGCAAACCTGCCCATCGCTTCTGCCACTTCGTCAAGATCACGGAATGATACCAATGCGCGTTCAAACAAGTAATGAAGACCACTGCTGGGCAAGCCAGCAGTGGCACCCAGGAAACCGATCTCACT
This sequence comes from uncultured Syntrophaceae bacterium, assembly GCA_964527475.1. Lineage (GTDB taxonomy): Bacteria > Desulfobacterota > Desulfomonilia > Desulfomonilales > Desulfomonilaceae > CAZGNL01. The sequence continues at coordinate 14,990 of CAZGNL010000054.1, forward strand.
CTCTTGATTGCGCATTGGTATGACTCCTCAGTTCCGGAATTCCGCGGCTGAAGCTTCGGCTGAGGGTTTTCAGTAGTCCTATCTATTCCCGAATGCTCCGGAGATAAGTTCGGCCCAGTCGTCTTCACCGGGCTTGGGGGCAGGGGGGATGTGCGAGAATGTCTTGAGTTGGGTTTTCTTGCGGAGGCCGAACAGGTAGCTGAACTCCCGTGTAATGGGGGTGTCGCGGAAATCAACGAACCGCAGCAAGCGGCCCAGGTTGAGGTCGAACCAGTCGTTCTTCAGCGGGATTATTTCCGGTATCTTGAGGTGGCTGCCCTTTTGCAGATCCCAGGTGTACTCCGCGAACGGCCAGAATCTGTACCTGCTGAAAACCAGGCATCCTTTCCTATAGCGCTTCTGTATTGTGCTTACCATGAGGAACTTGCGTTCCGTGTACACCTCATCATCCTCTACGGAAACGTAGCCCTTGGTGTTCCCTGAATCCGTGGTTCCCTTGTGCAGGTCCTTCTTGTAGGAATACAAATACAAGAGGTTGAGTTGCTCGATTCCCCCGCCTGACCCATACTTGAAAAACGGCCAAAGGGTGTACCGCGTGTGTCCTCCCCGGTGGCGGTAGTAATTGAAGAAGGGCCAGACTATGTCGGTGCTCGAATCGTAACAGGTTTTGGTGTTCATGTACAGCGGAAACGGCAGCGCCTTGAAAGAAGTGGCTTGCTCCGTCCCGGGGTGCTTTTCCACGTTCTGGAAGAGCGGCCACAAAACGTACCGGCTGAAATATTCATTACGAATTTGGTCCCGGCCGAAAAAGGGCCAAACCTTCAATGCCTTCCTGCCGGGGCTGTCGGCATAGGTGATGAAGGGCCACAATAGGCGCATGGTGCGCGCGTCGTCGTCTGTGCTCTCATAGTAGAGCGGGAACAGCAAGAAGAAGTTGTGATCCACTCCATAGCGCCGATGATTGTACCCATAGAACGGAAAGACTCCCCAGTATTCGTCTCCAAGATCGGAACGGCCCTGGTACATGGTAAGACAGCGTGAAAACCCATCAAAGGGCGGGGCCTTGGACCAACGGCTCTCAAAGAACGGGGTAAACCTGAACCTGCTTCGGAATCTGGATTCCTCCCACAGGCCGAAAGGATAGAAGAAATCCGCTCGCTCGTACTGTCCAGGCACACTGGTTCGATAAAAGAAAGGCGGAAATCCCCATCCTTCACCAAAAGTCCAGAGTTTGTCGGACGCGCCTGGATTCATACGCCTGATGGTGAGATCCGGATCTATCGCGAACAGAGTTCCCGTGGAAGCGAATCCGAGAAAATTGTATGAAGAGGCTGACACCGGCGAGGGTTGGAACTGGAGCAGCGCTGCAAGAAGGAAAATGACCAGACTCACGGTCCATGGCTTGGGCTTTCGTCCGTTGGGACCCGTGCCCTGACCCGGAGGGAACTGTTTCAATCCGTTCCTACACTGGGTGGGTGATTGGCGGTTCGTACGATGCGCGAAACCGCGGGGTCCTCTTGAGAATCGGAAAACCCCTAGTACTCCTTGGCTCAAGTTCGTTAACAGTAAAATCCTCAGAGTAAGTCTGTCCACCTCGTCACCCCGGCGAACCCCGGATCGGTGTCCGGGGCAGGCGCCGGGGTCCATCTCGCGCGGATCGCGGGATTGAAGAAGCCTGGATTCCGGCTTTCGCCGGAATGACGGTTCATACCAACTACCATCGCAAGAAAGCGACAACGAACTATGAAAGTCTTTTCCGTTGTTAACAGGTCCGGGGCTTCGCCTCGGACAGGGGCTCCAAGAGCGCGCACGCTGCACATGGACTTGGAGGGGAGACTCATCACCCCTCCAAACCACCCCATACGTTGACCCGATTGCTGTGCTCAAGTCAAAGGGACTTTCATACCAATGCGCTTTCCAAAAGGGAACATATGGCTCAAGTCCGGAAGAGAGAAATCCCCCCTGCCCCCCTTTGCTAAAGGGGGGTGGCGCCGGTCCCCCCCTTTGAAAAAGGGGGGTTAGGGGGGATTTTGAGACTCGGTCCCTCACCCGCACACTGTACTTCTTTGAACGTAACTTGGTATCAGGGGGAGTTAGGTAAACCGCCCGGGAATTTCCGCCGTGAAGCACAAGTACATCTTTTCGCAAGTTCCTTGCCATTGGTGAATGCGGCAAATCCGCTTGCTCCCTCTCCCCCCGGGAGAGGGTTGGGGTGAGGGCATTTATGAAACGGCCTACCGGTTTATCTGTTTTCGCTCTATGGGCCGATCTCATTCCGGTCGCCCCTTACCTGAACACGGATCCGAGGATTATGGCGAGTGTTGAGATGGGTGTTGCCTCTGAGACGTCTTCGGCTGTCTTGTTCATATTTCGAATCGCGCGACGCGCTTCATAGTACATTTCCGGATCGTTGATAAGCCTGCTGACCGCGCCCGGGCCGCGCTGTATCCTGTCGGAGAGGCCCCGCAAATCCTTGACCAGGCGATTTGCGTCTCGGTAGAGATCTTCGTCTTCTACGAGCCTGCCGAGCGTTCCTCTTCCTTCTCGGATGTCCCGTGAGACGCTCTCCAGATTGTCCACCGCCCTATTGATCTTCGCCTTGTTTTTCTTGACTATTTCGTCGATGTTCTTGGAAGTGGTGTCCAACTTGTCTATGGTGCGGTCGATCTTTGCTCTCTTTTTGTCGAGAAGCTCTCGCAGGGTCTTGCTGATTCGCTCGCTGTTGTTGATGAAATTATCGATCTTCTTTGCACCCTTTTTGTCCACAATCTGCTCACGCGCTGCCCGGGTCAGCTGCTGGAAATCGTTGGCGACCACTCCCACTGTCTCGAAGATCTTCTCAGTGTCGGTGGGTTCGTAGACCAGAGTAATTTCATCACCCGGCCGAAGCTTACGAGCATTGGGTTTCCCCGGCTCTATGGCCACGTATTTGTCACCCAGTAGGCCCTTGGTTCTGAGCAGGATACGGGAATCTTCAGGAATGCTGTTCTTGTATGAGTCGTTGATGTCCAGGATCACGAGAACCTTTCCGGTCTCCGGTTCGAGTGTGATACGCTTTACCTTACCGACTTTGATACCCGCGATCTGCACCTGGGCTTCTTCCGTAAGTCCTTCCACCGACTGAAAATGAGCCTTTAGAGGGAATCCTGCCTTTATGCCCACATCGACCACCCTGAACAGCGTGTAGCTGAAGATGGCTATGCAGGCGATGACGAAGATCCCGAGTTTTGCTTCCAGGGTGAACTTGCTCATTCGCTCAATCGCCTTACTGCCTCAGTCAATCTTGATCGGCCCATCGGGTGAACCGGTCAGGAACTGGTGAACGGTCGCTTCGGAAGACTGCGCTATCTCCTCGGGGGTCCCTCGGGCCCTGATCTTTCCGTCCAGGAGCATGAAGATCTTGTCCGAGACTTCCATGAGCCCTTTGATGTCATGGCTTACCAGCACGTACGTTACTGCACGTTCCAGATGCGTTTTGCTGATAAGGCGGTAGATGGCCGCAGTGGCAATAGGGTCAAGGCCTACGGTCGGTTCGTCGAAAAAGACGATGTTCGGGTCCAGGGCCAAGGCCCGGGCAAGTCCCACTCGCTTGCGCATACCGCCGGACAGCTCCGCCGGGAATTTGTCTCCGTGATCCTTCATTGCCACCTCGCCGAGCTTCCGGTGGACCACGTCTCTGATGCCTGAGTCTGTCAGCTTGGTATGCTCCCGCAGCGGAAAGGCCACATTCTCCACCACAGAAAGAGAATCGAACAGCGCGCCTTCCTGAAACAGGACTCCGATGGATTTTCGGATCTTGTTGAGATCACGCGATCTCATGCCGCAAATGTCCTCTCCATTTATCTTCACAGATCCCGAGTCAGGGGCCTCCAGCCCCATCATCTGCCTCAACAGGACCGATTTCCCTGCGCCGGAGCGTCCGATGATCGAGGAGATCGTACCCGCCTCGACTCTGAAGTTGACTCCGTCGAGTACTATCTGGTCTCCGTAACGCTTGTGAATATCCTCTACGACGATCATCGAAAGATCCCTAAGCCTCATCCAACAAAGGATCAGAACATGATTGCGGTCATCAAATAATCCGAAGCCAATGTGAGAAGCGAAGCGATGACCACGCCACGCGTTGTGGCCAAGCCCACGCCACGCGCTCCTCCGCCTGCATGAAATCCCTTGGTGCAACTGACCGTGGCCAGAATCACCCCAAATACCGTGGACTTGATGAGCCCGTGCGTAATATCTTCGAGGTCCAAGTAATCGCGGATGCTGGCTATAAACATGCCGCCGTCCTTTCCAAGGTGCACCACAAACGAAAAATAGGCCCCGACCATGCCGCTGAATTCAAAGCAGATCGTCAGCAAAGGCAGCATCAGCGTGGCAGCGAGAATCCGCGGAACCACCAGATAGTGAATCGGCTCCACGGCCATCGTGGCCAGCGCGTCAATCTGCTGCGTATTGCGCATAGTGCCGATCTCAGTAGTCATAGCGGAACCAGCGCGACCGATGACCATGAGCGCGGTCAGAACAGGCCCAAGTTCCCTGGCCAGAGACAGGGCCACTCCCGCGCCCACTAGCGAATCCGCGCCGAACTTCCCCAGACCGATCTGAGTCTGAAGAGCAAGCACCATACCCGTGAAGAGCCCCGTGATCGCGATCAGCCAGACCGACTGCGTGCCCACGAAGTCCAGTTGCCTGATCACTTCGCGGTAACGAAACGGAGGCCGAAACAGCTGGAACACCGCCTGGTAGAACATCCTGAAAATCCGTCCGGCCACTTCCAGGTTGCCCTGCACGCGGGTCAGCAGGTTCACGATCATGGATCCCAGTAGTTCCAGAAATCTCAACGGATCCAGTCCTTTCGCAAATCTTTGTCCCGCCGGCGTCGGCTACGCTCCAACAGAACAGATCTGATTGCCTTCAGCCTCGTAAGCCCGGGGCGCGTTCGCTGTACCACACCGCTCGTCGTACAGCCCCAAAAGGCCGACTGAGACGGCTCTTCCCTGTGTCTCACCCGCAAAAACAGGTGGGAAAGAGTCGTCAAGGCGCACGGAGATCCACAGCAATCCAGTGGCGTCATTTTAATCCAAATTGTTAAAAAGTGTCAATATGTTTCTGATAAAGTGAAAGTAACCACAATCTATTCTTGGAATCGTCGGCAACAAACTGAGAATATTCTGGAATACTAACCGTGAAAGGAGGAGGTCGGCAGGGTCGATCTTGACCATTTGCTGCATCAGAACTTGGCTGGAGAAATCGAGTGCAAGTGTTTTTGGTCCGAGAGCCAAAACGCCCCGACCCGAAGTGACAACAATCGGCTCTAACCAAGCTTTCAAGTAGATTATCGGAATTTCCCCCAAAGGTGTCCGGCTGGATCGACCGATTCAAAACCGAACGGAAATGCATTGCGCCGGCTTGTGGAGAATGATATCGTGAGCCGAGTTGTCGCACGAAAGTGGCATTATATCACATATATAGAGGAGGGGCCATGCCTGGGGCCGACTTTGTTCATCTTCATTTGCACTCCCAGTATTCCTTATTAGACGGCGCGATCAGAATCCATGATGTGGTGGCCAAGGCCAAGGAATACAAAATGCCGGCTCTGGCCGTGACTGATCATGGAAATCTGTTCGGGGCCATGGAATTCTACACACAGGTTCAGTCCGGCGGCATCAAGCCCATTATCGGTTGTGAAGTTTATGTGGCCCCTGGATCGCGGTTCGACAAGAATTCCCGTTCCGGTGAAGAGACGTCTCATCATCTGATTCTTCTGTGTGAAAACGAGAAAGGGTACCGCAACCTGTGTCGGCTTGTGAGCAAGAGCTATATGGAAGGCTTCTACTACAAACCCCGCGTGGACAAGGGGCTTCTTGAGGAGTTCAATGAGGGGCTGATCTGCCTGAGCGCGTGCCTCGCGGGCGAAGTGCCCGGCCGCATTCTGGCCGGTGATGATAAAGGGGCCGTGGATTCCGCGGGCTGGTACCGGGAGATCTTTGACAATGGCCGGTACTACCTGGAGATGCAGGAAAACGGTCTGGACGAGCAGCGGAAGGTCAATGCGGGGCTCATGGACTTGTCCAGGAAGTTGGAAATCCAACTGGTGGCCACCAATGATTGTCACTACCTGAACCGGGCGGACGCCAGGGCCCACGAGATCTTGCTCTGTATCCAGACAGGAAAACAACTGGAAGATGAGAAGAGGCTGCGGTTTGCCACCGACCAATTCCATTTTAAGTCTCCGCAGGAGATGGCGCATGATTTCAGGGAGATACCTGATGCCGTGAAGGCCACAAGGGCGGTGGCCGAGCGTTGTTCACTTCTGCTGGAGTTCAATGAGATCCACATGCCTCGCTTTGATCTTGGAACCGGTGAGACCCTCAGGGAGCGTTTCGAGAAGGACGTTGGGTCGGGCTTCGGGCGCAGGATGGCCGAAATCAAGGATCGAACCGAAATCGATGAGGCCACGGAAGCGGATTATGAAGAACGGCTGAACAAGGAAGTCAAGCTGATTCAGGATATGGGATTTTCCGGGTATTTCCTCATTGTCGCGGATTTCATTCGATTTGCGAGAGAGCACGACATACCGGTCGGCCCGGGTCGTGGATCGGCCGCGGGCTCGCTTGCCGCATACAGCCTGGGGATCACGGACATCGATCCCATTCGTTACGGCCTCCTGTTCGAGCGTTTCCTCAATCCGGAACGCAAGAGCATGCCTGACATAGACGTAGACTTCTGTATGGACGGCCGTGATCGCGTCATTGAATACGTCTCCGAAAAATACGGCAAGGCCAACGTGGCTCAGATAATCACCTTCGGCCGGATGCAGGCAAAGGCGGTCGTCAGGGACGTGGCCCGGGTGCTGGGGATGCCTTACGCTGAAGCGGACCGCATCGCCAAGTTGATCCCCGATTCGCTGAAGATGACACTGGACAAGGCCCTGGTGGAAGAGCCCCGGCTGAAAAAGGAGGTGGAGAGCAATCCGCAAGTTGACGACCTGATCAATACCGCTAAATGCCTCGAAGGACTGACCCGCCACGCGTCCACTCATGCAGCGGGTATCGTGATCTCGGACAGGCCCCTGGAGGAACATCTGCCGCTTTACGCGGGCGGCAAAGGGGAGACTCTCACCCAGTTCGATATGACCTGGGTCGAAAAGATAGGCCTGGTCAAGTTTGACTTTCTCGGGTTGAAGACACTCACGGTTATCGACAACGCGATTAGGCTGGTAGAGCAAACCCGCGGGAAAAGCGTCGACATCGGAAACTTACCCCTTGAAGACAAGAAAACATTCAAACTTCTCGGACGAGGCGAGACCTTCGGCATATTCCAGCTGGAGTCCTCTGGAATGCGAGAGATCCTCACCAAGCTCAAGCCTTCGGTCTTTGAAGATCTCATCGCGCTCGTGGCCCTCTATCGCCCGGGTCCACTGGGATCGGGAATGGTGGATGATTTCATAAAACGCAAGCACGGCAAGACCCGGATCAAATATCCGCTGCCGCAGCTTGAACCCATACTCAAGGAAACCTACGGGGTCATACTCTATCAGGAACAGGTCATGAAGATCGCCGCGGTGCTGGCCGATTATTCTCTTGGAGAGGCCGACCTTCTGCGAAGAGCAATGGGCAAGAAAAAGCCCAAGGAGATGGCTGAACAGAAGAGTCGTTTCGAAAAAGGCTGCACGGGCAAGAAGATCGACCCTAAAAAGGCCGCTCACATCTTTGACCTTGTGGAGAAATTCGCGGGGTACGGCTTCAACAAATCTCATTCAGCCGCGTATGCAATGGTGGCCTATCAGACGGCTTATCTCAAGGCCCATTACCCGGTGGAATTCATGACGGCCTTGCTGAGCGCTGAATCGGGAAACACCGACAAGCTCACCGTGTACATCTCCGAGTGCAGAGACATGAACCTGGAAATCCTGCCTCCGCACGTTAATGATTCGTTCCGGGATTTTCATGTAAAAGACAAAAAAATCATCTTTGGATTGGGCGCGGTGAAAAATGTGGGAGAGGGCGCGGTCAAATCCATAGTGGACGCTCGCGAGGAGGGCGGTCCGTTTAGTGGGATTGAAGACTTCGCGGCGCGGGTGGAATTGAAGAAGGTCAACAAGAAGGTGTTTGAGAGCCTCATCAAGTGCGGCGCATTTGACGCCCCCGGGGTGACCAGGAACGCCATGTGTGAGGCCATGGACGCGGTCCTGGAAGAGGCGGCCGGCATTCAGAAGGAGAAGGCCGATGGTCAGTTCAATCTCTTTGGAGCACAAGCGGGTCCGGCAGGAGCCGGGGCGCCGGCCCGATCGGGGATCCCGGATCTTCCCGAGTGGGAAGACATGACCAAGCTCAAGTTTGAAAAGGAGGTGATGGGCTTCTACATCACCGGCCATCCTCTGATGAAATATGAGGATTTCATCAACAAGTTCACCAATGCAAATTCCAACAACCTTGCCACGCACCCGGACGCGGCCTCGGTCAAGCTTGCGGGCCTGGTCAAGTCGATCAAGGAGCACACCACAAAGAAAGGGGATCGAATGGCCTTCGTGGTCCTGGAGGACCTTGCCGGATCGGTGGAAGTAACCGTCTTTTCCGATACTTATGCTCGCAATAGGGATCTTCTCAATTCAGGGGAGCCCCTGGTGATTTCAGGGACCAGGGACGGGGATAACGGCAACCCCAAGGTCCTGGCTCATGAGATCTTTCCACTCCAAAAGGTACCGGGACGCTTGGCCGGGGGGCTCCATATTCGTATCTCCACCACTGCCGAGGACCCGGGGCAGGTTACGAACCTCAAGAAAATCCTGAAGCGACACCCGGGTCGCTTGCCGGTAAAAGTTCATGTGGTCATACCCAACCGGACCGAGACAATAATCAACCTGGCCAAGTTCACCTGCGAGCCGAACGATTCCCTGTTGACCGCGCTCAAGAAAAGCCTCGGAGAACAGGCAGTGTTCTTTGAATAGGGTGTATCACGCAACCTGGTCTCCTGTAGGGGCGTATTGCATACGCCCTCACGGTCTGACCCCACCGGGTGTATCGCAATACGCGCCTACGGCCTGTTCCTGCGCCGTTTCAACATGAGCACTCTTCTTTTGATCAGACGCAATTCACGCAGGTTTGAGCGCAGTTGGGAACGAGTCTCCGCCACTTGCCGACTCCTTTGCCCCCTTAATTCATGGGAGTAAGGCGTCCCGGTTCCGTGCCCCATGACTCGATTAAGGCTCCTGAGTCCGTCAAAAAGCTCAACGTTTTCTTCTTCGATCGCGTCGTGCTCTTCCACCAATTCCTTCACCGACCATCCGCTGTAAGGAACGCCTCCCTGCGCGTCCTGATCCGAATGCGGCGCGGCGTCCAACGGATCCTCGTCTGAACTGCTCAGGTCCCTGACCATGCCGGCCGGTTTCCCCGTGTCGCTCGGCGTCGGCTGTGGTGTCGGTTTTGTGTCCGGGGTCGACAGCATGATGACCATCAGAAGAATCAAGAGCGCCACGCCTGATCCAAGAGCAATTGTCGTCCTTTTCCCGCCCGGGAAGAATCCCTTATCCTCGAAGATGTCCCTGTCCGTCTCGATCCTCGATATCGCGACTCGGGCCATCTCGGCCAGTTCGTCGGCCGACCCGCCCCCTTCCATGGGCTCGCTCAAACACAGGCCCTTCATTATTGACAGCGCCTCCACGATGCTGTCTGCCCTGTCCTTTTGGAGTCCCTCCGCGATGACCACGGGTACGTCCTTCAGAAACTGCCCGGCCCTGTGGGCATCCACGCCGACGAGCGTGGCGATTGATCTGGCGAAGACATCTTCATTGTCGCCCGTGAACCCGTAAAGCTTCACCCTGTATCTCTGAGAAGCCATAAGTAGTACCCTTACAACCGCGGCTCTTTCAGCCTTGACCGACCATGATTGAGATTATAGACGTTTCCGCCTTGTCGGGCAACCGCGGTCCTTGAATAAGGAAGCATGAAAATGCCGGCACAGCACCGGAGACAGGCCGTGGATGGTGGGGTACCGCATACCGTCGGGATCAGACCGTAGGGGCGCACCTGTGTGTGCGCCCTCTTGGATAGTGGGGTACGCATACCGTGGATCAGGCCGCAGGGGCGCCGCATGCGTCGCCCTCTTGATTTCCTCTCATTCCCAGGCTCTGCCTGGGAATACATACCGGGAGGCTCCGCCTCCCCAACATAGGGCCGGCACGTTCGCGAACAAGGAGGACTTTTGCCAGAACCATCATGCCGCAAAATCGAGGCACAACGAACTGCGAAAATCGCGGCAGGCCCCTATTAATTAATGTTACAATCCATTGAAAGTGTCAACATGCTTGACAGCACGCAATATGCTGTAATTATAGGGTGTTAACATGTCTCCCCTTCCCCCTTTGGGAAAAAGATCGTCTTTTGCCGGGCCCGGAAATGGGGTTTTTCTCTGTTGTCAGCATCCCGGGGCTGTAACTGCCTGGAATAACTCATCCGGCACGAAACTTGCTTCGTCCTTTGCCAGGGAACCGCAACCTTTGGGATACGTTGCAATGACCACGAACCCGTTTTTCCGGAAACGCTCCGGGTACTGCTTGTAGGGGCTACGCATGCGTCGCCCTCTTGGATATTCGATCAAAGACGGCACTTAATGGACTTTGCAATGCACTCAATTTCATACAAGAATATCGGACCGAGCGCCAATAGGGGCGCTACCGTGAGCCGAGCTGCTCCTGCGCTTCAGATCGCAGGCTCTTTGATTGGCCGAACGTGATACGTCGCATTACTCGCACACGGGGCGAGGGGAGGAAATGAGAAGATGACTATGACATGGGCTGACTCCACAAAATGGTTGGTGGTGATCTTACCTGCAATATTGCTCTTTATTCCGATTCTTTGCTCACAGTCCCTTGCTGAGGAAGAAGTCCCCGGGCTGAACGCGAACAAGGGTCGGATTATTGTGTGGGGAAAGGTCAAAGACGCATCCGACAAGGCCATCACGGTGTTGGTGGGAGGCGAGTCCGTCACCGTCGAGATCGCGGACGAGGATGTCACGGTCGAGACGAGGAGAGGACACAAGCTCACTCTGGAGGAAGTCATCGAAGGCGCTGAAGTGATAATACGCCGGAAAGGCGGCGGGATAACGATTACCGTACTTCCCTGGACGGAGGACGACACACTTCCCGGGACGGAGGACGACAAATGAGAAAAGCCATACTACCCATAGTTGTAGCAGCCATCGCAATCCTTCTCCTCATTCCTGTTGTCGTTGTCCCGGACCTCGGGAAGATCCTCGCCGGCAACAACCCGCAAACAGTTGACTGCAATGTGCCGCCGTTTATAGGCATTAAACCCAAGCCGAATTTCCTGATGGTTCTGGATATGTCCGGCAGCATGCAGTGGATGACCAGTACGGGCGGCGGGAACGGTTACTACTCCTACAAGCCGGGCGGCGCAACGTACAAAGCATCCGGTGCTTCGCGCAGCAATGTCGCAAGACAAAACTGGAGCCAGACCGCGAAATACTACGGGATGTTCGACGAGGACAAATTCTACGAGTACATAGAACCGGTCGTCGGCACCCACAACGGGTATTTCCAGGTGAGGGCCGAGGAAACCGGCGTCTGTGGGCCGGAAACGCCGCCTGAGTACACAGTGGTCGGTGTGGGCAAGCGAGTAGACCAGGATAAGTTCAAAAACACAATGTGCTTCATAGTGACCGACCCTCATCAGAACGACGGCAACCCTGATCCTGAAGCCGACCCTCCTGAAGTGGACCAAAGGCTCAAGGCCAAGATCCACAACAATGACTATGTGTGGGTTGACGGGTTGACCAAGTACACCCACTTCAACAACCGGTGGTTCAAGGTCAAATTTGCCGGAAAGAGCAACTATTTTCAGCTGGGCGGTCTGAATAAGAACTACATCAGGGTAGAAGTGCCCGCTACCGAGTACGAGGATTTCTCACCCGACGGCATACCGCCTGCCACCGATATTGGCTCACCCGTCACGATAACGAGGCGGGCCTATGCGGAGCCGGGGTCTTTCGCCGAGAACTGCATTTCGGGCCACTTGCTCAATTGGGCTTCTACCTCGCGGATAGACGCGGCGCTCAGGGCTATTACCGGCGGTAAAGGCGAACTCGTGGAAGGCGACACCAGATTCGAGCGCAGGGCCCAGGGCATGCAAAAACCTGTTTATGACAACTCCGAGCTCAAGGCCTACTTCTACCGCCGCCCCGGGAAGTACTTTGACAACGCTCACCACCCGGACCACTTTCGGTTCGGCACGTACAGTCAGAAAGACATATATCTCACCGTTGCCAACTACGCGGCAGGCTCTATCCGCTTCGGCTCACAAGACCCGCCCATCATAGGGGTTTTCAGGACATCTGACACCAACCGGTATATCTATCTTGCCACAGGGATCAAGGTCCCGGCGCAAGACCCGGTTCACATTGACCCACGGACAGCTTTCAAAGCGGGGCAAAAGGTTGACTTCTCGGGCTTGGATAGCACGCCTCATGGTGGCGTGAGTTACCTTAACGACGCGCGCGATCTCAACAGCGTCTCGAGCACCACGGTGGGCGGTACAACTTATTGGTATGTGAGAATCAGAATTGAATCGGGCGATCCGGATTTGGATTGGGCTAATTTCAAGGTTGCCACCCCGGCCGTGAACACGTTTTATTCGGTGACAGCCGGTGCCAAGGTAGAGCAAAAAGAGGATCTGAAGATCGAAAGGCCTCAAGACCCCGATGAAAATAAATACGCGGACATCTGGGCCTTTCAAGTCACCGCCGATAATACGCCGGTGAAAATTTATATGGAGCGGGCCGCGCTTGATCCCAATAACGACACTTATGATGGGAAACTGAGGCTTTACAAGCTTGCTGATCTCCCTGGAACATGCAAGCCGTCTGATGCTTCCTGGCCGGAATGTTTGGCGACGAGTCTTAGGGCCGGCCATGGGGTTCTTAGGGATAGTGATACGAACCTCCATTTACATGGCGATCAGCTCGAAGATGTAACACTAGACAGCCGCGCTGAAGACAGGGATACAGCAATCGACTCCAGCGACGACAACGCTCCGGTCGGCTGCAAAGACCCTGCGATAGACACAACACTTCACGAAGGCAGGTACCTGGTGGTCGTAGTATCCAACAACACCCCTACTGACCTTCCTGACCCTTACGGCTATTTCTTGCTCACCAACGATGACATTAAGCTGTACGAGGTGCCCCATGCCAGACGAAACGCGGTTGGCCCCTCCATTTACAGCGAATCAAGCATGAGTACCATGGGGACCATATTCGACGCTTATCTCAGGCACCGAACCGAGCCGGAAAGCGGGAGCGGGTTCCTCCAGAAGACTTACAGTTTTGTGAACTACGGCTTGATGTACTACAACGGCGGGAAAAAGGGCAAAATGCTGGCCGGGTGCGGTCAGAAGCCTGTGCAGGATCTGGTCGATTATCTTCATGGCCAGGATCCCTACTCTGTTGATGACCCGGATTTCATCCCCACGAGCAATACCCCCACCGGGCCGGCGCTTGAAGAGGCCTGGGACTATTTTGCACAAGATAATGTCCACGACAGCAACTATAACAACGAAGATTTCATCCTTCAACCCGGCCACCACCCGTTCAAAGGTGACTGGGGTGGAAGGCCGAACGTGGAGATCCCATGCCGTAAGAGTGTCATACTGCTCATTTCCGATGGGGAGTACAATCAAGGTGTTGATCCTGTGGAACCCGCGTACTCCATGAACACCACGGATGTGGCCCCCACCATAGGAACAAACGATCCTCTCTTCGAGAAGCAGAATGTCAGGACGTACAGCATTTTTGCCTTTGGTACCGGCCAGGGAGGAAAGCGATCGCTTAAGACGGTTTCCATGTTCGGGGCCTTTCGGGACCAACCCGAGACCAATGACGCAGCCTGTTGGAATAGTAGCGGTATAGGCTGGCCATATCCATACACGACCTACCCGGCAACAAGCAGTAAGCAAGTGACCTACCCGATTGCCGAGTGCGATCCCGAAAGCGGCACTTACGATACCAACAGGAAGTGCTGCTCTGAATGGGATGCCGCGGACTCCGTTAATCCGGAAACCGACGAGGCGGTCCGGGGCCTGCCGGATACGTACTATGAAGTGTCGCACGGCAGTGAGCTGGAGAATGCGATGCAGGCCATCCTCAGGGAGGTCCTGCAAGGAGCGGCCTCCGCGGGCGCTGTGGCCACGGTGTCGCAGGAAGTTGTGGGCGGCGATGTGATCGTCCGCGCGGCCTTTGATGCGGTCGACCTTTCACAACCCGGGAGGTACACGTGGTGGGGCCACATAGAATCGTATTGGCCGTTTCTGCACGACGGCGTATTCAAGCATGACTTTCAGGTTCCCTGCAACAAGGGCCTTCTGTGCCACGATGTTCCCGGCGCAGGCGGGGACTGCCCGAGTTCAGCCCACTGTTGGGATTCGGCCGAAGTGATGCAGTATTGGCTCAACGACGGCGACAACTACAACGACAGGAGGATATTCACAGCAAAGCACACCTGGGACGGCAACAACCCCGTGCTCACGTCGCCGTACGAGCGCATGTGGCTTGCCGTGGCCGACGAGCTTGACGACACAGCGTCCGACTACGTAAGCTCTACAACAGAGCTATGGGACGGTCTATTCAAGTTACCAGGTAGTGACGATACGAAACTACGGAAATTCGTGGATTGGCTGCGCGGCAGGGCGGACATCGGAAGCGACGATCTCAGGGATCGTGGGGCCTGGATGATTGGTGATGTGGTCTACTCAACGCCGGTGATCGTCTCTACCCCGCCAATGGGCGCGGTTTCCCTGGCCGACTCCTCGCCTTTGGATCGCTCCGGCGTGGAAGGTTATCAGGCTTTCAGGACCAAGAAGCTGATGGATTTGTACTCGGTCCCGGTGGCTGATCCTATTACAATAGACGATTACATCAAGAAGATGGTTTACGTAGGCGGGAATGACGGTATGCTCCACGCTATAGTCCTGGCTGTCTGGGATTGGGACAACATGCAATGGGTCACAAAGAGGACTAAAACCGGCGGAGTTTACGACTCGTCCGACGAATACCTGAAGTACGTGGGCAGGGAGCTCTGGTCCTACATACCGAGCAACTTGCTCCCGGAGTTGAAAGACCTGTCAGATCCGGATTACGCTACCGAGTTGGCGGCCTGTACTCCTGGAACTCACAGGACAATGGTGGACCTGTCCCCGGACGCCTGGCAGGTCTACATCAAGCCGCCCCAGGGCGGCGTCTGCGATATGTGCAAGAAGGATAACGACATCAGATACCGGAAACCCGATGGGAATTGTCCCGACGACTATTCGCCCCACCAGCCCGAGCGGTGCTGGCGCACAGTGTTGATCGGCGGGGAACGGGGCGGTGGGGACATGTACTTTGCGATTGACATCACGGACCCGGACAATCCGCTACTCATCTGGGAATTCTCCGTGCTCAAGGACATGGTTCTTTTTGAGGGGCCATTAAGCAACCCCAAAGTCCAGAACCCCGCGGTATTTCACGATAATTACGATGACATCAGCACCATGCCCATGACCTGGACGCGCCCCCAGGTGGGACGTCTGCGATTGCCCTCTGACAGCGGCTCCAAGTTCTACGTCGGCGATCCGCCCGGGGAACAGAAGCCGTGGGCAACGGCAAAGGCCGATATCCAGCTCTTCTCCGACGACGGCAAGAGGCATGTAGCCTTTGTGGGGGGCGGCTTTAGGATCTTCCGAAAAACCGTGGATTACGGGGGGGCTGACGATCTCGGCTCAGATATGTTGAACCTCCTCCGCCGGCCCCACCTGTTTGCCATAGACATGGAAACCGGTGAGAACCTGTTCAGATACGTCTGGCCATGGATTCACCTGTTGCTCCAGGACGAGTTCGGCGCCGACTGGCCCATCCAGAACAGGCCCAAAGGTGCTTCCGAAGAGAACACCGTTTTCAAGGTGCCATGCACCCTCGCGACGCCCCTTCTTGCGGACCTGTGGAACGATGACTTCAATGTCTTTGGGAACGACGGTTTCGTGGACCACATCTATGTTGGGGATATGTGCGGGTACATGCACGGAATCAAGCTGAAGGGTTTCACGGAGGGCACGCCGACGAACCGGAGCATCTTCCTGGACACGTGGGTGACCAAGAGCATCGAGAATCTGGAAGACGCGACAGTGAGCAGCAGCGGCTGGGAATGGAGTAATTTCAGGCCCAGCGTGCATCCGATCGCGGCCAGGGCAAGTGTGGCCCTCAGCAAAGGCCGCGACTCAAACGGCGATAGGAAGGTGCAGGTGATCTTCGGAACAGGCAAGTACGACAATATGGCGGGTGGGTATGACGACAGGTCTGATCCCGCGAAGACGTCCCTATACAACATCGCCGACAGTGTAAACCTGAGTTCGCTCGCGGCAGGCGCCGACGACCCCAGCGTAGACCTGACTGACATAAAAGTTAGTTTGACGATTAGGTCCAGGTGCGAGATAACCGAGGGTAATGGGTTCGGCCTTGACGACCTGATGGACACGGCCAAACGACAGAATGTGTTTTGGGCTTGGGACTCTAAGCCACTTATAGAATCCCCGGTCCAGACACCCTGCACGTGGGTCAAAGGGTACCGCTGGCGCGGCGGCGAGGACAGCCAAGAGTTCACGCCCGACTGTTGTCTCAAGGAAAAGGACGAATGTGGGAGTCCGTGTATGGCGTGCGTGTACGACCTGACCTATCCGGACGCGTTGCCTCACGGCGCCGACACAGGTGCCGCGACCCCGGCACTGACGGACGGGGGGAGCCCTGCGGGCGAGAGAATCACGTCTAAACCGTTGATTGCCGGCGGCCTCGTATTCGTCACGTCGTTTGTGCCTCCCACTACTCCTTGCAAACCCCTGGGACAGGGCTACCTGTACATCTTCGAGTACCAGTGCAAGCCTTTTCCCGCGGGCTATAACCCGCTGAGGGATTCCGACCTGGTTCATTTCGGAATCTCGACAGGAGATCCCAATAATCCGGACGACCCGGGCGTCCAGTACGGCACGGTCGTGGAACTGGGTGAGGGTATGCCGAGTGAACCGGTCTTGAATGCGTCGGGAGATACCGTCATTATTCAGATGAGTAATGCGGATATCCTGAAAATAGAGGTCGACATGCTCTCAAAGGCCTTCCAGTTGAAGGGCTGGCAGGAAAAGGCATCAGGAGAATAGGGCGCGGCCGGCAATCGTGGGGCAAGTCCCACAATGCCCATTGCAGGTCTGCTCTACGTGGTACCAGTTAGGAAAAGGGCTACGCATGCGTAGCCC
>CAZGNL010000055.1:0-31595 GCA_964527475.1 uncultured Syntrophaceae bacterium
GCCACTGCTGGCTTGCCCAGCAGTGGTCTTTATCACTTGTTTGAACGCGCATTGGTATAAGAACAAGATGAGTCATTGGGTCAAGAAGACCATACTCCCGGGGCTGCTCCATCATTTGACCATACCGCCGGCGACAAGGAACTCCCGGGCTACCTCGGCAACCGGGCGTTGTTTTTCGTCAACTTCATAGTTCAGCTTCTGCATGGTGGAATCGTTCAGTCTTCCGCCCAGTTCATTGAGGGCTTTGCGTAGCTTGGGGTATTTCTCCAGAATCTCCGTTCTCGCGACCGGAGCGGCATAGTAGGATGGAAAGAAGCGTCGGTCGTCGACCAGAGGCTTCAATCTGTACGCAGGGATTCGTCCGTCTGTGGTGAATGCGCAGACAACGTCCACCTCATTCCTGGCTATGGCTTGATACATAATGGCTGGATCCAGGTCCCTGACCTCACCAAATCGGAACCCGTAGGCCTTTGTGAGTCCCGGATAACCGTCCGGCCGTGCCGAGAACTCGGCGGTCCATCCTGCGCGCAAACCGGACGCGGCATTTTTCAGATCAGAGATCTTCGTCCATTGGTTCTTCTCTGCGTCTGCTTCCCGGACCGTCAAAGCGTATGAATTGCTGAATCCGAAGGGTTTGAGCCATTGCGCATTGAATCGTTCCCTGTAGATTTTGTTGACGATTCGTAGGACTTCAGTCGGGTCGTGGATGGGCTTCACTTTGAGAATCGCAGCCAGAGCCGTCCCTGTGTATTCGGGATAGACATCTATCTCACCTCGAACAAGAGCCTCATGATTGATCATGGTACCGCCGAGGTTGAATCGGCGCTTGACCCGAAGTTCGGTCCGGTACTCGATCCATTGCGCCATGATCTCGCCGAGGATGAGCTGTTCCGTGAAGTTCTTTGATCCGATACGGATGACCCGTTCGGATGTTCCGGTGTCGGTTCGGCCATGACTCGCCCCATCATTCCCGGCACTCAACGCGAGAAGCCCCGCCAACACGAGGATCAACGGTTGCAACACTGCCGAAAGCTTAAAGACCTTCACCCAAACCCTGGGACCGGAAGAGACGGTGGGTGTCATTCCCCACTGAACACCTGCAATGGAGAGATCGATGAGGAGCGCCAACAGAGCCGCGGGTATGGCTCCAAGGAGAATCATTCGGGTGTTTGAAAGGGCAAGACCTCTGTTGATAAATTCACCGAGCCCGCCGGCGCCGATGAACGCGACGAGCGTCGCGATTCCGACACCTACCACTGCCGCGGTACGTATGCCTGCAACGATGTACGGCATCGCGAGAGGAAGCCTGATCATCCGAAGCTGCTGCAGCCCGGTCATCCCCACTCCCCGAGCCGCCTCGACCACGTCCTTGGGCACCCCGTCAAGCCCGGTGACCGTGTTGCGGACGATCGGCAGCAAGGCGTACAGCGTCAATGCCACCATTGCCGGGAGGACCCCGATCTTATTCAGCAGGGCGAGCAGGATCGCCAGCATGGCGAGACTCGGTATGGTCTGCAGCATCCCTACGGCCCCGAGCATGGGAGCCTGCATACGACGGTAGCGAAACGCAATGATGCCGAGCGGTATTCCGACCACGATTGCCAGCGTGGTCGAAGCAAGCGTCAAGAGGATATGCTCGCCCGTCCTGATCTGCAACTCCACGAGACGAGCCATAACAAATGGTATCCATTCCACGAGATCAAAACGCCTTTGCAAAGGAGGCCAGCTGTCTGGCCGGTTTATGGATCAGCTCTTTCACCGCGTTCGTGGCGGAGTCCTGCAGCAACTCGGCTTGAGTTCCGACCTGTTCGAGTCTTCCCTCGTGCAGTACAGCGATTCTGTCCCCGAGCCGGAATGCTTCGACAATATCGTGGGTGACAAAGACGATGGTCTTTCCCAGACGCTCCTTGATATCAAGCAGCTCCTGCTGGAGAATGTCCCGTGTTACCGGGTCCAGGGCTCCGAAGGGCTCGTCCATGAGCAGGTACTTCGGATCTGCAGCCAACGCTCGGGCCACTCCCACCCTCTGTTGCTGTCCTCCGGAAAGCTCATTCGGATATCTGGGGCCGTACTCGTCCGGCGGAAGACCCATCATGCTCAGTAGAGAATCAGATCTCTCTCGCCTTTTCTCAGGCTTCCATTTCAACAGTTTCGGGACGATTTCAACGTTCTGGCGGACTGAGAAGTGGGGGAAAAGACCTATCCCCTGGAATACGTATCCTATCGATCTCCGAAGTTGAGGCAGGGAGACATCTTTTACATTTCTGCCATCAACAATGATCTCGCCGCTCGTACACTCGATCAGCCGATTGACCATCTTCAGCGTAGTTGTTTTCCCGCATCCCGAGTATCCCAGGAGAACCAGCGTTTCACCTTCGGCAACGTTGAGAGAGAGATCCCGTACCGCGTACGTGGCGCGGTTATCAAAGGATTTGCTCACCTGGTTGAGCTGAATCATTCCTGAGACTCATCCTGGGAAATTCCGGCAGTCCTTACAGTACCAATAAGCCGGCAAACGATTGACAAGTTGAAGAAGTTTCGATGCTCGCCCCAAGGCTGTCACTTTCTTACCATGATAGTTTACCTGAAAGTCCCGTGGAAAAACCACCCCATTTCCGGGTCAACGTATGGGGTAGTTTGGAGGGTCGCGCAGTTCGCGCAGCGCGATTGGGCCAGCCCTGTTCAGCTTACGTGACATGACAGATGTCGGTAACATGACATTGAAATGGCTGCCCGGGTAGGGCCTCCCCTCCAAGTCCATGCGCAGCGTGCGCGCTCTTCACGCGCCTGTCCGAACCAAAGCCACGGACTACCGAACAGTGGAAAGGACTTTCATGTTTGGTTGTCTCTTATTGGAGGTGATGGGTGGGATCAGGCGATCCCTTCGGGCCGCTCGGCCCATCGTGCCACATTATTCCCAATCGGCTCCGGATGCTCGAACACCTCCATGAAGAGCTTGTGATAGAGACTCTCCTCCGTAGATCGCAGTCTGCTCTGAGCGTTTGTGTGTTGATAATCCCATGCCTCGTGCTGGTCGATCATTCCTTCGACCACTCTTTCAAGGAGATCCACGGTTCCGCTTCCTTCGTCGAACTGCTCCTTTTCACGCCAGAGGATTTCATGGGGAAGCAGATCCTCAAAGGCCTTTCTCAGGATCCATTTTTCCGGTCCCCCGTCCCCCGGGAGCTTGAGTCTCGGGGGTATGCGTTGGGCGAGGTGTATCATTTCCAGGTCCAGAAAGGGCACCCGACCTTCAATGGAGTGCGCCATGGTCATCCGATCGACCCGTTGGAGATTGATATTGTGAAGACTCTGTACCGAACGACGCAGCTCCAGCCCAAGCAGATCAGGATCGTCGATGCCCTTGTAATAGGCGTACCCCGCGAAAAGCTCGTCCGCGCCCTCTCCGGTCAAGATGACTTTCACGTGATCCGCGGCAAGTCTCGAAGTGAAGTAGCAGGGGATCGCGCTTCTCACGAGATCCCGGTCAAAGGACTCCAGATAGTAGATGATTTCAGGGAGCTTCTCTCTCAACGCGTCGGCGGTGAGCACATATTCATGATGGATGGTATCCAGATGTCGGGCCACGGTGCGTGCAGCTTCCAGATCTCGGCTCCCTTCCACGCCCACGGTGAAGGTATGGAGCGAATCCATATTCCGACGGGCCACAGCGGCTATGATGCTGCTGTCGACTCCACCGGAGAGAAAGGCACCGAGAGGCACGTCGCTCATAAGGCGCTTGCCGACCGCACGTTCAACGGTTGACCTCAGTTCGCGAATGCAGTGCTCAAGGGGCTTCTCCTCCACTTCCACGGCAGGCACAGTATAGAAGGTAGAGAATCCGCGCTCGGAATGAAACGACGTGCCGGGAGGAAACTCCCGCACCTGTTCGCAGTACGGAGCAAGGGTTTTCAGTTCGGATGCAAACCAGAACGCGCCCTCTCGTTCCGCGAAATAGAGCGGCTTTATGCCGATCGGGTCCCGTGCTGCAAAGAGATCGGATCCGTTGGCGACAGCGAACGCGAACATGCCGTCAAGCTCGTTGACCAGCGACGCACCTTGTTCCTCGTACCCATGAATCAGGGCCTCTGTATCCGAATCGGTCAGGAACGTGTGACGCTGAACCAAATTCCTCTTCAATTCCCGAAAATTGTAGATCTCCCCATTTGCAATCACCGCCATGCAACCGGATTCATTGTAGATCGGTTGATCTCCTCCCTCGGGATCCATGATGGAGAGACGGCGGTGACCGAGGCTGCCCGTTGAACCTTCAAACACGCCTTGCGCATCGGGTCCCCGATGATGCAGTGTCATCAACATATTGTTCAGGTCGGGGTTCCTGTCAGCGCCCCATACACCTAGAATTCCGCACATGTTTCCTCATCCACCGGTTGTGATGTTCACCCATCGGCTAGAGCGTGAGCCATTGCCCGACGGTCTCAATTGCTTTGCCCGTGCCGAAGTGCTCAGTAAACAAGTTGAAATAGTGAAGTTCCTCTTTGCTGCGAATTATCGGGTATTTCCGTTGTGCCCGGGCAAAGTCGGCGGAGGAAATCTTCTCCTCGAAATAGGCCGGGAGGACATCCGCGGAGCCGGAACCCTGAGAAAATTCCTGCTTGGGCCGCCATACCACCGCCGCGGGGATGTCGTTCTCGAAGGTCTTTCTGAAGATCCACTTCTCGATCTTCCGATCTCCATCCGGATAGATCTTGTATTCCGGCGGGATGGTCAGCGAGTATTCCAGCAACTCCCCGGAAATGAGCGGAGCTACCACCTTCACACCATTACATTGATTCATGCGATCCAATCTGAGAGATGCGTTATTGTGAAGAAAGCCCATGCACTCCATTTGCCG
The DNA here is from genome assembly GCA_964527475.1 of uncultured Syntrophaceae bacterium. Taxonomy (GTDB): domain Bacteria; phylum Desulfobacterota; class Desulfomonilia; order Desulfomonilales; family Desulfomonilaceae; genus CAZGNL01. The sequence continues at coordinate 4,856 of CAZGNL010000055.1, forward strand.
GCGATGAAGATCCTCCGGCGGACAATCCTTGAGGTAGGTGTATCCGCAGAATATCTCGTCACCACCCTCCCCTGAGAGGAGGACTTCGATTCCCTCCTGTCGGGCCTTCCGCGAAATGATGAAGTTGGACGCGGAACTGCGTACCAGGGACGGGTCGAAGGATTCCAGATAGTAGATGACTTCCGGTAATACCTCGACGAGTTCCTCGGGTCCCACGACGACTTCGCAATGATCGGTATTCAGGTGCGACGAGACGAGACGAGCATTTTCCAGATCCATGCACTCGCCCGTACCCAGAGCAAATGTTCGGAGTCGTGAACTCTCCCCGAACTCCTCCCTGTAAGCCCTTGTGGCGAGCGTGGCGATAACGCTGCTGTCGATCCCTCCGCTGAGCAGACTGCCGGTGGGACGGGAAAAATCGACGCGGCTCGCCAGGCTACGCTCTATGATACCTCTGATATCGCCGATCGTTTCGCCAACGGATCGATCGGACGCTTCCGGCGCCTCTGCCGGCAGAGACGCGAAGCGAGTGAGCTTGCCGCTGCCATCCATGAAGTGCCCGGGAGGAAACTCGTGTACGTCGTCGGTTGCCGCGACGAGGCTCTTCAGTTCCGAGGCCAGGTACAGGGTCCCGTTGCGTCGGCCGTAGAAGAGTGTCTTGATGCCGAGCAGGTCCCGTGCTGCAAAGAAGTCGTTTCCATTGGAGATGACCAGGGCGAAAATCGCGTCGGTAATCCGGGAAAGAAAGTCTGCACCTTGGGTCTCATGGAGTTTCAGGAGAAATCTCTCCTCACGGTGCGGGCCGGCCTCGACCCCACTTCCAGTGGCCAAACCATCCAGGTTCCCTATTTGGCCGTCGTAGCAGATCCTCAGGCCCTCCGACGATGAGCCGACCACGGGAATGCTCATGTCGATCCTGTCGGAGCCCACATCGGCTTTCATATAGTTCTGAGCCATGCATGCCCGTCCCGACTTGAACGTGCCTCGCGCATCGGGGCCTCGGTGGGCAATCTTATCGAGCATACGCTGGACGATCTGATCGTCAGGTGATCCGAATCCAAAGGCAAAACCGCCCATATCAACCTCCCTGTATTCAACCTTGCCGAGGGACTCTCTCCATCACGGAATATTGAGGCGAGAGCTGTTACCTGCGAATTTCGAACACCCCCACCAACCCGTGCCCCACGCCTGAACCCGGTTGAAGTTCCATCTCGAGTTTACGCAGGCAGTAACAGAGCATGGGCTCAATGAAGTTGGCTCGAACGTCGCACCATTGAACAGATCGAACGCTGTCCGCGAGTCGATCCATCGCGAGCTTCGCCTCTTCGAGCGCATCCGAGGAGTCCTGTGACGATCCGGACGAGGCCCTGTCCGGAACCCCGCGGCCGTCCATGGACTCCAGAAGAGATTTCGTGTGATCAACCAGGCTGTTGGTCGCCCCGAAAAAGGATTTGAAGAAGCTGTTGAGTTCGTCGAATCCCTCAAGCGGCACGTAATCCACAATCAACGAATCCAGATGAGTGCGACGGTTGTATTCGAAGAGAGAGTTCACCGCCTGCCTGAGCTTGGGGCAGTGCCGGTTGTAATCACCCGTATCCATGTGGCGTCCCACGAAGATCGAGCGATCAAAGAAGGCCAAAGGCACGATTTCGGCTCCTGACAAAGAGGCCGCGGCAGCGACTACCGCCAAGATCTCGTCCCGAGTCATCAGACGCAGGGGGAAGGATGATATTTCAACGCGGTCACGCTCTTCTTCCGGATAGATGTACGAGATACGGTAATCCATGAAGTACTCTTTATCGAGCGGGTTGGGCCACAATTCCTGCCACTCGTACGAATGCCGCCCAAGCCAGTCGCCGACAAAGATCGCTCGGTCCGGTACGTGTTCTGCGATATCCGCAATGATCCTACTCGCTTGATCGTCATGGAAGTGCGACAGCGTGCCATACCCCGCGAAGTAGATGTCGAAGGGGGACATGCTCTTCACCGTCGCAGGCAGACCACGGGACAGATCCCCTTGAATGAACCGGGCCGCGGAATTGGCGCCATGACATGCTTCGGCCTGACGGATGAGGTCTTCATTGAGGTCCAGCCCAACATAGTCCTCGATCAGATCCAGGGGCAACGCGGTCCCGCAAACTCGTGACATCGCATCCTGGGCCAGGGGTACGCGGGTCAGCAGTTCCAGTCCGTCTCCGCTGCCGCAGCCAAGGTCAAGAATACGCACCCGTTCTTTGGGGCCTCTTCCGATTGTGACCGGATCGCGGAACGCGGTTGCCAGGAACCGTACCGTCACCTGGTCTTCCCAGAACCGCCGCACATTGTCGTACTTCCCCAGGAACCCCTTGGGCTTTTCGTACATTCCCGTGCGAGCGGCCTGGAAATATGCTTCTTTTTCAGCCATTGTCTAATTCCAACACATCAGGCGGTCCGCAACTGTTTCAGAATGTCGATTGCTGAAAACGCGTCCGTGCAGTGTGCGTCCGCTCCGATCTCTTCCGCGAACTTCCCAGAAGTGGGAGCGCCTCCGATGAGGACCTTCACCTGATCCCTTATTCCGGCATTGTCCAGGGCGTCAACAACCTCTCCCATAACGCGCATGGTCGTTGTAAGCAACGCGGACAATCCGAGAAAGGGGGCTCCGGATTCTTTCACCGCTTGTACGATCTTCTCCGTGGGCACGTTGTTGCCCAGATCGATCACTTCATACCCCGCGCCCTTGAGCATAATAGTGACGATATTCTTGCCGATGTCGTGAAGGTCTCCTAAAACCGTCGCGACAACAAATGTGCCTTTGGATTCAACTCCCGCGCCGATCAGATAGGGCGCCAAAAGGTCCATTGCCGCACCCACACACTCCGCGGACGCAAGCATATCCGGGATGAGATACTCTCCCGACTCGTATTTCTGCCCGACGATCTCCATAGGACCGCTGAGGGCTTCCAGCACGATCTTCTTCGGGTCGATTCCTTGCTCTATGGCCTGTTCCACAAGTTCGGTTACCCCGGGCTGTCCTTCCAGAGCTTCCTCTATGCCTTCGTCTTCAGCCTCCACACGCCCTTGGATGACGTTGAACGCTATCTTCTCCGTGAATTCATTCTCATTCATGTCTCATGTCCCTGTTCTTGTATTCTCGTGCTCTGCGGTTTACCGCTCTCATGGAGCGGACTGCCGCAGGCGAGTCAAAATGCCCGGAATCTCTTCGAAGATCCGGTCCACGGTCTCGGCGTCAAGATGGCAGCGGGGTTCAGCCTCGATTTCCTGAAGCCTTTGCAGAGCCTTTTCCACCACCCGGTCCTGACCGTCCTTACTCTCGAACCGATATGGATCGGACACATCACCGGCATGGATGGCCTTGCGCGCGTGCCGGGCGAAAAGCCGGTGCTTGGATGCCATCACCTTGCGTATCGTCTTGAGGGAATCATCGAGGGAATCCCGGCGCACCTTGGGCTCTCTCAGGCAGTGCTTGATCTTTCCGATTTGTTCGTCGTCGAGCACGGCCTGCAACGGAGAAAAGATATTGGTCCGGTCCAGGAGCCCGAATGCGTAGTGGATGTACTGCGCGCCGCTCATGGCCACGTACAGGTGGGTTAGGAGCTTCTCAAACGCGGCCTGCATTCCGGGGACCTTTGCGTCTCCCGCGCCGGCGGTCGAATAGCAGGGCAGTCGGTAATGACGGGCCATCTGCACGCAGTCGATGTTGTACTGGTTGAACTCCGGGCACCCGTACAGATCGTGGAGATCGTCCATGCGTGCGCGAACCGGCACACTGCCGTAGAGTACAGGGGCCCCTTCCCGGATCAACTGGGTCAGAGCAATCCCCGCGATAACCTCCGCGTTGATCTGGGCCACCATTCCCGCTTCCTCGATGGGAGCGGTGGAACCGCCCTGAGGAGAAGATGATATCACCAGGGGGAGTCCGGCCTCTACGATGGAAAAGACCTTTTCCGTGGTGTCATCGACCAACTGCAAGGGTGACTTGAAGACACACGCGATAAAGGAAATGATCGGGTTGGCGATCAGCTCCTCAGCCCCGCCTGCAATGATCTCAGCCATGCGCACCACGTGCTCGAGGCTGTCGATATGCGTCAGACCGGCCTGGACGTGCTTGGTGATATTGTTGAGGCTTGCGAAGAACTTGTTCACATCGTGCGTCTCAGGGGTGATTTCATCATCCTGGACATTGACGGGGCGGATAAAAAAATCGAGGTGCTCCAGCCTGTCGCAGATGTGCGCGGCCCTGGCCAGCAGCTCGGAATCCCCCCGACGTTCATGGTGGACCGGGATCATGGCCTTCTTATCCGGAGAGGAGACACTTTGGTATTCCTCGATATCCGTCTCGAGCCATATATTGGTTTCCGATCCGGTTCCGAAGTAGATCCTCGGAATGTCCGCATCCAAAACCAGTCGGTTCTCGGGATTTCGTGCCCCGAGAATTATCCTCGACGGAGCTTTCGCAATAGCCTCTCTCACGAGCCCCCGGGGAAGGCGGATTCGCCAGCAGGCCACGGTGGATTCGGCTTCTTCCGAGACGTCGGCTCCGTGTTGCCCATAGAGCTTTGCCGCCCGCTCATTGAAACACCAGATACCCGGATCTGCGAGGATCTCCATCGATGCTCGATCCAGAGCCCGTATCTGCGGTTCATCCAATCTCTCGTAAGGTTTTACGACGATACTCTCTCGAAATATATCGCTCACGTATAACTCCTGATACCGGTGCGCATCCGAACGGGTCGGATCCGCCCTCACCCTCTCACGTCCTGAAGGCCCTCATGTATTTTCTGCAATGGCGGTCTCGCCCCAGGAGCACGTTTGCCGTCTTCAAGGCAAGCATCAGGTCGTGGTCCAGGGGATCGGCAATTGCCGCGTCGAGTCCCGCAAGCGCGGCCATCTGGAGGAAAGCGCAATTGACGCGGCCCCGTTTGGGTAGGCCGAATGAGATGTTGGACAATCCAAGTACTGTCCTTGCCCCGGGGAATTGCTCCTTGATTTGACGAATCGTCTCAAGCGTCACGAGCCCCTGGGTAATATCGGTGCTGATCGGTAAGGCCAGCGGATCGAAGTAGATCATCTCCATGGGAAGTGAAGCAGCCTCACACGCGGCCGCTATCTGTGCGCACGCGCTCAGACGCCCTTCCGTAGTCGGCGGGATGCCCTTTTCATCCATGGCAAGCCCGATGAGCGGGGTCTCGAAACGTTTTGCCAGACCCACCACATCTTCCAGCGATCCCTGTTCCGCCTTGGCCGAGTTGACCAGGGCCCTTCGGTCTCCCTTGGCCTTGAGACCCGCTTCCAAAACAGCCGAATCCGCGCTGTCTATGCAAATGGGCGCATCAAGCTCCTTGACGATCGTCTCCACCGCCCAGGCCATGGCTTCCACTTCATCCTGCTGTGATCCCAGGCCCGTGGCCACGTTCACGTCAATGTAGTCCGCGCCCGCTTTCGCCTGTTGGCGTGCAAATTCAAGCATCCCGGGCCGGTCCCGGTTTTCAATGATCGGCTTCACGCACCGCAGCGTGGCGTTGATCTTTTCTCCGATAATCAGCATATCACGTGTACCCTCATGACAGGTGAAGGATGGAGGGATCTATTCCCGGAATTTCGGCCGTGATCCGCGCGATGGCGTCGGCCGGGATGACCGATTTCGCGGGAACGTCCAGTATCTCTTTGGCCTTTTGAGTAGCCCTGGTCCAGGCATCTGCAGATCCGTCCTCCGTCCACCGGTCTCGGTTCTCCCGGTCGCTGAGAGTGGGAGTCCAAAGCTCGGATCGCATAAACCTGCGTGTGTGCCTGTGGGAAACAAAATGCCCGCCGGGCCCGGCCTCCTTGAGCACATCGAATGCGAGCGTCTTCTCATTCACACGAATGCCCTCCACCGCTCGCATGGCCATCCCCAGGATGTCGTTGTCGATAATGAGTTTGTCGTAGGACGCGGTCGTGCAGAATTCCAGGAAGCCCGCCGCGTCGTGAATGAAATTGCCCCCGGCCAGGGCCACCATCACGCTTGTCATTGCCGACTCGTATCCTGCCTGCGCGTCGTTCACCTTGGAATCGGACATGCCCGCTGTGGTGTAAATGGGGAGCCGGTAGAATTGAGCAAGCTGAGCCGCGCTCGCATTCAACAGCCCCATTTCCACGGCTCCGGAAAGATACTTCAGATCTCTCATGTCCGTTATGGACGCGACACAGCCGGTCATCACCGGAGTGCCGGGGCGCACGAGCTGGGTGAGCATGACTCCGGCAAGGGTGTCAACGGCCCAGACTACCAGGTTCGCAGCGAGGGTCACCGGTGAGGTTGCCCCGCACAAGGGCTCGGAAGGGACTACCACGGGCACTCCGCTTAGCGCGGCCTCCACCGCGAGTCTACTGTACTTCTCATCGAGCTTGAACGGGCTGATCACGCAGGTAACCATGGAGACGATCGGACGTTCGCGCAGCTTCTCCGGTGAACCGGCAATGATCTCGGCCATCTTGACGACGTTCCGAACTCCCTCGACCGTATAGACCCCTCCCATGACATGCTTCGAAGTGTGGTTGAGCCCCGCCGCGAAACGATTCACATCAACCCGGGACTCCGGCAGCTCGTGGGGGTAGACGTTGAGCATATAGACATGGATGTTGTCCAGACGGTCGACAAGACGGGCCATGTTCATCACGTCGGCAAGCCTTGAAGGTCTCGGTTCCGTCTCACCCGGCTCCTGGACTTTCAGGGCTGTGCCCCCCGTACCGGTGAAAACCTTAGTCCCCGAAATTTCGCAATCGAATCTTCCGTCCGGGTCTCGACCGCACAGCGTGACCGTATCCGGCGCCCTTTGAGTCAATTCCATGACCAGATCCGGTGAGAGTTTCACCGTGGCCGTCGACTCGTCAACGTCCGCACCCGCGGCCTTGAAAAGATCTCGGGCCTCCGAAAGGTTGGCCTGAAAGCCGACTTCGGAGAAGACTCGCAATACCGTGTCGTGAATCGCGTGTACATCCTCTGTGCTCAACGGCTTGTAACGCGCGCGGTCATGACTTGTCCTGTCATCCATAGGTCCAGTCCTCGCTAAAGATATGATCTCAGTGGGATTGCCGCGGGATCGCGACTCTGCGGGAAAAACAGTCGCGTTTTTCGCAGATGAGACAGGGATTTGAACGGACACGTGATGCAGACACATCCGCGCCAAGCCCGAAAACACCGGAGACGGATTTCCGGGGATTCATCAACGCGGAAGGAGAGAGCGAGACCCCGATTGCCTTGTTATCCACCATTCTAAAGAGCGTCATCTGTTCACGAAGCGACCAATCACAGTAGCCCGGGGAAAAGCGCACTGTCGTGGCAAGGCCGAGTTCACGGACTTGCTCATCCATGGCCGCTTGAAAACGCTCCACCGTATTCTCGACGCACGCGGATCCCAGCGCATCCACGACGTAAGCTTCCGACAATCGGCCTCTCTCAGTCAAGCGAGAGACATGGTCATCGATTTCTCCGCCCAGGGTGCCTACAAAGCACACCAGTTGCTCAGACGAGCACAAGGCCCGGCCCAGCTTCCCGCTTCGCAGGTACATTCCGTCGGAGAGCTGAATCCCCTTTCGGTCGACCGACCGAACCGAGCGCACGGAAAAGACGATTCGAGGGCTGACGAACGAACTCAACCGCCGAATCCATTTCTCGACCTTTCTGTTCGTCACTCTTGTGCCTTTCCTCTCAGGCCCCCCCCCCATCAACCTTAGAACGTCGTCCAGAGGGAATTCCGGCCTGAAGTTGAGCACTCTCGTCCGAACAGACAAGTAAGTCTGTTTTGAAACAAGCGGTAGTTTAAGCAATTGCGCCTCCCTGAGCCTTCCGTGCGTTTTCTATTAGAATGATCCCGCGTGAAAAGAATTGACCTCAAACTATTTTAGCAGAATGATCCGGCGTGTCAACCCCGGAGCTCCGTCTTTTTTTTCGAGGGATGATTAATCAGGAGGGATTGTTCTGAAAACCGGATACTTAGGTAGGCTGGTCATCCAGCATTGCAACGAGAGTGGCCAGACTCTTCACGATGTTCTTGGTTTCTTCCACCGCAAGCCTGTTGAGGCCGTCGACCATGCGACCCGGTATGGGAAGCGGGGCCTCCTCAGCCAGAGCCTTTCCCGCATCGGTCAGATCGACGCTGACCACCCGTCTGTCGAGCACGCTCCTCTGGCGGATGACCAGGCCCTTTTCCTCGAGCCTGTCCACGATACCTGTCGCGGTGCTCGGTTTAACCATCATGTACTTGGCCAGTTTGGAGGTTGGGAGCGGACCGTACTCGTGGAGGGCCAGAAGACAGGTAAGCTGCGGCTGGCTGACGGAATACTTTTTGTACAGCTCCTTATTAAACATCTCGTCCGCTTGCACGAGACGACGCAGGTACCAGACAATCCATCGGATGGAGTCCCTGACCGCTTCTTCCACGAATTCCTGCTTGAACTCTTCGCTCGGGGAGACTGTTTGCTCTTGAAGCGCGTCGGACTGATCTTCTATGTTGTCGTTTCCTGCCATAGGATTTCCTTCGCCACTGGGCATGTCAGACAACCTATTTAGACCGGAATTATGCCGCGGTCTTGTCGTTTGGGGGTCTTCGGACGATAACGCAACGCAGGATGGTTACCCCGAACCCGAAGAGGTTGCCCTGGCGCTCCTGGCGGGAGACCAGACAGAGGCAAGGCCGTCCTGCCGTTGCGCAGAAAGCCCGTCCTGCGCTGTTGTTGAGCCTACCTCACTGCACTCCCGCCGGTCAAGCGAAAAGTTTCCGGTGGCCCGCCTCCGACCACAGGCCTGGACATGTCCAGGCAACGTCAAGGCCCAAACCACATGAACATCCTTGATTCACGGGAGCCTTCCGCACCGGGGTATGTCGGGCATAGGCGTTATAGTCTTCCGCACTCAGTTCTGCGCGAATGCAACTTCATTGGGAGTTCCCCCTCACCCTAACCCTCTCCCGCCAGGGGAGAGGGAAAAGGACTCCCCTCCCTTGACGGGAGGGGCTGGAGGAGGGTGACATCTTCGGCGCGCAGTTCGATGCGGAAGACTATAGCTTAAGAAGTCCATGCCTCGATATCCCCGTGTCCCCGTGCAAAGCATAAACCCAAAACCCTTCTCGAAGCACCCACGCCCCGCGGGCCGCTACGGACCACAAATGAAGTCCCACACCAACCGGCTCGAAAATTCGCCCTACGCCCAGTAGCTCCCCCTTCGAGCATCCCCCATCGTAGGCCCCGAGATTTTGCTCGTTAAATGGCGATGCAGTATCACACACGTCAAAACTGAATGGTTACCGCGCAACGGCAATCCTTCAGCCATTCGGGGGCAGACGGCAACGACCACTTTCTCGAGTCTAGCGGATGGTAAGAGGGCGCACACACAGGTGCGCGCCGCACACTGTGCCCCATGACGGGTCTGGGCCGAGACGTAGGGGCAGACCCCGGATCGGAGTCCGGGGCAGGCTCTATGTGTCTGCCCTTGCCTTCGACGCCCCCCCGAAACTGATGGTTACCTGCTGCGCATATTGCACTTGGCCAAAGGACCTGTTAGAAGAAATGATGAGCAATGGACGCCACGCTGGAGAACGCTTCCTGCAAACGGCAACGTCCGGCAATGACACAAAGGCAAGACAGTGACCTCAGCGGGCTTCTCATACGAACTATCATGGCAAGAGCGACAACGATTTATGAAAGTGCTTTCCGTTGTTCAGTGGTCCGGGGTTCGCCTCGGACATGGATGCTCGAAGGGTGAGACCATCTCCCCCTTCGAGCATCCCCCATCGTAGGCCCCGAGATTTTGCTCGTTAAATGGCGAAGCGGTATCAATTCACGTGAAAGAAGCAAAGAAAGGTGCGATCGAATGGAGACATTGAGAGGCATACTGAACTGGGCTTTCCCTTACTTGTTGTATCCCCTGGTGGTCGTGGGGATTTTTGTGGTCATAGGTGACATGCTCCGAATGCTCGTGTCGGCTGCTTCTGACAGGCTGGGCAAAATCCGAAGGGTTACCGGCGCGGTACTGCCGTGGGTGATACTGGTTTTCTTGTTCACAGTGGACCCCAACGCAGTCGATTCCCTGCGACCGTGGATAGGAAAGCTCAATTGGCTGGGACAACTTCTGATCGGAGCTGTGGTCGGCGCTCTGATGATGGAGTTCGGCAAGCTTCTCATGAAGTCGGAAGGTGATGGCCCCGCATCGTTCTATGCGCTGGTTCTGTCCGGTTTTGGGGCGTTTCTGGTCTTGCTGATTATGGGACGTATTTTGCAGTCGCTGAACTTCGCACTGATGGGGCTCGTTGTGGCAGGGGCAGTCCATGTGATCTTCCGCGGACCGCCCGAAGTGGATCGAACCAAGTCCCATCCGGCAGATCGTACTGAAACTACATGACCTGCAGTCGAGCCTGATCAAGCGCTGTACAAAGCGATATGACGCAGGGTGCGGCGCCCTCTTGGATAGTCGGTGCAGGGCGAAGCGTCAGGGTCATCCCGACTCATCTATTTTCAGGTAAAAAGACGCAAGACATTCCACCAGATCTCGGACACTCCGGCGAACCGCGGATCCAGGGCAGTGTATCTTCCCCTCGCAAGTGAACGCTTCCACGCCTATCACAATTGAACTTGACCGAAGTGAACGGGACGAGGTATGCTCAAAGAGCGCAACAGAGCCGACAAACAGGCTCAATCGCGCCAATTGCCACCGTCGGGTCGTCATGCGGGACGAGTCGTTAGCAGTTCGGAGTCGAATAGACCTTCTGAGGGCCGGGATTTGGTAAATGTCTATGCGAATGAAATAAATGGCTAGATTGGATTCGGAGAGACGATCTCACGGAAATTCAGGTCAAGTTCAGGGAAGTGAAGCCGGACTGAGAGGCTGGTGAGAGATGACGGAAGCACGAATTCTGATTGTCGAAGATGAACCGGTTAGCGCGATGACACTGAGTCGGTCGCTCAAGAATCTAGAATATGAGGTGGTCGGAACCGTGACCTCCGGGGAGGCCTGCGTCCGAATGGCCGAGGAGTCAAAGCCTGATCTGGTAATCATGGACATCAATCTGGCAGGCAAGACGGATGGGATAGAGGCTGCCGACCGGATACGTTCTCGGTTTGATATTCCGGTAGTGTATTTGACCGGGTACGGGGAGAAGGGGATCCTGGAAAGAGCCAAGAAGACCGAGCCTTATGGGTATTTGGGCAAGCCCGTCTCCCCGTTTGAAATGCGGGGAACCATAGAGACGGCTCTGTACAAGCACCAGATGGAGAAACGACTGAGGGAAAGCGAAACACGATACCGTCAGATAGTGGACAATGCCAACGACTCCGTACACAAGACAGACGTACAAGGTTTCTTTGTCTTGGTCAATCCGGTTACCGTACTGAGAACCGGGTATTCGGAGGAAGAACTCATAGGAAAACATTTTCTTGAATTGATTCATCCTGAATACCGAGAAGAAGCCGGGAAATCTTTCGCATCTCAATTCGCCGACAGAATACCGGAGGCCTATTATGAGTTCCCTATTGTAACGAAGAGGGGAGAAACCATCTGGATCGGGCAGAATTCGCTGATGTTGATGGAGGGCGAAAGAGTTGTCGGGTTCCAGTCGATTGCGAGAGACATCACCGACCGTAAGAAGGCAGAGGAGGCACAGCAGGAATCTCATGAGAGATTCAAGACAGTGATGGACAGCCTGGATGCAGCCGTATACGTAGCGGACATGGACACCTATGAGATTCTCTTCATCAATCAGCGCATGAGAGACCTCTTCGGGGACGTGGAGGGGAGGACCTGCTGGAAGAGCGTTTATCATGGTCAATCCAGCCCGTGTGAGTTCTGCTCCAATGACAGACTCATTGACGACAGAGGCGAGCCGACCGGACTTCATGTATGGGAGACTGAGAACCGTACAGCCGGTGGTTGGTGGGAACTCCGTGACCGAGCCATTCGGTGGACTGATGGTCGCCTCGTACGACTCCAAATCGCCTCCGAGATTACTGAGCGGAAGCGGGCTGACGAGGCCCTCAAGAACACACTTGCCCGGTTACAACAGACCAACGTGGAGACTCAGGCTTTGCTGGAAGGCTCCAAGGCTGTTCTGAAGCGTAAGGACTTTGAAACGGCTTGCCGGGAGACATTCGACCTGTGCAGGAAGGCGATAGGAGCAACCGGCGGGTACGTCGGCCTTCTCAGCGAGGACAAGACTGAGAATGAAATAGTCTTTCTTGAGTCAGGGGGACTCGATTGCACTGTCGATCCTTCACTACCCATGCCCATCCGCGGCATACGTGGTGTGGCCTACCGTACCGGCCGACCCGTCTATGACAATGACTTCTCGAACAGCAAGTGGATGAAATTCATGCCGGCAGGTCACTCAAGACTCAATAACGTCCTGTTTGCTCCGCTGAAGATAGGGGGCAAGACAGTAGGATTAATGGGTTTGGCCAACAAACCGGGGGGGGTCAACGAGAGAGACGCTCAACTAGCCGAGGCTTTTTCGGAATTCGCCGCCATAGCACTTCACAATGCCAGGACGGAGGAGGCGCTCAAGGAGAGCCGCAAATGGTATCGCGCTTTGCTGGGAGCCATCCCTGATCCTGTGGTCGTGTACGACCGAGATGGCAAAGCCACTTATATCAATGATGCCTTCACGAAGACTTACGGCTGGAACCCGGAGGAAATTCTCGGCCGGAAAATAGATTTCGTGCCTGCCGAGGAAACCCAAAAGACCCGTGAGGGTTTGGAGCGGCTCTTTCGTGGAGAAAGCCGCCTGATGGAGTCAAAGAGATTCACCAAGAGTGGCGATCTCCTGGACGTCCAACTCAGGGGAGCCATCTTGCTGGACGAAGGCGGCAACATTTCTCATAATATTGTTATACACCATGACGTCACCGACCGAAAGAAGGCGGAGACCCTCCTCGTTCAAACGGAGAGATACAAGGCGGTTGCCGACCTCGCTTCCGGTGTGGCCCACAACTTCAACAACCTTCTTCAGATAGTGCTTGGAAACGCGAGTTTAGCCCAGCTACAACTCCAATCGGGTGACTTCTCCAATATGGGGCATCAACTGGAAGAGATCATCGAGAGTTCCCGGTTCGGAGCTGAGGTCGTACGACGTCTCAATAGTTTTGCTGGAGGCGATACCGACACAAAGGTCGGGGAACCGGAAGTCTTCGATCTGTCTGATGTTGTCGGGCAGTCTGTGGAAATGACAACCGCGTGGTGGAAGACCAACCCGGAGAAAAGAGGAGTCAGCGTAAACTTGAACAAGGACCTGGAGGACGACTGCTTGGTCAGAGGTGACAGGAATCAGCTTTTCCAGGTATTGGTCAACCTCATCAAGAACGCGGCAGAGGCTGTAAGTGGGGGAGGAATAATAACAGTCGCCACCTCCGTTGAAGACGATCGGGTGATTCTGACGATTCGGGATACCGGCGTCGGAATTCCTGAAAAGGACCTCAACCGATTGTTCACACCTTTCTTTACGACCAAACTTGACATTGGGACAGGGCTGGGACTCGCCACCAGTCAGCAGATCGTCGATGCTCATGGTGGAGAAATCGCCGTGGAAAGCGCTGAAGACGAAGGATCCACTTTCACCGTCAGGCTGCCCCTCGCACAAGAGTTGCCGGGGCCGGTGGAGGTTCGCGAGGAACCGGCTGCCGTGAAGCCACTCACGATTCTTGCGATAGATAACATGGAGGCCACGGTTGAGATGCTCCGCACCGGACTTGAGATGTATCAGCATGTGGTCTTTGGGGCCCTGTCCGGGGAAGAAGGGCTCAGAATTCTCAAGGAGAATCCCGTTGATCTCGTGATCTGTGACCTCGGGATGCCTGAGATGAACGGATGGCAGGTTGGGAAGGCGATGAAGCATTTCTGTGAGGAGAGGGGTGTCTCAAAGGTTCCGTTCATAATGCTCACCGGGTGGGGGGATCAATCGGGTGAAGAAGAGAAGATGGCCAAGGGCGGCGTGGATGCCGTCGTTGAGAAGCCGGTTGATGTGGAGAGGCTGCTGGAAGTGATCAGGCAAGTTGTGGAGAAGCGTTCGTTGCCGCATTGAGGTCAGCAACGCACTCCTTGCAGTATCTGACACCCTTATCGCCCGGAGCGAGATTTCCCGTAGTTTCTCAAAAGGAATTGTCATGACTGAGAAGGAGACACCGGGCCCTCCTCTTCCTAACGAGCAAGAAAACTTGCCGGAGACGCTGCAGCCGGGAAACGACCCCACCGAAGCAATAGACCCGGGCAGCCAGTTCAGCAATGATGTTACCTCCTCAGGCAGCTTCGACATCAGAGGAGACATATGGGCGACAACGTTCGGCAAACTGGTTCAGGCACTACCAATGCCTGCGCTATTGATTGACCGATCCGATCGCGTAATCGTTGTGAACGAGGCCTGTGGAAAGATCAGTCCGGAGTACCAGCGAATTCAAGATACTCGTTTCTCCAACCTCTTCCCCCATCCCAACACTGCCAAGGAAGTCAAGTCACTAATGAAAGAGGTTTTTTCAACCGGAAAGACGCGCTCTATTGAAGGCACATTGGCGATTGGGCAGGGCCGAATTTGGGGTCGCATGACCTTTCGATCCATCAGAATGGGTAAAGAGAGGTTCATTCTAGTTCTCGTTGAAGATCTGACCGCTGAAAGGAAACAGCTTCTCGTAAAGCAAAAACATCAGGAAGAGACACTCAAGACAACCGAGCAACTAAGAGGGGAAATCAGGGAACTCAAACAGGCCAAGGAAGAGCTTCGCAGATCAGAAGAGAAACACCGGACCATCTTGGAGACCATCACAGACGGGTATTATGAGCTTGATCTTCTCGGGAAGATAAGTTTCATCAATGAATCTATATGCGAGATTATGGGCTATTCCAGAAAAGAATTGGTGGGCATGGACTACCGAGCCCTCGTAGACGAACATAACGCGGAACGGGCTTATGAGGCATTCAACAACGTGTACCTCACAGGCGAGGCCGACCCGGGGTTCGATTACGAGATTACTAGAAAGGACCGGACCAAAAGAGCGGCCGTGGTCTCCATATTCCTGGAAAGAGATGCTGACGGCCGGGTCTGCGGTTTTCACGGGACTTTTCGTGACATCACCAAGCGCAAACGAGCGCAGGAGGCGCTGCAGGAGAGTGAGAAGAAGTACCACTCACTCGTTGTGCATGCTCCGATAGGGATTATCTTCGTTGACAGGGAAGGTCGGATTATTGAAGTCAATCCAAGTCTGTTGGAAATTCTCGGCTCTCCATCCGCTGAAGCCACGAAATCCATTAACATGTATACTTTCCCACCCCTTGTGGAGTCCGGAATCTCAGATGCCTTCAAGCGTTGCATGGAAGAAGGGCGGAATGTCGAGATCGAAACACCTTACACCAGTAAATGGGGCAAGACCTCGTATTTCAGAGTAATCCTGACGCCGATGCACGACCTTGCAAAAGATGTTCACGGGTGCCTGGGAGTAATAGAGGACGTCACCGAGAAGAAAGGCCTGGAGAAGCAGCTCCGACAAGCTCAGAAGATGGAGGCCATCGGGACTCTTGCCGGCGGTGTTGCCCATGACTTCAACAATCTGCTCCAGATTGTGTTGGGTCATACTGACATGCTCCTTATGGACAAAGACAAGGAAGACTCCTATCGTAATGGACTTCTGTCAATACGCCGGGCAGCCCACGACGGAGCGGATTTAGTCAGGCGACTTCTGATGTTCGGCACAAAGGTGGAGCCGGAGCTTCGCCCCATTGACCTTAATCGTGAAGT
Source organism: uncultured Syntrophaceae bacterium (assembly GCA_964527475.1). Lineage (GTDB taxonomy): Bacteria > Desulfobacterota > Desulfomonilia > Desulfomonilales > Desulfomonilaceae > CAZGNL01. The sequence goes on from CAZGNL010000055.1 coordinate 20,602, forward strand.
GCGGCGGGTCCTCAGGCTGCTGCAACGAACCATTCCGAGAATGATCGAGATCGAGATCCTCCTTGCTGATGATCTAAGAACCGTCAACGCAGATCCGCAACAGATAGAACATGTTCTGCTGAATCTGGCCGTCAACGCTCAACATGCCATGCCTGAAGGTGGGCGCCTCACCATTGAAACCAGGAACGTAACCCTTGATGACCAATACATTAGGACTCACTTGGAGGCCGAACCCGGTGAATACGCTCTCTTGATGGTCTCAGACACGGGTCACGGGATGGAAAAGGAAGTAGTGGATCGCATCTTCGAGCCATTCTACACGACGAAGGGGGTTGGTGAAGGAACCGGCCTGGGGCTTGCCATGGTCTTCGGCATCGTTCGGGCGCACGGTGGTTACATTGCTTGCTACAGCGAACCAGGGACAGGGAGTACGTTCAAGATGTACCTACCGGTGATGGGGGCCGTGACGGAACCTGATATGACGATGACCAGGGAAATGCCCGCGTTCGGAACCGAGACGATCCTGCTGGCGGACGATGAAGAGCAGATACTTGACCTGACAGGGGAGATGCTCGGAGCGGCCGGGTATAAGGTTTTGGCGGTGGAGGACGGACAAAAGGCTTTGGAGGTCTATCGCAAGGAAAAGGGGAACATCTCTTTGGTCATTCTGGACCTGATTATGCCGAAGATGGGAGGCAGGGAGTGCCTGGAGCGGCTCCTGAAGATTGATCCAAAGGTAAAAGTTCTTGTCGCCAGCGGGCACTCTGCTAATGGACCAACCAAGGAAGCGGTTGGATCAGGAGCAGTCGGATTCATCAGTAAGCCGTATGACGCCAAGGAGATTCTCCGGATGGTTCGGAAGGTGTTGGATGAAGGCTGATGGGCCGGGCTGTCTTTGACTCGAATCAACGGGAATTGTTCCGCATATAATCGTTGCCAACAGTAATTACCGATTGGGTATCGGCATGATAGTCCCTGTCATACCAACATACATGCCTAGAAACAGAGGCGCAACGAAACATGAAAGTCCTTTCCGTTGTTCACTGGTCCGGGGCTTCGCCTCGGACAGGGTACTCCAAGAGCGCATGATGCGCACGACCTTGGAGGGGAGACTCATCTCCCCTCCAAACCCAATGCTGTTGACTTAAGCCGTATACTGTTGATCCGGATACCATTATCCGTCATTCCGGCGAAAGCCGGAATCCAGGTCTTTCAATACCTACTGGACCCTGGCTTTCGCCGGGGTGACGACGGGGACTGGTTGGCATTTTCTTAAGTCAACAGCATTGCCCTCCAAACCACCCCATACGTAGACCCGCAAAGCGGTGGTTTTTCCACGGGACTTTCATGCGAATGCGCTTTCAAAGAGGGAACATATGGCTCAAGTCCGGAAGGGAAAAATCCCCCCTGCCCCCCTTTGAAAAAGGGGGGTTAGGGGGGATTTTGAGACTCGGTCCCTCACCTCTACACTGTACTGCTTTGAACGCAACTTGGTATCATTCCTCTTCTCTGTCGGCATTGATCTTTTGGCTAATGTGGACACTCAACAAATAAGTCACCACAACTGCAACATAACACTGGCCCACAATAGCCTCTACGATAGTCAACATCTGCGCGGCCTCGCTTTGGGGCGTTATGTCGCCATAACCCATGGTGGTGAGTGTGACAAAACTGAAGTAGATCAGTTTGGACACCGTCTGACCTTCCGCCGCGTTTATGTTGAATGAGAGTGGGCGATAGAATTCCACCAGAGCGTAAATGTATGCCCATATGAATCCCACAATCACATAGAGGTTCACGGAACCGAAGATCTCGTTTTCCGTAATCTCCGTCGTTTTCACCAGCGACCACAGAATTATGCAGCCGGAAAAAACCAGGAGAGCTACTATGGACAAGGAGAGGTAGACCCCGATCGGACGGGTCAGTATCCCCGCAAGGCCAGGGGCAAGAAAGGCTATCGCGGTCATTCCCACAATGACCGGCACTGCAAGAATCATCAAAACTCGCTGAATTCCGGGGCGATCCGCGCTCACCAGCCACGCGCAGGCCACCAGCGCCACCAGGAAGATGAAGTCCATCAGACTATCCGGAACCACCGGACGCAAGAGCAAAAGCCCGAAGAGAAGTATCATCAGCCCCAGGTGCTTGTGTTCTCGGATCATATGACCTCCCATGCCTCGACATCCCCGTGCAAGGCATAAACCCAAAACCTTGCTCGAAGCGCCCACACCAACCGGCTCGCAAATTGGACCTACGCCCGGTAGCTCGCCGGTACCATCTCCTTCACCGGTTCGTTCGGTGCGATTCCAGAAGTTCCATCACGTCCTTGCGGTCTACCACGGCAGCCTTGAACCATGCGGTTTCATCGTCTTTGTCTTTCAAGCTTGCCTCGGCGCCGTTGGAGAGCAGAATCTGCACCGCGGCCGCTCGGCCAAATGTCGCCGCGCACATCAGAGGCGTCTTGCCGTCCTTATCCCTGGCATTAGCCTCGGCTCCGTGGGACAAGAGGGTTTCCAGCATCAGAGAGGAATCGTACCGTGAGGCAGCCCGGAATAGTGCTGTACGACAGTTATCATCCCTGGCATTTACATCCGCTCCTTTGGACAAGAGGAGCTTAGCGATCTGCAGATGACCACTGGAAACGGCTTTCATCAATGCTGTTCGGCAAGCGTAGTTCTGGGAGCCAGGGTCCATTCCATCATCCAAGAACCCTTTGACCTTATTCATCTCTCCCAGGGCTGCCGCCTTTACCAGACTACGCACCTTTCTGCGGATCTCTCTGGGCTGACCGGACCTATCAGCCGCGTCCGGACAAGGACAACCAGCGTCCTCAGAAGACTTGTCATCCTTCACTACTCCTACAGGTTGTTTCACCCCCGAAAGAATTGCGGCCTCCCATTTGTCGGCATTATATTTGTAGTCGACACCCAGGAGTTTGGTCAGCTTTTCTCTCGCCGTCTTCTGATACATGGGTTTTCCGGATTTCATAGCCTTGAGCAACACGGGCGCGGCCGGAGCAAGTTGGATGTGCAAGTTGGTGGGAAACTCCACGTACGAGGCGGTTTCACGAAATGGGTAACCCGCCGTGGAGGGGGGCAGAGGGTTGCCCGACCGGTCACCCATGAGAACCGCGGGGATGTATGCGTCGGCGCTTATTTTCAAGGCGAACGAAGCGCCGAACAAACCCCCGCGGCGAGTCTCCTTTTCCAGCCGAAACAGGCCCTGGTCGTCGGTGACGGTGGAAGACCGAACAAAGAAACTCCCGGGGCCGTCCGGGAGAGGGTTGTCATGGCACCACCACTCTGCCTCTACTTTGGCCCCGCTAATGGGTTTGCCGGTTTGGGAGTCGGTCACCCGCCCTTCATGGGGTCCGGGGAATGGCAGAACACACCCGCCAAGGACCAAAAGAGCCCCTGTCATGGAGATACCTATTCTCCGCCAGATTTGTTTTCTCAGTTTCAACAGCCTCTCGCAAACAACCAAGGTACCCCGGCAGGCCCTTGTAGGGGCGTGGGGGCGTCTAGCATGCATCAAGTCGCCCGACCTTTTTCACTTTACTCAATTCTAACGGACCATGCGCTTGAAGTAAAGTCTAATGACGCAAGCTCCGGCATGCGGCAAGACTTGTGGGACATGCTCATACCAACTCCCATGCTTCGTTGTCGCTCTCTTGCGATGATAGTTGGTATGACCGCCTGACATTGGCTCGGCAAGAGAATTGACCGGGGATTCAACGCTATTCTTGGAAGAGCTTCTTGTACCGCCCGTAGCCCTCCTTTTCCAGGTCCTCCTTCGGCACGAAACGGAGTGCTGCGGAATTAATGCAGTAGCGCAGGCCGGTCGGCTTGGGGCCGTCGCTGAATACGTGTCCAAGATGAGAGCCGGCGTTTCTGCTCCTCACTTCAGTGCGTGTCACCAAAAGGCCTCTATCGGGCTTTTCCACTATGCTTCCCTGTTCCAGCAGTCCGGAGAAGCTCGGCCACCCTGTGCCGGAATCAAACTTGTCCAGTGAACTGAAAAGAGGTTCTCCAGAGACTATGTCCACATAGATGCCTGGTCTCTTATTGTTCCAGTATTCATTCTTGAACGCGGGTTCGGTCCCGTTTTCTTGCGTCACCTCATATTGTAGCCGCGTCAGTCTCTTCCTGATCCCTTCACGGCTCAGTTTAGTGTAACGGCCTGCTCTTTCAGCCCGATCCGGCCCATTAGCGTCTCCACCCCATATCCTATCCAAATACCGATCACGGCCGGATTTCCATCGGTATAACTTGTACTGCACGGGATTCTTGCTGTGGTAGTCCTGGTGGTACTCCTCGGCTCTATAGAAGGTCGAGGCCGGGATGATCTCGGTCACAATAGGCTTTTGATATTTCCCGGATTTTCCCAGTTCTTGTTTTGATCTCTCCGCAAGTCGCTTCTGTTCTTCGTTGTGGTGGAAGATGGCTGTCCGATAGTACGGTCCTCTATCAACGAACTGGCCTCCTGGATCCGTGGGATCTATTTGCCGCCAAAAGACTTCCAGAAGCTTGGGATAGGATATTCTTGAAGGATCATACGTTATCTCAATGGCTTCAATGTGACCTTTTTGGCCGTAATTCTGGTATGTTGGATTCTCACCGCTCCCGCCCGTGTAACCCGTTGCCACGTCTATGACTCCTTCGAGCTTTTCAAAAGGTGGTTCCATGCACCAGAAACACCCGCCGGCAAACGTAGATTTCTCGTATCTGGGCTGCCCGTTCACGATCACCGCCAGGCATGCCATGATGCCAAGGACTGCAAAGAAGACCTTAGTCAGCAATATTGTCATGGCTTGAGACCTCACTTTCTGAATAACTCAAACTCTACTCGCTCAATGCACGGCTCCATATCAATTGACCGTTTGTCAAAGCATCTATGTGTTCCGGAGACAGAAGCTCCCTTGCCAATAATGATGCACGATTTGACCAAAAGTCGCGGAAGTCGCGCGGACGGCAGGAAATTTACCCGGTATTCCGGGTACGAGTTCGTGCCCTTCTTGGACATGGCAGTTTTACCTGAAAATGGATGCGGTGGGAATCCCGCGAGTTTCGCCTCAAACCGACTATCCAAGAGGGCGCAGCATGCGGCGCCCTTACGGCCGGGACCGACAAGGGCGTCGGCATTTATTGGTGTCACACCTGACCAATTCCACCCTGGCGCGTTCCTGTTCTGTTTGGGAAACGGGAATTCAGAATCAGCGGATGAACCGGGCTCCTAGAAGTAAAGTAGGATTTCATTGATCTTGGTGCTGATCCTTCTCGTGAGGACGAACCACAAGCGGGCCTTCTGGGCGGTGATGTGCGCTACGCCTTTCATGCCGGGTTTGAGGTGAGGGGGTTGTTCGAGGAACTCGGCCTTCACTCTGAACACAGAGCCCACTCTCTCCAGTGCTTCGGATTTGGGAGAGATTGCTTTCACAGTCAACCGGTGGCCCTTGTTGGGCTCGAAATTGAAGTAGACCTGGGCCTCCTGTCCTATGTTCACAAATCCGATGTCGCTCTCCTTGACCAATATCTCCGTGAGCAGGACATCATGCGGAGCGATGCTGCAAAAGGGTTCCCCGGGCTTGAACTTCTTTCCGACCAGGCTTTCAACCCTGTCGGTCAGTATTGTACCGTCCACTGGGGCTCGGATTTCCAGAAATTGCCTCTGCCATTTGAGATAATCCAGCTTCACCTTGGCTCTTTGGCCCTTGATTGCAACGAGTTGGCTCTCCGCCAGCTTGCCGGGATCCTCAGCCCCCATGTTGCGAAGGATTTCCATTTCCGCTGCATAGCTTTCGCGCAATCGCTCGGCTTCCCTGATCCGATAGTCGATTTCTTTGGGGTCCAGCGCGGCAACGAGTCGGCCCTTTGTCACAACCTCGCCGGTCTTGGCAAATACCTTCTCAATGATTCCTTCCGTTTCCACGAACGCGAAATACTCATATTCCGGAGCAACTTCAGCGTTTCCTCCCAATTTCAGATTAGTCGGCAGCCATAGGACCAAGACAATTGCGGCCAGTATGATCGCCGCCATTCCTATCTTCATCCACAAGGCAAAGCGCTTTTCCTGTGGGCTTCGACCGGCTATGGATCTAAGAAATGCCTCACGGGCCCGCCTGCTCTTTGCCAGCCCCCACTTCTCGGCGAGCGCTGAAGAGAGAAAGGGAACAGTGTTCATGAGGGCGAGTGTCTCCACCTGGCCCGGAGCCACGTCGCCAAAGAACTCGAGCACCAAATGACCGACGGTGTGGTCGTACACTGATAGTGGAATGATCATGAGACACGAGCAGCCGGAATAGGCCAGATAATCTCTCAATTTGTCGGCTGATTCTTCCGGAATGTCGTCTGTCTTCGGGTTGCCGGCGAACAAAACCAATGCCCGATAAAGTGGCTTGAGAAAGGGCGAAAGGGTGTTGACCCTCTTCACGAAATCCGCCTTTTGCTCAAGTTTGGGTTGATTGTTGGTGGCCGCCGGAGCGGATTCCCCGTCCAGGTGGACAATCAATATTGACCTGTCGAATGGAAGTAGGGCCCTGGTGTCATTGACCAGAATGAACTGCAACTCTTCAAGAGTCCTCGCTCGCACCGCATTCTTTGCCAATTCCAGACTGGTGGCCAACGCTTGTCGGCCATGATCGCCGGCAGGGTCGGATCTGTCGGGCAGGGTCGCTTCCTCCGGCGAGGCAATACTCTTCACTTGTCGGTCAAATGTATCCATTGCGTGCAGTCCCGTTGCCGTTCAATCACAATGACTTTTTCATCCCGGCGGCCGCAGGGTCGTATCCTAGAAGATTATCTCCCTGTGGAATGTGCGGTATACCGCTTGAATGATTCTTTCAAGAGCGCTTCTGGGAGGTTGACTCACTACCAGTCTCCCGGTCATGCCCAATGGTATGCGTTCAACGTTGCGGAAATCCATCTTGCAAAGGTAATAGGCTTCCAATGGCGAGTCCTTGCGATCGTGATCTTTAATCTCAGTAGCGATTTCTCCCCCGAATCGGCTCGAAAAGGGCGATCCTTCAAGGTCCGTCCGGTTGAAAGGGCTGACTTCCCTGACTGCGAGGCCAATGGATTTTCCGCTCCCGATGGGAAACCACACTTCCACCCGTACACCTGGTGAAACGCGCGAGATATCGTTCTCAGGGACCAAACCCAGGATCTCGCACCTGGTCTCGCAGGCCAGCTTGCCCACTACGGCCCCTTTTCCGGGACTGAACCCGGGCTGAAGGTCCTGAACAAGGTCGGTGACCGCCCCCGCGAACGGCGCCTTCCATTCCAGATTGGCGATGTCATCTCTGGTATGTTTGATATCGTCCGTTGCTTGCGAAAGCTCGATATACCGGAGATGCAATTTCGATAGGTCTTCACCGGTGTTTTCGATGATCGAGATCTGTCTCTTGATCAGAGACAGCTCCATCTCCTTGTCGGCAAGATCATGGTTCAAGCGCTCAGGGTCGAGTCTCAAAACGGTTTCGCCGGCGTGTACCCTGTCGCCCTTTCTCACAAACACTTCGCTGACCAGCGCCTCGGCCGGCACAACTATCTGCCTGACTAGAGCGGATTCCAGATAGCAAGGGTAGATCGAGTTGTTCGACCACGGAGTTACCAACAAAAAGACCGCCGCGGCGGCTATCAACCCAAACACCAACAGACCGTAGGGTCGGCAGCGCATGTCGGATCTCCGTTTTATCAACGTGATCGCTCCCTTTGCAATTGGTCTGACAACGAACAGTGAAAACGCCAACAGGCCCAAGAGCACTCCCACTGTCTTGTCGAATCTCAAATATACCCCGATCACGATACCGCTGTACAAGAAAAACCTGTAAATGAAAGCCGACACCCCGTAGGACACAAGAAGCGAACGATTTCCGGCCGCCGCAGCCTTTGATTGCACGGATTCAATTCCCAGGACTCTATTGAAAAACAGGTACCGCAAATGGTTGAACGCGTTAGTTTGGAGGTTCGGCATCCTCAACCAATCGATCAGAATGAAGTAACCGTCGAACTTCATCAGCGGATTGCCGTTGAACAAGATGGACGACAAAACGGAGATTGCCACAAGGTAAAAGGCCACCGAGTTGAGCAATCCGGGCATGGAAAAGTACCACACATAAGTAAAGAAGACTGCAACCACCAGTTCGGACAGAACTCCCGCAGCGGAAATTGAAATCCGGCTGCGACGATCCGCCAGCTGCCACGCTGTAGTTGTATTGCAGTAAAGGCAAGGGAAAAAGAGCAGAAGCGCTATTCCCATCTCGGGAACACGCAGTCCCAAGTTCTTGGCCGTGTACGCGTGGGAAAACTCGTGAACCAGTCTCGCCGACGCAATAGCGATCCACAGAACCAGCAGATTCTCAAAATTGAAGAAGAAGAGGAATTGGCTCGCCAGACGGTCGATACCCGTGAACAAAAGGTAGCCGGCCCCGGGAACGAAAAGAAGAAAAAAGGCCGCGGTGAAACGATTCACCACCAGCCGCCAGAGCCACACGGTCTTATCAAGGAAGGTGTCCGGGTTGATCAGAGGGATGTACAGGAAATACAATTTGAAAAGGGACCTGTGCTTTGCGGCAGTGTCCAAGTTTTTCCGCAATTCGGTTTGGGTCTTGGAAGTGCCGTATCCTGTTGAAAGCAGTAGGCCGGACCTGGAGAATTGCTCCACAAGCTTGGTTGCATGGTCCCCGGTGAAGTGGCGTCCGTGCAGTTTAAGTCTCTCCACCGCTTCGGAGACGGACAACGTGCCGTCGAGAATGTTTAAGAGCTCAAATTCGTAGGGGGAAATGCGGAAGAATTTGCTCGCGACCGGGTCCTCAAGGACAATAGAATAGGCGCCCCGTTTCTCGTCGTACGAGTGCCTCATGATGTCCGGTCTGAATCTGGGTTTGGTCTCCCTCATTATGTTGGATCTGTGTTCGGATTCCCTTCAATTGGTTCAGCCGTGACGCAACCGATTGCGTCAGCCCCCTGAAGGTGTGGTCTGTCAGTCTCTTCAGTCTACCACGGTATGAAGGATCTGGCAAACCGGCCCGCGCCCCTCAGTAGGCCGATCGGCCTCCTCAAGGCTGACACGAGAGAGCGGTTCGGTGGAATCACGTTCGCCATTTCGATGGGGTAGTTGGACCCGACAGTAGAATCCAGGTCCGCAAGCGCTGCACGAACCTCTCCAAGGGCCGTCAGACGATCGAGTTCAGTCTCCAGCAATTGGCATTGCGCCTTCTGTCGTTCTATTTGGACGATCCTCGCCCGCAACGCTTTCCTCTGTTTGACATCTTCCACATCGCGAGCGATCCGGACCCTTTCTCGAGCCTGATCTCGCAGCTTCGAGGCTTTCCTGAACTCGTGCATGGCCTTAATCGCCTTGAGAGTATTGAGCCTCACCTCAGAAATAATACCTATGGAGATCAGCGATCTTTCCCTGTCGGTCAGTACAACCTTATCCCTGGTTGCCGCACTTTCCAACAGGTCTGCCGTAAATTGGATGAGATCCCAGGTTACCTTCAGACCTCCGTCTATCCAATTCTTGTTGAGCAGAAACTTGTTTTCATCACGGTAATATCCGATGAAGCCGTCCGCCTTGGGGAGCAACTTGACCAGCTGCCGCTTGTGTTCATCGATGGATTTCAAGTGGACCACGTCGGCCTGGTACGCCTCGGGCCTGTTGACCAGGGCCATTGGCTCCAGCACGCGCGTGTCAAGGTTGTGAGGAGGAAGGGGCAACAAGCGGCCGGCAATCCGCATAGTTGTATCCGGACTGACGTTCATGGTGGCTGCCAGGATCTCGCGCTGTCTTCCTATGTCGGCGTATATGTCGGCAAGTTCCTGTTCGTTCTCAGCCAGCAGGTCTTTTTCGGCCAGGTATTCCTTGTTCTCAACCAACGCGCGTTCAGCAAGGCTCTTCAAGTCCGCCACTATTTGTCGGCGGTTCTGCACCAGGGCCCGCGCCTTGGGCAACGACCTCATCAGGGCCAATAGCCGATGGAACGCCGCGTCTACCGCACCCAGCAGTTCTTGGGCCACTCTGGTCCGTTGGTACCTCGAGTAACCGGCTTCATACGCCTTGACGCGGGAATTGTAACGAGCTATTGCCGCATCCATCGGCGACCACTTCATTTCGACCTGCCACTTCCTGGCGACCCTTGCACGAGAAGTCGACCAGTTGGTGACACCGGTTCCGGGACCAGGGCCGATAACCTCAAACCTACCTTCCTGATTGATTGCGTCGCTGCGGCTCCACGCGGGGCGATCACGCATGCCGAGCTCATATTCGCCTTTGAGACTGGGGAGCATGTGGACCCGACTGCTCTTGGCCTTTCCCCATTTGACCCGCTCATCCCAGAGAGCTGTCTGCAAATCGAGGCTGTTGGCCAGGGCGAGACGGATACAATCGTGCAGCGCAAGCTCTGTGTTGCCGTTGTTTGCAACAGCCAGCGGCCTGACACGAAAATTTCTCAGAACGATTGCGGCATTCTGTTGACGGAGGTTTACTACGGTTGTCCGGCAGGAAGTCAGTGTAAAACTGAAAAAAACACCGACCAGCAAAAGGAATATGACTGATACGGAGACCAGCCCTGTCCCGGCGCGACACTTGGAGGAATCACCGACCGCGCTGGATGTCGGGCCACATGAAGACCTGGCAGAGGCCACTCCTCCCATACCTTATTCTCCTTAACCGAAAACTAGCGGCATTTGCCCTGCGATCATTGACGCGAAGTCACGCCCAAAAGTGCAAGGGTTTCGTGAACGCCGCAAAACTAAAATCGAGATGTTCCAAACGTATCATACTGCTACGTCAAAAGTCAACAGGTATTCTCATGGAATCCGCATATCTAGCGGCGATGAGGGGGGGGTTGGCGAGAGATTCAATGATTTGGTATCCGTTGATATCCCCGGGGTGTAGGGGCGTATTGCAATACGCCCTTACGACGTGATGGGACCGACCCGGCGTATTGCAATACGCCCCTACTTGGTATCAGGTCCCGGTTTTCCCCGGATCGG
>CAZGNL010000056.1:0-31581 GCA_964527475.1 uncultured Syntrophaceae bacterium
CCCAGCACGTTTCAGTCCTGTTTTCCCCATCATTTCATTCTCACTCGGCCGGCCGCCGGAATCTTCGACCATGTGGCCCCGAGCACGAGGCCCATGGACAACATGGCTTTGGCTTCGCACACTCCACACGAGGATGAATTTGGTGTCTCCGCGTTGAGCGCTGTTTCACCGTACATGAAAGTACTCTTCCCTGTGACGGAAACCGGGGGATACTCGGAACTGGACCCGGACCTCATCCCGCCGATGGCCCTGGAAGACTGGAAAGAGGCCTTGATTCTGTTTCTGAAGAAGGTGACGCTTTCATCCCCACAGAGGCTCGTGCTCAAGTCCCCTCCCCACACAGCCCGAATTCGCATCCTGTTGGATCTGTTTCCCAAGGCCCAATTTGTGTACATCGTGCGTAATCCGTACATGGTTTATGCGTCCAGCCACAAGCTGGCGACCGATGCATGGACTCACAGTCATCTACAGATACCGGCCCCCGAAGACATTGATGAGTCGATTCTGTCCCAGTACACGCAGCTTCTCGCCCTCTACCACAGGGATCGCCACTTGATCCCATCGGGTTGTCTGCACGAGATGGAATTTGAGGACCTGGAAAGAAATCCGACCGGCGCCCTACAGGCCATGTACGATTCACTGGGCCTTCCCGGGTTCGAGGCTTTTTCGGAGCGCGTATCCGACTATCTTAAGTCCATCGAAGGATATGAAAAGAACGCGTTTCATCTGGATGAGAAAACCAGGGCCAAAGTCCGACGCCGTTGGGCCGACACCTTTGAGCGCCACGGATACACCGTTTAATCCAATGGAATTGTGAGCAATTCCGCCAGGGGAGGCCATGCGCGCGGCAGGTTGCTGTTTCCGTAGGTTCCCTTTTTAGGGTATAATGATTAATAGAGATATAGGGGTTGGTAGAGAAAGGAGGACGCTGATGGGAATGGATTGCGGATCTTGCACGGGGACTAAAGGATGCACCGAGAGGCTCGACGACGCCAGAGTTGATGAAGAGGTAAATTCCGCACCCTATCTGCTGCTCGCCGCTTTTGTCATTGTCGTGGCCAGCCTGGCCGCGCGGTGGCTGTTTTCTTGATTCTCGCCCTTCAAGCGCGTCCTACAGTTGTGGGTTCGGAACCCAATTGCCGAAGCCATACATTGGCCACGCCGGCTCATTCATCATCATCTGTTTTCAGCACGGCCATGAACGCGGATTGGGGTATGCTCACGTTCCCCACTTGTTTCATCCTTTTCTTTCCTTCCTTCTGTTTTTCCAGCAGCTTCTTTTTCCTCGTGATGTCACCGCCGTAGCATTTTGCGGTCACGTCCTTTCGTAACGCTGAGACCGTCTCCCTGGAAATGATCTTCCCTCCGATAGCGCCCTGAATAGGGATTTTGAACAGTTGCCGCGGTATTTCTTTCTTTAGTCTTTCGCACGCGCGCCGGGCCCTCTGGTGCGCACGGTCCCTGTGGATGAGCATGGAGAGGGCGTCCACCTTTTCCCCGGCTACCAGGATGTCCACCCTGACCAGGTTCGTGGGCCTGTACTCCAGGAATTCGTAGTCAAAAGACGCGTATCCCCTGGACACGGATTTGAGCTTGTCGTAGAAATCGAACAGCACTTCTGAAAGCGGAAGATCAAACGTCAGTTCCACCCGTTTTGAATCGAGATAATTCATGTTCTTCTGGACGCCCCGACGATCCATGCACAGACTAATTACTGCGCCCAAATGCAGATCCGGCAAAATGATGGATGCGCGAATAAAAGGCTCCTTTGCGGAATCTATCAGCATGGGGTCGGGATACTTGGCAGGATTATCTATGATGATCTCCTCACCGGCCTTCATGACGACGACGTATTGCACCGACGGCGCGGTGAGGATCATCTGCAAGTTGAATTCCCGTTCCAGACGCTCCTGAACCACTTCCAAATGCAAAAGACCGAGAAATCCGCATCTGAATCCGTGTCCCAGGGCCGCTGAATTATCCTTGTCATATGTGACCGATGCGTCGTTTAGTTTCAGCTTTTCCAGGGCGGTCGCCAGATCCTCGTATTCATCCGAAGAAATGGGGTAGAAGGAGGAAAAAACCACCGGCTTGACGAACTTGAATCCTTCCAGGGGCTCAAGACAGGGACGATCGTCAAGAGTGACCGTGTCACCTATTCGGGTATCACTCACTGTTTTGATGCCAGCGATGATGTACCCGACCTCTCCTGCGCGGAGTACTTTCTTGGGTCTTCTATCCAGCAAAAAGATCCCGGTTTCCTCAACTCTGTACGTCGCGTTGTTGGAACAGAATCGAATGATGTCACCGGAGCGCAGTTCCCCGTCAAATATCCTGAGATACACGATCGTGCCTCTGTAGGGATCCCAATGTGAGTCAAAGATCAGCGCTTTCAAGGGAGCGGAAGGATCCCCCCTCGGTGGGGGCACTTCTTCCACAATCGTTTCCAGGACCCTGTCAATTCCGATCCCTTCCTTTGCGGAGATGGGAATCGCGTTGCCGGAGTCCAGACCCAGGTCGGATTCGATCTGTTCTTTGATCCGTTCCACGTCCGCGGAAGGCAGATCGATCTTGTTGATCACCGGGATGACAGTCAGATCCTGTTCCAGAGCCATATAGAGATTTGCCAGGGTCTGCGCCTGGATCCCTTGGGCAGCGTCAATGACGAGCAGTGCTCCCTCACAAGAAACAAGAGCGCGGGAGACCTCGTACGAGAAATCAGCGTGACCGGGTGTGTCGATGAGGTTGATTATATATTTCTCTCCATCACCGGTCGTGAAAGGCAATGCAACGGTCTGGTTCTTGATGGTGATTCCCCGTTCCCGCTCGATGTCCATGGTATCGAGCATCTGATCGCGAAACTCATGATCACCAACAACTCCGGTAATCTGCAGCAGACGATCCGCCAAGGTAGACTTGCCGTGGTCGATGTGCGCTATGATGCAAAAATTCCTTATCTCATCCATCTATTTCTCCGAATAAATCCCATACCGCTTACATTCCTGGAAACAAAGGCACAACGAAGCATGAAAGTCTTTTCCACTGTTCGGTAGTCCGTGGCTTCGCCTCGGACAGGGTACGCGAAGAGCGCGCACGCTGCGCATGGCCGTTACGTTCGTAGAAGTATTTTCAAGCTGTCCGATTCTTTGGCTCTCTCAATGGCTTCCTCGGCCTGTTCAAGCGGAAAAACCTCTGACATGAGAGGGGTCGGATCCACGAGACCCTGTTCCATCAGCCTGAGCGCAGGCGCAAGACGGCCGCACCTGGAACCGACTACGGTTATTTCATCTATGACCAGCGACGCGGGGTTGAAATCAAGCGCGGCGTGATACGTGCTCTTCAGGACCACGGTTCCTCTCGATTTTACCCTCTCCACCGCAAGATCCCAACCGGATGGATTCCCCGAGGCCTCTATTACCACGTCGAACCGCTCCACCGTGGCTGAAAGCTCTTCAAGTGTCAACGCCGTCCCACCTTGCTTTGAGAATAACCCCATCTTTTCAGGGTGCTTGCCCGCAAGGACAGGGCCGCACCCGGTCAAACGAACAACCGCGGCGATCAGCAGCCCCAGTTTACCATCCCCTATTATCAGGACTCGATGGTTCGGCTCGATCTTCACCTGCTCCAGTATTTCCACGGCCGCGGCCAACGGCTCAGTGAAGACGGCCTTCTCGTCCGGAACATTGTCAGGGACCACCACCAGGTTCGATTCCGGCAATGCCAAGTATTCGGCCATTGCCCCGTCACGGCCCAGTATTCCCAGTACTGTGCGTTCCGGGCAATGACGCTCAAGATGCTGCCGACAGAATTCGCATCGGCCGCAACCCACATTGATCTCTCCGACCACCCGCTTTCCCGTCAAATCAGGATTCGAACACTGTTCAACCGTGCCCACGAACTCATGCCCCAGAATTCCTTTGAACCCCATGTAACCACGGGTGATCTCCACATCGGTGTTGCAGATCCCCGCGACCAGTACCCTCACAAGGGCATCGCCTTCCGCGGGTTTAGGCCTGGGGACCTCCTTGAGCGCCGTCTTTCCGTCAAATACAAGGGCCTTCATGGACTATCCTATGAAAATGGCAGTATTCGCAAATCGCGGCCACCCCGTTGCTGGAGCCGCTCAACCGTCTAAGAGGGCGACGCATGCGTCGCCCCTACGCGCTCGATCCGGCGCGTTTCCGATATTTTTATGTTTCGTTGCGCCTCAAATTCTCAGGCATGGACGTTCCCATGATCAGCACGACTAATGTCCTGTTCCGGGGCCTGTTGTCAAAGTCGAGGAAGACCACCTGCTGCCAGGTCCCCAGGCAGAGCTTCCCGTCAATCACGGGGATTCCCAGAGAAGGCTTCAACAGAGCTGAACGCACATGAGAGAAACCGTTGCCGTCGCGCCAACGCAGATCGTGTCGATATTCAATGTCCATGGGCGCCAGCCTTTCCACGGCCCGCTTCAGATCGTCCACTGCGCCGGATTCGAACTCGAGGGTCGTAATCGCTCCTGTGGAACCGGGATTCATCACGGTCAGCAGACCTTGGTTTACACCTGATTCTCTGAGGCATTCGTCAAGCTGTCCTGTTATATCATGACAGTCGCTGAAACCCCGGGTGCTGAGTTCCACAACCGCATTGTGAATGATCATCGTATTCCTCCGTATTGACCGGATGATTGCCGGCAGGTGACCGCGCACTGCACAGCCCCCCCGGTTCCGTGGAATTCGCGGGTTTGCCCGCAACCGACGAATTCTGAGGGGCCGGCCGCGTATTCCTGTGTTATCCTTCAATTCCAGCAGGCAAGGATACGGTGCTCCTACAAAACGCGGCAAGGCCGTCACCTTATTTAGGAACGGGCGTACCAGGACTAGCGGTCCCCCGGGCCCGACAGTTGTTTTCCCCACCGCTTCATCCACGAGACGGCCTTCATGATAGCACTAACCACGGTTGAACTGGAACCCCGGCTGATGCGGGGTGAGGTTCTTTTTAACGAGGATCGACCTGCTGCGGTATCCCAGGAATTCTTCAGTTTGGCGTGCGTGGACTTACGCAGGTCGAACAATGGGGCCATTCGTTTGACTTCTCTCTCAATATGCTTGGCCGCGCGAGCGCCGTATATCCGGTTGGCCCGTTTCAGCGCTTCTTTGCGCGGTTCCACAAGTCTTGTCCTGAACGTCACTTTGGCTTTGGGGGCAGCTGTGCCCGCGGCTATGTCCCTTGAGATCACTTTGGAAAGGTTCCAGGCCCGGACCTCTTCCGGTTTGAAGGAACTGAATTCATTGACATATTTGTCCCACACAAGGGCAATGGCCACCACTGAAGCTACGTTCGCTCTCGGGCCGTAAATTCCATATGTGGACTGGCCGTCGTTCGCTTTGAGCCTTTTGAGCGTCAAACCTTGCGAGTTGCACTTTCCCAGCCTCAAGCCGAGGCTTTTGACCACTTCTTGGTTCACGCCCCCTGGGACCATTCCCACGATGCTCCGGGAATGTTCCCGCTGCGGCCCATCTTCATGGATCTGCCTGACGAGCGCCAGCTTTGCTACTTCTTCTCCAAATGGACCTTCGAACCCTTTCTTCTTCAACTCGGTCAAAACCCGATCGTAATGAGCCAGGATCTGTTCTTCGATTGTTCGGGCTTCCGCATGCGCTGCCACAGCGCAGACCAGAAGCGCCAACAACAGTTTTTTCATGGTTCCTCTTTTCATTCCCGCGGTCGTGATTTGTCTTCTCAACACCCGGACGAATTGTTTCCGGACCGAACATCATTCAATATCTGTTCGGAAACCGCTCGAGGTGAAATTACAACCCGGTGTATGGGCGCGGCTCCTTCATTTGTCAGGCGCCGGACCATAACTCGGTGTTCGAGTCAACCGACCTCAAGCGGTCAAGACCATAGACCAGGTCGTGGGAACAAAGTTCCCTTCAGCCTGCTACCGGGTTCCATATCACCGGATTACCGGTACGGCAAGGGCCTGTTTCACGATGCCGGTAAGACCAATGCGCAATCAAGAGAGTGAAATCGGTTTCTTGGGTGCCACTGCCGGCTTGCGCAGCAGTGCTCTTTATCACTTGTTTGAACGCGCATTCGCATGAAAGTCCCGTGGAAAAACCACCCCTCTGCGGGTCTACGTATGGGGTGGTTTGGAGGGGAGCCACTGCGCGTGGGGCGATTGAGCGGGCCTCGGACAGCTTACGTGACATGACAACTGTCGGTATCATGGCGTTCAAATGCGTGCCCGGCTAGGGCCTCCCCTCCAAGTCCAGGCGCATCGTGCGCGCTTTTGGAGTACCCTGTCCGAGGCGAAGCCACGGACCAGTGAACAACGGAAACCACTTTCATATTTCATTGTCGCTTTCTTGCGATGATAGTTGGTATAAAACTTGAGTTTCCCGGGGCAGATCTTCTCATCACGCATGTCATTGCAAGGAGTGAAATCCAGCGTTCCGCGGGAAACCAATGCCATATTCAGCGCGCTAGAGATTGCTTCGCTACGCTCGCAATGACATCCTACCGGCGTCCCCCGAAGGACTGAAGTGTTACGGATACAACATTGTGATACTTTACGCATACGGGCCATGATATAAGATAAGCCTGCGATCCGGAACTCGCACGGCGGAGGCATCCTCATGGTTTGATGCCTCATGGGATCGAGGCGACAAATTCCAGCGGAAGGAAGTCCGAAATGACGGCACTGGCATTGGTGGTCGTATTGACCCTCATCATTTCATCCCTTTGCTCCCTTTTCGAAGCCACCCTTTTTTCCACCCGCATGGGAACCCTTGAGGCTGAGAAAGCCGCCGGCGACTCGGGCTCTCTTGCGTCAAAATTCCTTGAGATGAAGACCAACATAGCGGAACCCATTTCCGCCATACTCGTGCTCAACACCCTGGCGCACACTGCGGGCGCTACGCTGGCAGGAATGTACGCGGCTCAAGCCCTTGGCGGGGGGGCCGTGCCCTTATTTTCCATATTGTTTACACTGGCGATCCTGTTCCTGTCGGAAATAGCGCCTAAAACTCTTGGGGCGGTATATTGGCGGGGACTGTGGCCTTTCATAGTGTGGCCGCTCATCGTCATGAAGTACGCTTTGTACCCTGCCGTAGTTGTGACTCAGTGGTTCTCCAGGTTGTTTGCCCGAGAGGGTCCAGCGCGCACAGTGACGGAAGACGAGATACTGGCCGTGGTGAGAATGGGGGCCAAACAGGGCGAGATCAGTCTCCGTGAAAGCCGGTTTGTTCACAATATAATAGGCCTGGAGAATAAACCGATTCGCGAGATCATGACTCCCCGAACAGTTATCGTTTCGCTCGACGCGGGGATGCCTGTGAGGGACGCGGTAAAGGCCGTAGATGGGAAAGGATTGACTCGATTCCCTATCTATGAAGACGACCGAGAAAACATTGTGGGCTACATCATGATTCACGATCTCTATTCTCCGAAGACCTTGAGCAAACCGAAAGCACCGGTAAAGGCTTTAGCCAAGCCCATTTCCTTCATTCCTCAAACCACTGATTCTTTGACGCTTTTAACCAAGTCTTTGGCCCAGCGGACTCACATTCACATAGTGGTTGACGAATACGGTGGTGTGGCCGGCCTGGTCACTCTCGAAGATCTCGTTGAAACCATGCTCGGTGATGAAATCGTCGACGAAAGGGATTTGGAGGTGGATTTGCAGGAAACGGCCAGGAAACAAAGAAAGCAGCGAGTCAAATCCCCGAATGACCATTGAGTAAATCATGGTCAGGAAGGGCACGAGCAAGCATGAAAATGCCGGCGGCACATCGGGCCCCGTTGTAGGGGCGACCGGCGGTCGCCCGAAAGGAAGCCACGAAATTCCAAGAGACGGGACAGTTTCATACAAAAGTCCTCTTTGTTTCTGAAGGCGCCGGCCCCAAGTAGGGGAGGCGTTCCGCGGGAAAGCAATCCTCATATTCATTGCACGGGAGATTGCTTCGCTGCGCTCCCAATAGCATGTTCGGAGCGGACCTCCTGCCCCCGCAACCGATGGCTTGCAACAATTCCTACTTCATGTGTTGACAAACTTCTCGTTGCACTGCTAACGTGCTGCTTATCAAAGGAAAGCAGGGACTGAGAAACGGGCGGAAGTCCGGCGGCCCCGACACAAATGACGAGAAGGGGAACATGGGCAAGTTTAGGAAATGGCGCGTAACTGTGCTGGTAATTTGGCTCGGACTGATCTTCAATTCGTTCACCACTTACGTCGGCGCCCAAGATTCTTCATCGCTCCTGAGCAAGGCCCGCGAGGAGATCGCGGCGAATCAAATGCCCGAAGCCATACAGACGCTCAGGAAGGTCCTTCAACAGGTTTGGACGCAGACTCCGCTTTATGTGGCTACATCTGTGCTGGTGAAGGAGAAAGCCCAGGGCTTTGGATTGTATGAACCTCGAGAAAACAACGTCTACAAGTCGGGAGAACCGATCCTGATCTACCTTGAACCGGCAGGCTTCGCCATCAAGAAACAGGGGCCTTACAACGTTTTCGGCATGGCCGCGGACTTCTCAATCCATACAAAGGATGGGAAGGTTCTTGGAGGTCAGAAAGGGTTCGGGCGCTGGACAATGAAGAGCAGGCGCTTCAACACTGAGTTTCATATGGACCTCAATTACAAAATAAGAGGACTGAAACCGGGAGATTATGAAATTGAGACTACGGTGCGCGACTTGAACGGCGCTGGGGTGACGACCGTCAACACGTCCGTACGAATCAAGTAGTGAACGAAAAGGTAGCCGGCAACGGAACTCATGGGCAGATTTCGACCGTGGTCCATGGGGTGAGAGAGCGAAACCGTGGTCCCGGCGCCTTTCATGTTTCTTTGTGCCTGATTTCCAGGCATGGACGTTCCCAAAGGGGAAATTACCACTGAAAGGGAGCCCTATTTTGAGCGAACAGCATTTTGTGAAGAATATTGAGTTTTCCGCGCCACTGTCGTTGGTGGACTTGGTTGAGTACCAGGAGGGGCAGGTGATCAGTCGAACTTTTGCCCAGAGCAAGAGCCTGAGCCTGACCCTATTCGCGTTTCATGAAGGAGAAGGACTGAGCACCCACACAGCCGCGGGGGACGCGTTTGTCCAGATCCTGGACGGCGAGGCCTCCGTAAACATCGGCGGTAAAGAGGTTCAAGTGGGGACAGGCCAGATAGTGGTCATGCCGGCGAATATTCCCCATTCACTGCATGCCAATACCCGTTTCAAGATGTTGCTTACAGTGATCAAGGGGGCCGACTGATAGTTGGCATCAGAGGTCGTCCGCAAAGGGGTTTCGGGCCAGGCGACAGGTGCAGTTGCCTTCATCTCCACTGTTCCATTGGTTGATGATATCCCGGAGGCCGGGCTTGTCAAGGTCCAGATATTTTCTCACATTTCCCTGGGTTATCAGGCGCATCTTGTACGAAAAGAAGACCGCTTCTTCAAGTAGGCCTGGTGTAAACGGGAGGCGTTCCAGGAGCAGATCATGGCTGTCGAGGAGATCGAGAATCTCCTCATAAGAGGCTCTGAGTCTTTCCGGTCTGTCAAGGTGTTCCACTTTGCGATAGTTCTTGGCGGTCCAGCGCGCTTAAGACGGGGTGCCCGAGCTCACGAGAAAATCCACCATCTTGAAGTCGGGAACCATTATCCCAACAGGACCCTTTTCCAGCGTTGCCAATGGCATTGAAGGATCGACGCAGTTGTTTATGTCCTGCACTATAGTGGTTCCGCCGACGTCTCTAATCTTTGCCATGCCTTCAGCGCCGTCTCCACCTTCTCCTGTCATTACTATGCCGACAGCCCTGTCCCCGACGACATCGACCATGGATTCGAGAAGCCTGTCGATGGCGCCTTGTCCTTCGGACCCAGACCCGGGGCCCTCCATTCTCAACCTGAGGCTTCCGTTGTCCGCTCTGTCGAGCACCAATCCGTCATCCCCGGCGCAAAAGTAACATGTCCCCTTCTTGGGGACTGCAATTCCGGGCAGGTTCTTGACGGGAATGGTGCTGTAGGCCTGCAGGTACGAGACAAAAGGCGCGATAAACCGCGGGGCCACATTAAGGACTACGATTAGAACGTCATCGAAGCTCTTTCCGAGGGCAGGTACGATTCTCAACAGACTGAAATACCCACCAGTTCCCGCTCCCATACCTATGAAGCGGGAGTCTGCGCCTGCTGGTTGGTTAGAATTGACGGGCTGGGCCCCTTCGTCCTCAGACATCCTCACATATCTGAGTCGGCCTGTTCTTATGGCTGCGGCCCGTTTCACCTTGGTGATGATATCGGTCCCTTGGGCATTGAGACTTTCGGTTTCCAGCCTTGAAGGCTTGGCCACCACATCCACGGCCCCGAACCTCAAGGCATCAAAACAAATCTTCGAACCTTCCTGCGTGAGAGCGCTGATCATTATCACGGGGACCGCATGTTTCACCATTATGTGTTTGAGGGCGGTAATGCCGTTCATCTTTGGCATTTCCACGTCCAGGGTGACCACATCAGGACGCAACTCATCGACCAACTTCAGAGCGTGTTCGCCGTCCTCCGCGCCCCCGACCACCTCGATATGAGGGTCGCGGTCAAGAATCCCGGTGACCTGACGTCTCATCAGCCCGGAATCGTCGACAACCAGGACACGGATCTTTTCATTCAAGTGCTCTTCTGTCATGTTCCACGTCTCAAGGCGCTTTCATCTTGGAGAGTATTTCTCTTGCCAGCTGAATGTAGGCCCTGGACCCGGGCGAATCCCTGTCATAGGCAAGAACCGGCGCCTGACGCCGAGGGACCTCAGCCAACCGAGTATCCCTGGGGATGATTGTCCTGAAAACTCTTTCTTTGAGATATTGCCTGATCTCCCGAACCACCTGCATTGTGAACCCAGCTCTCCTATCGGCCATTGTCACGAGAAACCCGAAAATGCCCAGACCCGGATTCCGCTGCCTCTTGATCTCCAGGGCTGCCCTGAGCACGCTGCCCACAGTTCCCACAGCCGCGAATTCGCACTGTATGGGTACCATGTAGGAATCAGCCAGGGTCAATACCGCCTCTGTGGGATTATCGAGCCTCGGGGGACAGTCGACAAAAATGTAGTCATATTGCCCCCGTATTTTGGTCAAAATTTGAATCATCGCTTCCGGCGCTACGTCCAGAATTCTCAGGTATTCTCTCTCTTCTTCGATGGAACGTATATTGGCGGGAATTATATCCAGCCGAGGTAGCCGGCGATGAGGCTTGATGATCGCTCTTTCGGGGGAGGACCCGTCTCGCAAGAGATCCAAGAGCCCAGCCTGGGGAACGGATCTGTCCAAACCGAAACACTGTGCCAGCCCGCACTGAGGGTCCACATCGACCAGGAGCACCCTCTTCTTGATCGCCGAAAGGCAGGCGCCCAGGTTTACAGCCGTGGAGGTTTTGCCTACTCCGCCCTTTTGGCTGATTATCGCTATGAGCTGCCCCATGGGTTCTCCATTCCGCTACGCTTCAACATTGTCGTTGAGTTGGCTTGAAGTCCTGATTGCCCTATAATCGAGGTCCGGTGGGAAACGACGCCGCTGGTCGGCAATGATGTCATCGACTATCTCCCCCACATCAACGACAAACGCTATTGTTCCGTCTCCAAGAATGGTGGAACCTGCCAGGCCCCTGCTCTTGAACACGTGCTCAGCCAGGGGTTTGATGACTACATCCTGCTCTCCGGCCAGCCCTTCCACCAGGACTCCCAGAGTCTTGAGTCCCACGCTGCAAAGGATCAGAAATCCTTCGTCCGGCGATTCATCGACGTTCTCGAGATTGAAGACTTCGTTGAGTCGCAAGACAGGAATCGTCTGTTCCCTGAACTTGATCACCTCGAAGCCCTCGATGGTCGATATCTCCCGGGTCAATACCTGGACAATCTCCCTCACCGTTGTGAGAGGAATTGCGAAGACATGTTTGCCGTAGGTGACCAGCAGCGCTTGGATGATGGCCAGGGTCAGCGGTATTCTCAGGGAGATCCTTGTCCCACCGCCCATGACCGATTGGATCTCTACCGTCCCGTTGATTTTTTCCACATCCCTTTTCACGACGTCCATGCCCACACCTCGGCCTGATGTACGTGTGACTTCTCGGCTCGTGGAAAACCCGGGAACAAACAAGAGGTCGAATATCTCTTGGCGGGGAAGACTCTTGGCGCTCCCCGAGGTCAGCAGACGCGCTTGCACAGCCTTGTTCATTACGGCCTCGGAATCGATCCCGCCTCCGTCGTCCTCAACGTCGATGACAACCAGGTTACCCTGGGAATAGGCGTTTAAGGTGATTTTCCCTTCTTCTTGTTTCCCGAACTTTCGTCTTATCGACTCGTGTTCGATACCGTGATCCACTGCGTTTCTGATGAGGTGAACCAGTGGGTTGTAAACCTGTTCTATGACTCTCTTGTCCACCTCGGTGTCTCCACCGTGTACTTCGAGCGACACGGTCTTACCCATTCGCCTGGAGAGATCCCGGACGAGCCGGGGCATCCTATTGAACAGCTGACCCACCGGGAGCATTCGCAGTTTCATGACCCCTTCCTGAATATCAGTAGCAACTCGGCCCAGAGACAAACTGGCCTCTCCCAGCTTTAGGGTCATGTCTTTGATGGATTGGGTCTCCTTGGTTCCCATCTGAGCCGCACCAATGAGTTCCCGTTGCACATCTTTCAATTCCGCGGACAATTGTTCAACGTACGATCGATTGACAACCAGTTCTCCCACCTGGTTGAGAAGCAGGTCTACCTTGGCCGAATCCACTCTCATGGTACGCACCAGAGGACTCTCTCGGGTTAGGTCCCTGATCGTGGCGCTGTCCGTGCTCAGCGGCTCGGCAAATGCGCCGGCCCGAGGCGCGTCCGCGGGACCGGTCGCGGCCAGGTCACGATCAACCGGAGGAACGGCAGTCGGCTTCTCCTGTGTGATCGGAGCCGCGACATGCGGACGCGCGTCGGCTGCGGCCACCTTGGGAGGTCTTTTCGGTTCAAACGGGGCTCCGACCGATGCCGGCTCGGGGGGCGCCGGAGGTGCTGTTGGACGCGAAGGCGCAGCCGACGGGAGCGCCAGCGCAGCTTCAAGTTTTTCCAGAAAATGCTTGAATTGTGTGAAGCTTTCGGACATGAAATCAAGGTCCCCAGGGGAAAGAGCGTCAATGCGTTCACTGGCCCAAACAGATCTTTCATACCAATCATCAAGAAAATGAGCCAAATTCTGAAAGTCCATGTATGTGGACGAGGAACGAACAGACTGAACAAAATGAGCGCATGCAGCCAGCTCATCCTTGCCGGCCGTCCCCTGACCAATCGTTTTCACCAGAGGGTCAATCTTGGCGACAATTTCCCACCCATAGGAAAGGAATATCTCCATGATCTCTCTGTCAGCGTCTTCTCCGATGGAATCCAGGTCTCCAATCAATGCTCCCATGTTCGAGATCGCTGGGGGGGATTCTGCCAAACCCGGGGCCTCCGCTCGGGCGAACGGGTCGTCAAATTCGTTGAGTAGATCGTCACTCACGTCCGCGAGAAAGGAAGCTTCGGCTGATCTGAGGGCCGGCAGAGCGGTTGTCTCCGGCTCGATAGGCTTCTCCTCCGATTCCGGGATAGCCTCCGCGTCGGCCTGGGGGAAGAGAGTGGGCGCAGCTATTTCTTCCTCGATCTTGGCCTCCAGCCACGGGAAGATATCGGTTGGATAGTATGGCCGCAGTTCATAGAGGAAGGACCGGAGCCCTTCCACTTCCTCTCTGGACACTTCTTGTTCGGATAAATCCAGGGCATTGAGTCTGTCTTCCAAAGACACGAATATGTCAACCCCCTCAGGCAGATCCAGGTATTCCATCGATCGTGCCAGCCGGCCGATTGTGTCCGAAAACGCCGGGAGTATCTCCTCCAGTGGGAGCCCGTCCTGCAGGTCATCGATGTGCAAAGACAGATTGAGCAGGTGGGGGACGGTCGCCTCTATTGTGGTCCCTGCATCCAATTCGGCCGTAGGCGCGGTTGGCTCCTCCCGTTCCGTCGTGGCAGTCGGCTCCGGTTGGGTGGTTTCCTCCTGGTCTTGAACCGTCTCGAAAGGAGTTTCTTCCGGGAGCGGCCCGGTTTCTATCTCAAAGGTGGCCTCTTCCGAGAGCGGCCCGGTTTCTATCTCAAAGGTGGGCTCTTCCGTAGTCTCTTCAACCAGCGACAGATCGGGCTCTGGTTCCGTGAGAAGCTGTTCCGCTATTTCTTCCTCGAGCTCCTCCTGCGTGAACAAAGGAGGCTCGAGGCCGGCCGTTATCTCCCCGGTGAGATCCGCGCCTTCAGTGACTTCGCCGGTTCGTTGCTCTACGGGCTCGGGCTCTTCCGGGATCTCTTGAAGGGCCTGAATCTCCGAGGAATCTTCAACCTGTCCAAGATGTCTTTTCAATTCCTCCATGAGGCCCGTGATGTCGCTCTTCTCCTCGGTGTCTTTGGACACTTCATCGATGAGGGCCGCTACGCAGTCCTTGGCACGAAACAGGAAGTCGACGATTTCGGGAACAAGCTCGGTTGCGCCCTCCCTGAGCCGATCCAGGAGGCTCTCAATCCCGTGGGTGAGCGTTCCGGAACGCTGTAGACCGATATATTCGGCTGAACCTTTGATACAGTGGGCCGCGCGGAAGATGTTGTTAAGAATCTCGCTCTTGCCGCCTTCCTTTTCAAGGCGCATGAGATTCATGTCCATCTCGTCGAGGAGTTCACGCGCCTCGGTGCTGTATTCTTCAAGGATTTCGGTGTCGATCATTGCTTTTCCCTTTCCATGGGCCGGAGCGCGCGGAGTGCGGCCACTTGACAACTTTCCGCTGGGGGGTTCCGGGAATGACCCTCATCGTCATTCGTGTAGAGAGAGGATCTGCGCAAACCCCTTCAGACTTCTTTGACCACAGCCTCGAATCAGAGGCTCAATGCCTGATGATGTCACAACCTTTCCGGAAGATCTTGCGAAGGGATCTCCCTTGAACCTCCTAGTCCTCTGACTGTCGTTGTTTGGAAACCACCCTTCGGCCGTCAAAACGAGTATGGAAGAAATCAAATTCCTCAACCATGTTCGTCAGGACCTCCATGTTACGCTCAATATCCTGGAGGTCTTCCTTTAATTCATCCACAGCTTCTGAACCGGGGCATTCCTCCAACCGATTCTCGATCACGGCTATCTTCGAGTACACATTTCCCGCCATGGTGCCCGTGAACAGGAGCACCTCTTGAAAATTGGCAGCCACTTCATTTATGCTCTCGCCCAGTTCAAACATGCCGTCACGGGACGTACCACCGACCGTGACTCCCAAATTTCCGGACGCTATTTCCCTGGCTGCTCGACCGATCTCCCGGAGTGGCATGAAAAGTTTCCGGATCAGCAAGAATAGTGTGGTCCCGAAGCAACCAACCAAAATCAGCAAAATGATGACCAGCCGAGTCCTTCCCATGCGGAGCGTCTCCGCGACAACCAGAGCGTCGGTGTCCGAATCGGCCCCTCTTTCCTTGGCAGCGGTGACACTTTCTTCGACCACCTTGGCAGCGCTTTGACCGCTCAGATCCCAAATGAATTTCACGTTGACCGCAATGACCGCTACCGCCACCAACAAGAGGATCGCGGCAAGCCCCTTTCCGCTCCACACGCTGTGGCGGGAGGAAGGATGCACGGTTCCAGACGTTGAGTTGTGATCGTGTAAAGTAATGGAGAACTCCTCTTCCATCACGGTTTGTGCGGGTTTGCTCGGCCACCGGCTCCTTCACAATTGATCGATATCCTCCAACACCTTGTCTATGGAGGCCTGATCGGTCTTGTTGACAAAACCGACCGCACCCAGACTCTTGGCTTCCACCTTGTACTTTTCGTCAGTGAGTATGGTCAGGAAAAGGATCTTGGCCCCGGGGTCCTCAGTAAGGATTTCCCTGGCCGCGGTGATCCCATCCATGTCCCTCATGGTGATATCCATTATTACGAGGTCCGGTCTGTGGGCTTTGAACATCTCTACAGCCTCGACGCCTCCCTTGGCTTCACCGGCTATGAAATGACCCCTGGCTTTGATCTGCTCGCAGATCCTCTTCCGCATAAAGCCTGAGTCATCTACCACAAGCACACGCCTTTCCATTTTAAACCTCGCCACTATGAATTTTCACCGCTGATGATCGGATTCAACCGGGAAACCTATGTTATTCGATCTTGAACTGTTCAACAAGCTGGGCCAGCTCGTCCGCGACATTGGCCAGATCCACGATAGTTTCAGACGCTCCCGCTGCGCCTTCCGCGTTGGCCGCGGCCGTTTCGGACATTTCGGCCATAATCTGCCGAAGAATTGCCGCTCGCTCAGTCTGAAGGCCGGTGAGCTTCGCGATGTTCTCCGCCCGTGCCGTAACGTCCGTCATAGCCTGGGAGACGTCTTCAGCGGTGGTCGCCTCGGCTACAGCGCTTGCGGTGATGCCCTCACTTTCCTGCCGCACGTCCTGAATAACACCAGCGGCCCTTTCCCTTCGTCTGGCCTGTTCCGCGGTGAGTCCGAGAATATCCTGAGCCAGCTCGGCCATACGCTGCACGGACTGCTGAACCCCGGCCGCGTCCTGTGTCTGGCGGACAGATCCCTCGGTGATACCTTCGACCAGCTCATTGGTCTTGACGACCGCGTCCTGGATCTGTGAGAGGGCATCACGGCTTGTGGTCGACAGTCGCTCTCCGTCTTCGACCCTACGGTTACTTTCCTTGATAAGCTCGCCAATCTCGTTGGTCGATTCAGCGGTTCTTTCGGCCAGTTTCCGGACCTCGTCAGCAACGACCGCGAACCCTTTTCCGTGTTCGCCGGCCCTGGCCGCCTCAATGGCTGCGTTGAGCGCCAGGAGGTTCGTCTGCTCTGCAATGGAGGAAATGACGTCCATGATTTCGTTGATCTGTTCCGCTGACTCGGCGATGCCCCTCATACCGATAACCACCTGGTCGGCCGCTTCGCCACCTTCTCTGGCGAACCGGTCTGTGAGTTCGGACTGGGCGGTGGCATCCGCGGCGCTCCTGGAAACTACTTCGATATCTTCCACCATTCGGACGACTGCGTCGGTGGTGGCCTGTGCTGTTTCAGCCTGCTCGCCGGCCCTGGCGGAAACCTCCAAAGCGGTCGCGCCCATTTCTTCAACAACCGCCTCACCTTCCAGCGTGCGCTCGGACTGGAGCCTGGCTTTCTCCGCGACACCCCGAATATCCTCGGACATATTTCTCATCTGTTCGTCTGTAGTAACAGCGGATTGCTGGGTGTCCTGAGCATTGGACGAGACCTCCTGAGCGGTTTCACCCATTGCGCCGACCCTGTCGAGCACGTTGCGCGCACGTTCCGACTGCGCTGTAGCGTTGACAACGATCCTCTGGGTGACCTCATTAACCTCCGTGGAAGACTCACGGACCCTTGAAACAGAGTCGAGAACCGCGGCAAATGCGGTCTGGAAATGGTCGAGAAGTCGGTTGAACGTCTCCGCGGCTCGACCGGTCTCGTCTCCGGTTGTGACCGGGGCCCGTGCGGTAAGGTCCAAATTATCGCCGACCGCCTGCATGGAAGCCGCGAGCGATACCATGGGTCGGGAAATTGTCGCGGCAATTAAGACAGCGAAAACCACAACAAAGACGAGCATCACGACACCGACAATCGCGAGGTTTCGAATAATGATCGGAACCGCTGCCAGGATTTCCGCGCGCTCCGCGGCAGCGCCCACGGTCCATCCCAGACCCGGAAAGTTGCCAAAACCCTTGGGATATGCCAGAGCCGCAATCCTGTGTTTCAACCCGGTCTTGGGGTCTGTACGCGAATACTCGAGTGTCCTCCTCTTAGCTTTGATAGCCAGTTCCACCGTCCCACGGTTGAGGGCTGGGCTGGTCATAGGCTTCAAATAAATGGCGCGGTTGTAGTGGCCGATGTATTGCCGTTTCTTGTTGACAAGCCAAGCACGCGCGGTCTCCCCGACCCTGATGGAATTAACAATGTCCTCAAACGATGACCACTTGAGGAAGGACACAATCAGTCCGTTCACTTTTCCACCGGTTTTGATAGGAGTGGCGAACGTAAGCGTATGACCCTTGGATTTGGGATTGATCTTGGCTATTCGCGGATCCTTGTGCATATCTTCAATTTGCTGCTTTCCCTTCAAAGCAAGGCGGACAGCCTTTTCTTTGGCGAAATTCTGTCCCACAAATCCCGGCCAGCTGGACACCACGCAAGTACCCTTTTTGTCCAGCACGATGACGGCCTCGTACGAACCGTAGTACTTGACCAGTTCCTTAAGGGTCTCGGTCGCATCCTCCCGGACTTCCGCCACGTCCAGAGCCTCCCTGACGACCCTGAGCTGTGCCCACACCAGCTGGTCACTTGTGCGCTGATTCATCCACACGTTCATGCTCTGAGCCGCAGTGGTGGCGATCCCGAGCATTCGAACCTTCCCCGCGTCCACGGCTTGAGCGGTGATGGACCTGTAACCCAAATAGGCCGCGGTCGCGAACGGGATGAGCGACATTAACAGAAAGTAAATCAGGAGCTTGTTTCTGAGGCTTCCACCTAGCGCCAATCTTTCACGGATCTTCTTCATTGCCACTCCTCCTGGAATCCTAATAATATTTCTAT
Organism: uncultured Syntrophaceae bacterium; assembly: GCA_964527475.1. Classification (GTDB taxonomy): domain Bacteria; phylum Desulfobacterota; class Desulfomonilia; order Desulfomonilales; family Desulfomonilaceae; genus CAZGNL01. Next base: position 18,592 of record CAZGNL010000056.1, read on the forward strand.
TCTTTTTTGCACACTAGTTTTCCTGTTTGTGCGGCGCGCGGCTTACAGTCTCAAATCCGGGCCGTACCCACGGACTATGAAAAGGATGTCCTCGGTTGCTCCGGGATCATCTTCGGAACCCTCTCCAGGACATCCTTTTCCTCAACGGAAAGGATTCTCCGGAAATCCAGGATGACCAGAATTCTGTCGTCCAGATGGACCACGCCGCTGATATATTGACTCTGAACGCCCGCCTCTATGATGTCCGGCGGCGGCATCATCTTCGATGCCGGCACCGTGAGCACTTTGGATACTGAATCGACGATGAAGCCGGAGACATTGCCGTCAATCTCGACAACCAGGATTCGGTTCCCCTGGGATCTTTCCACTATCACATCTACGCCCCGCAATCGCAAGCGTTTACGCAGGTCAAGGATCGGAATGATGTCTCCGCGGAGGTTGATGACTCCTTCCACGAAATCCGGCGAATTGGGGATCTCGGTGATCTCAGGGATCATGATGATCTCCTGGATCATAAGAATCTTGACGCCGAACTCCTCAGGGCCGATAGAAAAACTTATCATCTGCGCGATTCCTTCCGGTTCCGCGGCGGCCGGCTGCTCCTGAGTTCTATCGTTCATTTCGATTCTCCTGTGTTGGCGCCGGCTCGAGTGCCGGCTGCACCTAGCTGACGAGTTCTTCCAGAGTCGCGGCCAGCATGTCTGCGGGCCAAGTATGATCTATGATTCCTTCCCTAACCGCATGTTCTGCCATTCTGGGATCTGTACACGAGGCGGGATCCTGAACCGCGGTAATTCCCGCGGCCTCTTTCACGGCCCTAAAGCCCACAGTTCCTCTGCCGGTCGGGCCACCGGAGAGCATGGCGGCCAGCAGATTCCCTCCGACTATCTTTGCAGCGGAAATCAGGAAATGATCGACCGCGTCCGCGCCCGAAACCTGGGACGTGACTTTCAACCAGAGCCTGCCTTCCTGCCTGGTGACTTCAAGAGGCACGGACGCGGGATGGACATAACAGACGCCGTCAAGAAGAGGCGCGCCTGATTCCGCGGGTATAACCCGAACCCCGCTCCTTCGGTCGAGATAGTCAATAAATGCGCCCACAGCCGACTCCTGCATGTCGTGCAGAATCACGACAGCGGTCGGCAATTCATGGCTGAGAGATGGGATGATACGAATCAAGTCGGAACATCCTCCAGTAGAAGAGCTGAAAACCGACAGCGATTTGCTCGGACGGGACTGCTGCACCGAGGGACGTGCCTGGTTCGTCAACGAGGGTATCCTTACTCGGCGAATCCGATCGTACCTGATGCCGGAGGCTTCCTTCACTCGAAAGACCAGATCCTCTGCTCGGCCGTCTCTACGCCAGTTGTTCTGGGGCTTCCGAAGAAAATCAACAGCCCCGAGGCACAGCAGATCGAACGGGTTGGCGCCCACGCCGCCGACGAACCCACTGAGGATGACCACCGGGCAGGGGCTCCTGATCATGATGTGCATCAGGGCCGTGGAACCCTTCATGACGGGCATATCCCAGTCGAGCAAAATGAGATCCGGTTTGAGCTCATCTATTTTTTCAAGCGCTTCCTGCCCATTGGCTGCGTACCCCGCGACCGTCAACGCAGGATCGGATTCAAGGATCTCCTGGACGATTTTCCGTATGAAGCGGGAATCATCAACCACCATGATTCTCTTGGCTGACTCGGCAACCGCGTCGATCCGCGCATTCCGGTCCTCCACCACTTCTGCTCGCGCACGCGCCCCGGTGATAGGGCCCAAGGCATGGCGAACCTCGTCCTTCAGGCGCATTCCCTCCATCACAAGGCTCTGCCAGTCCATGAACACAGTCCGTTCCGGAACATCAAAGACCACCTGCGAAAGAAACTGTCCTCTCTCCCACCCGATTATCTCGAAGAAGGCTTCCACGCCGGAGAGCGAATCGCACTCCGCATGGATGATTCCGCCTTCGTTCACATAAATACAGCCCTTGCGGTCACCTTCGGAGATCAACAGTAGCGTGCTGTCTTTCCGGTAACAGAACATCTGTATTACATCTTCAAGCCTTATGCCGACTACTCCCCCGCTGAAGCCATATTGAGGTTCGAGCATCTTGAGGAGCATGTCAAGCAATTTGTCAGTGGGATGAGGTTTGACAAGGAAGCAGACGCATCCCATCGACAGAGCCTTGATGCGATCATTTGAGCGATCGTCATCCGAGGACAGCACTACTTTCGTGGCCACGCCCGAGTCTCGGATGCCTCGAACGATCTCCAATCCATCGATCCGACCCACACCGCCGTGATCCGAAACCACCAGGTCGATCTGCGATCCCGTGACGATTCTCAAGGCGTCCTCCGCCGAGTCGGCCCCTATGACTGCGCAATCAGAGGATCGGGCTTCCAACCGTTCCAGGATGGACTTGCCCAAGGTCTTCTCACCTTCGACGATGAGGATGGTCTGTTCCGACAAGAACCGCTCCTTCGCCTGAGATTTTCGATCCAGTTTGAAGTGAGAGCGTCAAGACCGGCTTCTGTGCGCCGCCTTAACACCCGGCTCCGTTTTCCCTTGTTGCATGGAGAGACCTGAGACGCAATCTTCATCCCCGACCGGCTCGGGATCGTAGCAAAACCACGGATCCAGCGGTTGGAAGCCGATTCATTTCCCGGGGAGCAACCGAAAGTGCGATGTGCCGTGAGAACCCGGCCACAGATCCCCAGGTCGCCTGCAACACCCATGACGGGTGAATCGTGCCCGGCCGTGCCCCCACGCGGCAGGGCACACTTTGTGAACTAAAACCCGTCCCTATGTCGTGGTCAGGCGCCTTGCGAACAATGCCGGGGCGGTTTCGGCCACTATTAAACCGATCAAAGCATAACACTTACAAGCCTACGAAATCAAGAAAAAATCACGATGACGGCCCTAAAGTGCAACATCAGTTGACAATAGCTTTTAGAGATTAAACCATTGAAATAACACACACTCGCCAAGTAGTTGCGCACGCAATGGAAAATGACGGCCCTAACCGCTTGGTATCATTGACAAGTAAACCGGACACTGGTGTTTCCGCTCAGGGTACTTTCAGAGAAGAACACATCAAGGCATATCATTGGATACTGTGCCGGCCAACGGAGCCAGAGGATCTGGAGCGCTGAAGGCGCGGAGGCTCTGCATAAGGGATGCTCCCATTAGATACCAACTCCCATCGCAAGAGAGCGACAACGAAGCATAAAGGTCCTTTCCGTTGTTCACTGGTCCGTGGCTTCGCCTCGGACAGGGTACACGAAGAGCGCACACACTGAGCATGGACTTGGAGGGGAGGCCCTAGCCGGGCAGGCATTTCAACGTCATGTTACCGACAGCTGTCATGTCACGTAAGCTGTCCGGGGCCCGCTCAATCGCCCCACGCGCAGTGGCTCCCCTCCAAACCACCCCATACGTTGACCCGGAAAGGGGTGGCTTTTCCACGAGACTTTTATAGGAATGCGCTTTCGAAGAGGGAACATATGGCTCAAGTCCGGAAGGGAGAAATCCCCCCTGCCCCCCTTTGAATGGGGGTTATACCAATGCGCGTTCAAACAAATGATAAAGAGCACTGCTGGGCAAGCCGGCAGTGGCACCCAAGAACCCGATCTCACTCTCTTGATTGCGCATTGGTATTAGGCATAAGCGTTGCCTTAAGGCCAAATTGCCTAGAAAACCCCTGAAAATGGGGTCTGTCACGTGCGGACCTCTCAATCGTCACCCCGGCGAACCCCGGATCGGAGTCCGGGGCAGGCTCTGGAATGACGGACCAGGAAAGCGGCCGCAAGTCTTAAGTTAGCGCCTATGGGGTAAGGGGGGATTTTGAGACTCGGTCCCTCACGTGTACACTGTACTTCTTTGAACGCAACTTGGTATCATGTTCGGATTTTCACGGTCCATTTCCCATTGTATGGGATTGTTGATGATGTATACCCGTATTCGGTTCAATTCGTTTTTATTGCGGATGATATGTTCGTAGTAATTGCGTTGCCACAATTTCCGGCCGGGGGTGGAGCGTGTTTCATTTGTGCGTTTGGTTACCGCGGATTTGAATTCGCGAATTATGGCGCCAATGGTTTGCGATGGTGAACGCAGTTTCAACGATTGGGGTTGGGTAGGCGCGTATTGCAATACGCCTCTACTTCTCCGAATCCGGGACGTGTATATCGGGGGCGAAATAGGGTTTTTCGCAGAGGGGCCGCCTGTCGAACGATGGTGAACATAGGTCCATGTGAGTGAACCTCTCAAAGTCCCATGAATATGAACGCGGCCTTATTGCGAGCCGCCTGCCTCGTGTTTCAACAAGTCCAGCAGGACGCTTGTGGATACTCGCATGTTCCTTTCGGGCTGGTCGGGCTCATGGGAATCGGAATGATCGGCCCTAATCCATGATAGAATTGCGAAGAAAGCCTCGTCTCCTTCCAGATCGTTTGCCACGACACTGAGTATCTCTCCGCCTTTTACAAATATAGCGCCCCGTTTGCTGCCCTTCATCACATCCACACGCCTGGATTCTCCGCTCAAGACGACCAGTCGGATCGTGGTACGGAGATCGTAACTGGAATAGTCCATGATCTCTGATAGATCTTGCGGATACTCTTTTGGCATAGAGTCGTTCTCCACGGCGCCTCCTCGCCCGGATCGGGATCGCCCCGAAACTTGAGATCCAGCGGCTTGAAGCCGATTAGTTTCCCGGGGTGCAACCGAAAGTGGGTCATGACTTGAGAACCCGGCCAAGATCCCATTGTCATCGGCAACACCCATGACAGGTAAGCCGTACCCGAGCTTGCCGGCACGCGGCGGCGCATGCTCTGTGAACTGAAATCCGTCCCTATGTCATGATCCTGTTCCTCACGAACAATGCCCGGGTGGTTTCGGCCACGGTTAAACCGATAGAAGCATAACACTTACAAGCCGCCGAAATCAAGAAAAAATCATGTCGGCGGCCGTGAAATGCAAGCGTCGAAACGTCGGCAACCCTGAGGCTCATTCCTCGTCCGGTCGGTACAATGAACAGGTGAAAATGCAGTATTTCCATACGTAACAATGCCGGTCCGGTTCCATGGCTCCCGGACCTTTCTCCGGCCACGATATTTCAATGGTTTATGGTATTTCGGCTGCCGCGCGGCCGGCTTCCTTCTCATTCCCTTTCAATAGGCGGTAATGTGATTTTGTCTTCGCGCATTAATTTCGTAAGTCTATTCACGGGAACGGGTCGGCACAGATAGTAGCCCTGGGCTTGGTCGCAGCCATGGTTCTTCAAGAATCGGAGTTGTTCGTTGGTTTCCACTCCTTCGGCGATCACTTCAAGTTGCAGGCTATGAGCCACGGCAAGTATGGCTTTTACAATTTCCTGTTCATAGTGGCTGGATGAGATTTCGCTGAGAAAAGACTGGTCGATTTTCAGCTTGTCTACAGGAAAATTCCTGAGATAACTGAGCGAAGAATACCCTGTACCGAAATCGTCAACGGAAACGCTTATGCCGTTTCTCTTGAGGTCCGCGAGCATGCTGATTGTTGAGTCTGCCTCTTCCATCATGACACTCTCTGTTAGTTCCATTTCAAGGTATTTGGGGTCCAAATCCGTCTGGTCCAATATGCGGAGCACGTTGTCCACCAAATTTGACTGTTTCAACTGGCGCCCTGAAATGTTCACCGCCACTCTCATGGGTGGGAGTCCCATCTTCTGCCAAGATTTGTTTTGAGCGCATGCGGTGTGCAACACCCACTCACCGATGGGAATAATGAGGCCGGTCTCCTCGGCAACGGGGATGAGTTTCCCGGCGGACACGGCGCCCAGGGACGGATGCCGCCACCGCAACAGCGCTTCCGCAGCGACTACCCGCCCTGTGTTGAGGTCCACCATTGGCTGGTAACAGAGGAGAAGCTTGTTCCCGGACATTGCGGCCCGAAGCGTGTGTTCCAGGTTGAGTCTTTTCAGGACACTCACATTCATTGCGCGAGAAAAGAACTGAAAGTGGTTCTTTCCTTGCTCCTTGGCACAGTATAGGGCGGTATCGGCATTCTGGAGCAATCGCCCGACTTTGGCGCCGTCATCGGGATAGACCGTGATCCCCATGCTGGTGGTGACGAATACTTCGCGGCCGTCCAGAATAAACGGTTTCGACAGAACTTCAATGATCTTGCCGGCGACCTTGGCCGCGCCGTGAGTGTCCGAGACTTCAGGCAGGACTGCCACAAACTCATCGCCTCCCAGGCGGGCCGCGGTGTCGGTGCTGCGGAGACAGCCGGTCAGGCGCTCGGCAACAGCCACAAGAACCTGATCGCCGAAGCGATGTCCCAGAGTATCGTTGATATTCTTGAAGCGATCCAGGTCCAGCAACATGATTGCCACGATCCGCTTCCGCCGCTTGGCCTGAACAAGGGCCTGTTGTAAACGATCGTGGAACAAGATGCGGTTGGGCAAGCCGGTGAGAGGATCGTAATGAGCAAGTCGTTGAAGACGTTCCTCCGTCTGCTTTATTTTCGTGATGTCGGAAAAAATGCCCACATAGTGGCTGACATCGCCTGCATCGTCTTTTACCGCGCTCAACGACAGCAGCCTTGGATAGACCTCCCCGTTCTTGCGCCTGTCCCAGACTTCCCCCTTCCATTCGCCTCTTCTTGTCAAAGATTCCCAAATCTCCTGATAGCTTCGACTGTCAAGATGGCCTGACGTAAAGATCGACGGGCCCTTGCCGAGGATTTCCTTCCTTGAATAGCCGGTTATCCTGCAGAAAGCCTGGTTCACTTGTACCGTCTGTCCCTTAACGTTGGTAATGAGTATGGCTTCATTGCTGCTCTCAATTATCTGGGAAGCGAGCTTGAGCGTTTCTTCCGCCCTCTTGCGCTCGGCAATCTCCTGCCTGAGCTGCTCATTGGCCTTCGATAGATCGACCACGCGGGCTTCCACCCGCTTTTCCAACTCATCACGCGCCCTTTCAAGCGCTAGTTTATGTTTCCTGGTCAGTAGGAGTTGTCTTTTCTCGAAGCTCAAGTCTTCCACGAGCAGCAGTATGAGTCTTTTGTCACTCACCTTTATCGGCCGAAAGTAGACGCGACCCCAAAGTCTCCCCTTGTCGAGGTTGAGTACGGCTTGGCTGACTATCTGTTTTCTCCGACGAAACACATCGCCTACAAGCGATTTGACTTTCCTGGCATGGCGTGGATGAGGAAACAGCGACTCCACAGGGCTCCCTTTGATTGTTGGACCATCCGCTGTACCGTTGCAACAGGACTCATTTGCAAAGATAACAGTATGCGCCCCATCGATCAGCAAGGCGGGTATCGGCAAGGATTGCAGAAGCTTGCCCAGCGAGGTCGCTTCGACTCCTATAAAGTCAAAGCTTCCGGTACTGGTCAGATCCGTCGTGATCAGGTTGTCCAGATCGATCGTCTCAGTGGAATCCGGCCCGAGCTCCGGGTCAATCGCAGACTGGTCGTCCGGATCAGAATTAAACATCGGCGGCTCCTTCTTCTCCATACCCAACCTCCATTGGAGACATACTCCAATGCAACTACGAAAAAACCGTAACGCCTTCAGATTGATAACTTCCGGGGTTCGGCCAGCGCAATGGTTGGCCCGCTCCTCGGGTTTGACACAGGGAACAACACGTGTTCCCCACGAGAACACGCACAACCGCTCCCATCGCCACCTCAAACAACACGCGGCGCCACGTTTCCCCTACTTGAAGCCCGCCATTTCCGTTTCCAACAAAATCCCGTTTAGCGCCCGCAGCCGGTTACTCCTTCCGCGCGGACGCCGAGGCCGAGCATAGGGCTTAAGCGCGCTATTCTCCTACAGCAATGTCAGCGGATAATTCAACCACTTTGCCCCTGCTTTGGCAAGCAATTATTCAAACCGGGGGCCCATGAGTGAGTCGCTTGAGCCTTACGCCGGCTGAATCGTGCCACGGGTTTCCTGGGTCCGTGGCAACCTAGTGTTCAGTCCTTGTATTACCTAGGCTAGTTTATCGTGGTAACCTCCCGGTTTGTCACAGTCGGAATGCCGATAACGTGCCGAGGTATTTCGGGGACAGGGCACTAGAGTCCGAAGAGCCTTGCATACTTGCACTTATACCAGTTGCCAAAAGTTCTGTCTGATTGGAAAGCGATTCCCGTACGTGTGCTGCGCGAATTTGTTCTACACCGTTTATCCGGAAATCCCTCACCCCAGCCCTCTCCCCCATTTTGGGGGAGAGGGCTGGGGTGAGGGGGTCTTCACACTTCGTTACTCCCGCAATCCAGTGTTCGATTCGCAAATTATACTCTATTCCCACCGTACGTGACAGAAAGGCGCGGCACACTTCCCGTACATAGGCAAAATCCCCTCTTGCCCGCTTTTGACAACGGGGGGTTGGGGGGATTTCCACACTGTGAGCATAGGAACCGGATCTGAAATATCGGTCAACTTTTTTGACGCTTGTTATAGCGATCGGATTCCACGGACCACAAAAGTCCTTGTTCGGCCGGCGCCCCCCCTGCCGTTACGGACTCGCCCATCCAAGACAGCGGCATACGCCGTGCTGCTGCCGGCCTCTGAACTTTGACCGGTCTGGACAAAGAGACAAGGCTATGATATGAGTACATAAAATACTTGCACCATCGAAGCATGCGCGACGCGGCAACCAGTCGTGACAAGTGAGCGAAACACTAATCTCCGCTTACGATAAATGGCGGCGAAAACCATAGGTGCTCGCAGGATTTGCAGAAACGAGAGCATTTGAGATGCTACAGAGTTCAAGGGTGAGAGCGTGAAAAGTGCATTGGATTTTGGGTTGTAGGTGCGTGAGAGTGGTGCGCGCGGTCAGGTGGAGGTAAGTACTGAACTTGCACGCCCCAAATCATAGGCCCAAAGAAGCATAAAAAGGTCGCCAAGGCCGAGGGTCCCGGACACCTGCGAAATCATAGTCATTGCCGGTGGCCGGCGGCCCACGGGAACCGTTCCGGAACGGTTGAGAAAGGAAGCGCACATCATAGCCGGAAAATCAAAAATCAGCGCGGCCAACATTGTCCGTGACATAAGAGCCGGAATAACGGAATCGGAGCTGATGCGCAAATATCAGGTTTCGTCCGAGGACGTTAAACGGGCTGTGCAGACGATCGCGGACAAAAGAGAGCAGTTGGTCAGAGAGCTTGTGCGAGACATGCGCGCAGGAATGAGTGACCTGGATTTAATGCAGAAATATCAGCTTTCATCAAGAGGGCTTCAGACAGCCTTCACAAAACTGGTCAAGGGACATTACATGGACCGCACAGAGCTTGAAGGACGGTTACCCTCGTATGGCGATACGATTACCGTTCCGGACGGCCGGAAAATTCCCAGACATGTGCCGGCCTTTTCAGTGCCCGCATTTGAGGAGAAGAGCCCGGCGGTCAAAGGGCTGATCAACGACATTTCCGAAGAAGGGGTGCAGATATCCGGCATCGAAGCCGAGGTTGATGGGATCACGACGCTGGTAGTCCCTGAAGATGTCTTTGGCGAGTTTGTGTCGTTCTTGTTTGAGGCCAAATGTCGGTGGGTCAAACGGGATGCATCGGGGGAATGCCTTGCGGGATTCGAGATCACGAACATATCCAGGGTGAACCTCGAGGAATTGCGATACCTGATCAAGGCTCACGCGGTCACCGGACAAAGAGAATAGCATTTGACGGCTGAGGATAAGAAATCAACAAACAGACCAAGGAAAACGCGAGCAAAGAAGAAAATCAAAGGCAACCGTTCACCGTGAACCGTACAAGCTCCCGGAATTACGTATGGGGGAGCTACTCGGCGTAGGGCCGATTTACCGGCCGGATCTTCCGTGCCACTACTATGACGGTCTGGGGATGTCCCCACAGAGCATAGAAGTTACCAATCTTGTACACAAGAAAGTAAGAAATCAGTTGACGTGCCCTTGTTCCGATTCTAAAGACCATGTCGGCCACGCTCATCTTGGATGACGAGCTCGCCTGCAGCGGATTGATACTACTGTTCGGTTCCTGCTCCCCGGTTCCAGGCCTGTGGCGTCGTCCTATTCCGCTCAGAAGCGTTTCGATGAATCGGTCGATTGTCAGGAGATACAGTATGGAATATCCGGAGATATGTTCCATCTCAAAACCTGAGGTTCGCAGCAGTCGTTTGAACGTTTCCCTGCCAAAGAAAAACAGATGTTCGGGAAGATGAAATGTCTTGTACAACCCGTAAAATCGTTTTTGTACGTCCGTGAAATTCCCTGTCTCAAAGACCACTATTCCATCAGGTTTGAGCCGGTCGCTGAAATGAGAGAACTCCTCTATGGGATCATGGAAGTGACTCAGAACGTCGCGATGGTAAATGACATCAAACTTTTTTTCCGGGCATGCTTGCTTCAGCGGTTCCGCGACACATGGAATGTTGAGAGTCCCTGTAATGAATTCCGCTTCAAATGGATTCAGTTCAACGCCGCTTACTTCAAAGCCGGCTTTCCGTGCTTCAGCCAGGAATGTGCCGTGGCCTGCGCCGACCTCCAATAGAGAGCCTTCCCTCTTGAAACGCTTGATAATTGAAAGGGTGTGACGAGCTATCAAGCGATCACCAAAAGCCTTCCGCTGATGACGACCTGCATAGATATGGGCCACTTCTTGTTCGTACAGATTCAATGTGGCGTCTGAGTCGGGTCTCGGTGATACGAAAATCAATCCGCATTCAGGGCATCTTCTGCCGATGAAGCCCTTCTCCTCGATCACAGGTTCCGCGTCCGCCTCATTATTGTGACAGAATATGCACCCAATGCTTTCCAAGTAATGGTCTCCTCGCCTCCGGAATTATTCAACCGGTTCCCTGTCCAAGGGTCCTTGGGACAGGGGTTCGTCAACCATATAACTCCCGCACCAGTAACCGGCATGAAATATCGCGAGCGGTTGTTATAAAGAAAGGCGGCCTCCGTGCGGAGGCCGCCCGTTCACAGGCCGCGCCGGCCTGGATTACTTATGCTCTCCGTGATCCTCTTTGATACCGTACCCGAAAATCATGGCCTTGAAATTCTCACCCACCGTCTCTCCGGTGGTTGCCAGATATAGATGGGCCACCAGGAACGCGGCGAACAGAGCCCCGAGAATATAGTGAATAGTGGCCAGAACCGTCATGCCGCCGATGGCGTCAATGATCCACCTGAGGTGCATCGGATACATGTAGAGGATACCGCTGATCAAGAGAAGAGGAAGCAACATCACCTGGAACTGCAAGTAAGCAAACTTCTGAAGCGGGTTGAACTTGTTGTCTTCCGTGGGCGCATACGGGTGAGGCTCATGTTTGAATATCCCGTATCCGTAGAACTTCGCTTGCGCGAGCATGCCGTGCCGGATCTCCTCTTTGTTGAGGAAGTAGTGAGACATTCTGCGTGTGGCGAGATTGTAAATCAACCAAACAAGGAACATCACCACAGCCGCGATCCCGAACCAGTTGTGCCAACCAACGGCCCAATCAAACCAGGTGGGGAATTTCTCCGGCCAATGGATCATTGCCCCCGTGATTATCAGCATAACGATACAGATTGCCTGACCCCAATGCCAGAGCCTCTCGGTGAGGGGATGGAGTAGGATCTTTTCCTCGGGCAACTCGATGGGACCCTTTCGCCGAGTCAGCACCCTGAGTCCTCCGTGGAAAACGGGCAGAGCCAGCGGGGCCAGAACCGCGAGGATGATGATGAGGTCCAAAAGCGGAATTCGGTGGGACCCGACCACGTACCCGTATTTCTTGCGGCTGTCGTTGTTGATGAACCAGGCCAGCTGGAAATAGTCGACCAGACTGAGCCGCTCGCGCTTTACAGTGGACAGAATAGAATACTTGGAATGACAAGACTCGCACTGGGCCACTTTGGTCTTGACCACGGGGATGTTATGAACACCCTCTTCTTCTCCTTTGTGGCACATCACGCAGCCCATAGTCATGTGCAGCTTCGCTTCATAAAGATGATCGTGAACCGCGACCGTGTCCAAACCGCTCTTCCCGTGGCATTTGACACACATCTTTTCCTTCCACTGGTCCGCATATTCGGCGCTGCCCTTGCCATAGTGGACATCGTGGCATCCGATACACCCCGGGGCCTTTGGGCCGGCCTTTTTGCCATGCGCGCTCGCCAGGATGGAATCGACCGCTTCTTCATGGCACTCTTTGCAGTCCACTGGGTTCAGACGCTGGGGATGAGGATCATCTTCTACGTCTGTGTGGCATTCCACACACGTGGTCTCCCCGTGAACACCTTTGCCATATTTGTCTTCATCGATCGCGAGGCCCAGCTTGCCGAACAGGAAAATCGGTTTCTTCTTTGGCGGCAGAGGCTTGTCGCCCATCTCCACCATCTCTGCCAGGTCTTCCTTGGACGCCTCCAGGATGTCCGGGTTATGACAACCAAGACACGTGTCATTGCTGATCTCCTCGGGCTCCTCTTCCTCTGCCTCGGGCTTGGCCTTGGGTTCAGGCTCCTTGGGGGCCTCCGCCTTGGGCTCGGGTTTGGTTGCAACGGCCGGCTTCGCAGTTTCTGCGGGTTTGGCTTCCGGGGCCGGTTTGACAGCTTCCGCGGGCTTGGCCTCTTCGGTCGGCTTCGCAGGTTGAGCGGGCTTAGCCTCTTCCGTAGGCTTGACTTCCGCGGCCGGCTGAGCCTTTGCAGGCGTCTGCTCCTGAGCAGTGATGGTACAGACGGAGAAGGTGAGTGACAGGATCAGGGCAACCGCGCCTATGGTGATGAGCGCCGCCCACTTTCGCGACGGGAAAATCGGAGATATCTTCTCCATTACAAACTCCTTCCAGGAAAAGGGTGTCTTAGGGCACTTATGAAAAACCTTTGGTCGACTTCGTTTGATTGAATGGGCAAAAGCAAATGAGCATTATTACATCCAGGGGGAGGGAAAGGTCAAGCAGAAACTCGGACGCGAAGCAACCATTCAGTCATTCGGGAGGGGGGGGGACGTTTCCGGTGAACATGTCATTGCGAGCACAGCGAAGCAATCCCCAAA
>CAZGNL010000057.1:0-31511 GCA_964527475.1 uncultured Syntrophaceae bacterium
CCGGCACTTATGGGTGGAGGCGGCAGAAAGGTTATCTGGGTCTTATCGGCTCCGTCACGGTTTGCATCAGTGATGACACTTTCGGACGGGACACCGACTACTCGCCCTCTGACTTGCACGTTCTCCAATATCGGATTGACTTCTGTCGCGGCCTCAATCGCCACATCGTCAGGACCCGTGGTGATCTCCACCATCAAATTCTGAAGCTTGACGCCAAGGGATGTTATCCGGATTGTGGGGGAGGTCTGAGAGCCGATCCACGTTCCTTTGCTTTGGGCTACGATTGTCATTGGCCGGTCAATGGTCACTTGGCCGAAGTACTCGCCCGGTGGGAGCTGGAGCGTGCCGTTTGAAGGCTGCGAATTTATCAAAGATTGAAGTCCCAATCGAACTTTCCTCCTCCGCTTGTCTTCTCGACAACCAGCGAGATCTTCACAGTCCCGCCGAATCAGTCCTGTTTCTGCATTTCCTTTACCCGGCACACAAGCTTTGTCACACCAACGGGCATGCCTCAGGACATCTCGGATGTACCCGTCGAACCGGTCAACATTCTTACTTATTCAGGCCCGACGCGTTTTCTCGACCGAGATTGTTGTGTTGTGTGCCTAACGATTCATACGCTCCATCTCTTTGCGCCATGCGGCTTCTTCCTCTGGAGGGATGTCGCCCGGCATTGTACATCTTTTGTACTTCTCATCATAATAGTATTGGGGCGGACATCGTTCATCCATTTTTTCATATCCCTGTCGCTCTGCCTCTTTCGGAGATAAGCACACATTTTCCGTCTGAGAGATTTGATAGAAATACTTGCCTGGCGGACATCTGTTGTCCCGCCATTGTATCTGTCCCTGTGCCTGCTGTTTTTTTCGCTCTCGTTCAAGAGCTCTGAGCCTTTCAATCTCCCGCTGCTTTTCCCGTTTTTCCCTCTGAATCCTCTGCTTTTCAAGGGCGGTGAGCCTTGCCGCCTCCTGCAATTGGGCAATTTCTCTCGACCTCTGCTGAAAGAAATACCCGCCCACAGCAAGACCAACAACAAGGACAGCGGCCCCTACCGCCAGCAACTTCAGCCACGGCAATTTAGAACGGAAACCCGGAGCGACTGATCCCGGCTGTGTCGTCAAATGAGCAGGCGTGGTGGAAGTCGGTGGGCATGGTTGTTGCTGAACCGCGCCTCCGCTCATGGGTGGGGGAGGCAGAAACGCTATCTGTGTCGTACCGGGATCCTTACGTGATGTATCTTTCTTGATGTTCCCGGCCGAAACACCGACTACTCGCCCCCGAACTTGCACGTCTTCCAATGACGGATTGACTCCTGGTAGGGCCTCAATTGCCACATCGTCAGGACCCGTGGTAATCTCCACCAACAAATTCTGAAGCTTGACTCCGGACGATCTTATCCGAATTGTGGGGGAGGTCCGAGAACCGATCCAGGTGCCCTTGCCGCGGCCCACGATTGTCATTGGGCGATCAATGGTCACCTGCCCGAAAAACTCGCCTGGCGGAAGTTGGAGCGTGCCATTGTCCGCTTGAGAATTTATCAATGGTTGCAGCTTCATGAGAGTCCTCTCTTGTATTCAGCGCGTTTGATTCTTTCTGCAAACCCTAGTGCCCGGGTTGGTTTTTGCGATCCGTTTTGCCTGTCCCGTGTTTTCTCCGACGCTCGACCTGGTTAGGGGAAGCGGCGGCCGACGGCTGTTGAAGGCGTCGGGCCTCGGTCGGGGATAACCGCTTCCGTGGGCCGTCTACTCCCTCAAAGAAGTCCACTATACCGGCGTGGACAGAGTTCACAATTTTGACAACATGGGATCTCTTCTTCAGGAGCCTTTCTTCCTCGGGATTCGCAATGCAGCCGCACTCGATTATGACCGTCGGAACACGCGACGCCCTCAGAATGAACAGCTTGCCTCTCTCGTATATGGCCCTGGTACCCTTGATGAGCCTCATGCGTTCCCCAGGGATGTTTTCGGTATGGTATTCGCTCCATTTCAGCTTTGCGGCAATCATTCTCCGCTCTATGGCCTTTGCGAGCTTTATGGACTGTGACTTCGGATACACCAGTAGCGAAAAGCCTCTGTAGTAGTCCAGCATGGGATTGCCGGGCCGCGCCTTGACCAGTCTTTTGTAGATGTGACGTTGAACCGAATCGTGATGGATTTCAATTATTGCCGACGCGTCGAGTTTGGCCGCCAGAGCGGGCCTGCTCTGGAAGGGGATGTTAAGAGATGCGGGGATAGGCTTGTACACTATTCCCTGATTACTCTTCTTGTCGAACAGACTTACCACCTGGTCGTTGAACTGAAATTCGCGAGTTCCGGACGCGCTCTTCGCGCCCTGGTGGTTGCTATAGCAACGCAAAGACTGCGTATGACCGGAAAAGACCACCACCACATTGGGACCTTCGGCCTCAGTGTCATTACGGGGCTCGGCCCGAACTACTTCTGTCGCCAAAATGATTGCTGTGGCGGCAAGAAGCCACGCGGACAGTCGATTACTCATAGCGATCCACCGTTTCATATGTGCTCTTGATTTTCCATGTACCGCCCGTATTCCGCCAGAGGAGATCCGTAGTCGATCTGCCGCGCTTGCGCCGGCCTGATCTCGTGGTGAAATCATAGTCGTAAACCACGCGCATGCGAACGCTCCCTGACGACCGATCACCATGCACGTGCGAGACGGATCTTAAGGACGCGCTTCTGCGCCTCCATCTGCCGAAGTATCGTCTCAAGTCGTCCACCACAAATGAGCGGCTCGCGTACGACTTGTTGAAATAGTCCTGCATCGGGAAATCGTACAATGAGAGAAGTTTGTACTGGTCCGCGTTGATCATGGCATTATAGTATTCGGTTGTCATTTGTTTCAGCATGGTCAAGAAACGTTCATTCGCTTCCTTCTCCTGTCGTTGTCTCTCCTGTTCCAATAATCGGAGTCTCTCTTGTTCCCTTTGCCGTCGTTTTCTTTCCTCTTCGAGAGCTTTCAGCCTCGCGAGTTCTTGTTTCCTTTCTCGAAGCTCCTTGGCTAAATCTCGTTTCTTCTCCAGGCGAATTCGATCATGTTTGTAAACCGTTCCTTTGTAAGAGCGCGGAATCGTAAACGAGACGGTCTTTTCTTCAAATCCGTCTTTTTCGAACTTGAGGTGGTGAGTTACGCCTACCTCAACATCGTTCTCTAGCAGCAGATTGTCATCCCCGGACTCTCCCAGGTAGCGAGATCCCATGTGAACCTTGACCCGGGGCGGCACAGTCTTTAGCACGAGAGACGCGACCAAAGGCTGTCGGGGCGCGTCCGTCGCGTCAGGTCCTTTCTTTTCAGTTAGAATCGGCCACATGGCCACCGCTGCAATGACAGCAACTGCAACCGCAATGATGCCTATGACCGCCACAATAAGTCTGTTTGATCCAGGAGAAACACGGACCGCTTTGTGCGCGGGTCCGGCAGTCGCGGAAGAAGTATGAGAGGATTCATCTGCCGGCCCCACACTTTCGAGTTCCGGAGGGCCGCCTATGGCCGGCGGGGGATCATAGACTATCTTGAGGGACTCCTTGCCGGGGACTTCAGGCTGACGGATATTCTGTCTTGGAATCCCTGAAGTGCGCCCTCTCACGAGGACGTTATCCAGGACCGGATTCGTTCCAGGCGCTGCTTCTATGGCGATTGCCTCGGGATCAATGGTAATCTCGACCAGCAGGTCACGCAATTCAACTCCAGGAGCGCTTATCCTGATGGTCGGCCCGGTTCTGGACCCTATCCAGGTAGACATGCCCTTGCCGATTATGGTGATGGGGCGGTCTATGGTCACCTGTCCGAAATACTCTCCGGGCAGCAATTCCAGGCGGCCATTCGGAGGTTCGGAGTCTATGAGTGACTGAAGCGTCATGGCTGCGCCCTTTCTATCGAGACGCCCTGATACCGACGAACGATGAGCATAGCTTACGGATTGAGTGCCTTGGGTGCGACTTCATAGCACCCAGTGTGCAGTGACGTCGTAACGCTACAAATGATCTGGCAGTCCCTGCGCCTCGATATGATATAGCATCCATAGGCTGTTTTGCGTAAGTGTTATTGCCTTTCCCCGAGTACGGACAATTTGGCTTTGGCTCTTTCGTTACCCAGTTCGGCGGCTTTGCGATACCACTTCACTGCTTCCGCAAGGTCCTTTCGAACGCCGTCTCCCTCCTGGTACATTTGGCCAAGGCTGCATTTACCGCAACCGCAATTGTCATTCGGGTTGTTGGCGGACTCTCGGTACCATTTCAGTGCTTCCACAACATTGGTCGGTACCCCTTGGCCGTATTGATACATCGACCCAATGTTGTTCTGAGCACAACTGTGGCCCAGCTTGGCTGCTTTGCGGTACCAACTAAGTGCCCTGCTGTAGTCCTCTGGGACGCCCTGCCCAATTTTATGCAACCAACCGAGGTGTTTCTTACCGCAACCGCATGTATCGCTCTCATTCCAGGCAGACTTGCGAATCAATTCCACTCCTCTGTCGATATCCGTTGTAACGCCTTGGCCGTTGAGATACATCGATCCCAGGTTATTCTGACAGCAACTAAGGCCTCGCTCAGCACAATTACGAAACCATTTGAGCGCCTCGTCATAGTCCTGAGTAACTCCCCTTCCCACCTTAAGCATCCCACCGATATTTCTTTGCCCCTTAACATAGCCTTGCTCAGCCGCCCTGCCAAACCATTTCGCAGCTTCTGCATAGTCTTTGGCAAAAATCTTTCCAACGTAGTACACCTCGCCTATTTGATATTGAATTCTCCCGGTAAAGATCATTATGGATAGCGCTATGAAGACTATGGCAACGCATGCCCCGATCAGCACCAGTCTTCTTGAAGATGTTGGGGACGCGCCAAGGCTCTCTTGCGCCTGGGACTGCGTGAACTCCCGCGTTTCAGCAGATCGTGCGTTATCCGGCTCTCTGGGACGAAATCGATTCAATTTATCGGGGACAGAATCCGATTTCAATCGAGGAGGCTCGTAAGAAATCCTCACACCGGGTGCAGTTCTTTTCGTCCGCGTGTCAAGAACATTCTGCCTTGGAACCTGGCTAGTGCCGCCTCTCACAATCACGTTTTCCAAGACCGGCTCGGTTCCCGGTGCAGCATCTATGGCGATTGCCTGACGACTCGTTGTGACCTCAACCATCAGATTGCTGAGCCTGACACCGGGGGATGTTATCCTAATCGTCGGACTCGTTTTCGATCCGATCCAAGTTCCCTTGCCCGAACCCACTATTGTTATGGGACGGTCTATCATCACCTGCCCGAAGAATTCCCCGGGGGGTAGATCGAGCCTAGTATTCGGGGCTTGCGAATTGATCATGGATTGAAGGTTCATGATGACCACGTTCTTGGTTTATGCCACGAATCAGGTCGCTGCCGAGGCAGGGATCATTAAGTCATCCTCTGGAAGGCCGCGGATAACTTGCCAACATCTGCCGAATCGCGGTGACGCACTCTGGAAGCTTGGCAGCGAGCAAGTTTCCATCTTGGGGGCGTATCCCCAGTTTGCGAGCCTCTGATCCGGGGCAAAGGCCGGTTAGGTTCGACCATTGCTGAGCACGCTGGTCGAAACGTTTTGGCGCGATCTGACTCTCACCATCCAAGCCTCTTCAACCTGATCCTTGCGGGGTGATAGTCTCGCCGAGCTGCTTTACCATACCACTTCTTGGCCTCGTGCAGGTCCTTCGGAACGCCCCTGCCTTTTTCATGTAAGAGCCCCAAATTGTATTGTCCCGCAGCATTTCCTTGTTTAGCCGATCTCTCGTACCATCTTGCAGCTTCAGCCACGTCCTCTGGGACCCCTATTCCCCAATAGTAAATGTTGCCCAGTCTATTCTGAATCTCAGCATCACCTTGCTCGGCACGCTTGACAAGTCCCATCAAGTGGTCTAGTCGATGGGCTGAAAGACTAGTTGAGTCTTGACTAGACGCCTCAAACCTCTCTAGTTTTTTCTCCAAAACATTTATGCCGGTTCTGGCTGCAAAGAGTCCTGCCACAACCAGGATGAGGGCTGCGAATATGACGAGGGCTCTTTTCGAACGCCGTAAGACCTGAACAACTCTATCTTTGGCAGCGGACAGTGGCACGCTTGCGACCGCGGCCGCAACTGAACTCCCTGCCTTTGTGACGGTCCCCCACGATGTGGGCTCAGAAGTCGATTCCAGGCTTCGCATCTTCCTGCGCGCTCTTTTGAGCAGCCGTTTGACGTCATCACGATCGGGAGCAAGAATCCGTAGGTCTTCGTAAGCGTCAACTGAGGTGGCCCAATCCCCTCTGTTCCGGGCCTCCTCCGCGTCTTGAAACAAATCGGCCATTTGCTGATCGATGGGCGACACTCCAATCGGCCCCGGGCTTGGCGCTGACGTAGGAACCTGGTGATACTGCCCTGAAAGGTTGCTGTTCATGGGTGGAGGGGGCAGGAACGATATGTCCGCGCTATTTTCCTCCGACGGTGTCTCGGTACTATGAATATGCCCCGCCGCGATCCCGACGGTGTCTCCCCGGAGAGTCACATCCTGAAGCACTGGATCGGTCTCCGGTATCGCCTCAACGGCAATAGCTTCGGTGTCTGATATGATCTCAACCATAAGGTTCTGTAGCCTGACCCCGGGAACGGTTATCTTGATCGTCGGAGAAGTGCGAGATCCGATCCAGGTTCCCTTGCCCGAACCCACTATTGTAATGGGACGGTCTATAGTCACCTGCCCGAAAAATTCCCCTGGCTGCAAATCCAACCTACCATTCGGAGCTTGTGAATTGATCATGGATTGAAGCGTCATGGCAGATCCCCTTCACAACAAACGGATCCAAGAAAGATTGCCGACTGACCTCAGGACATCTGATCTAGATTAGCCTGGATCGGATGTACGCGACTGCCCGGTCGGCCTCCATAATACAATAACGTCCAAATTCCTGTCACCGACAAACTCAGTCCGAGGGCTGGCACAGCCCCGGAAACCGGCAGCACATGCTGCTTTGCCGGCAGATTCTCTCGCCACCCAAAACGCGGGGACTTAAGGGTATTTTTCTTACAGGCCCGACATTGGCTAGGCAGAGAGCACTTTGGACAGTGCCAGGTGTCACAGTGTGTGCATCGCTTGGCCTTTGTCCATGACGGGTCGAACATCTCACCAC
Organism: uncultured Syntrophaceae bacterium; assembly: GCA_964527475.1. Classification (GTDB taxonomy): domain Bacteria; phylum Desulfobacterota; class Desulfomonilia; order Desulfomonilales; family Desulfomonilaceae; genus CAZGNL01. Next base: position 7,144 of record CAZGNL010000057.1, read on the forward strand.
AAATGCCGCACTTGGTTCTCTTGTCAGCCATCGTATGCTTCCTCCATTTGACATCGTGGTCCGGCTCCGCGGACCCTTGTTTGAAATAGGTTGTGGATAGCAACCGAATATTCACTCAGGTCTCGTGGGCGATCAGTCCACCAACTTTATGGCCAGAGACTGTCCGTCCCTATAGTTGCGGACCGCCGTGTTGTATTCGTGTATCCTCTTGGGACCCCACGCGCCCCCACCCTCTGCTTCCGCGTGCAGATAGAAATCGTTGGAAACAAACAGGTTGCGGCCTTCAACACCCAGGTTACTTGCGTGCCTCCGATTCCAAGTCCACTGCCACAGTGCATTGCTCTTTTCTCGGTCCGTTTCCCACGGATGGTACAGATAGATCGTTATACGATCTGGACCGGCGTTGCGGACGTGTATGTTATAGAGTCGTGCGCAGCCCCCGCCACGTTTCCGACACCCGGCCTCTGCAAGTGTGACTGCTTTCCGTCCATTTCGGTTGCTGACCCAGCTCCAATGGCCTTGCTTCACGTTACCGTAGACAATCCCGTAGCGCGCTCTCATTCGATGCTTGTCGCGGGTTATACACTTGCTGATGTATTTCAGTCGGCCCCGAATATTCTCTCGCACTTTTTCCTCAGCCTCTTTACGTTCCTTCTCATAGTCCCGAGGAGGGGTGGGCCGGCTGGGAGTTTGTTGTTTCTGCGCGGGTGGAGTCGTGGTTTTGGTGGGTGTCTTCTGCTTCTGCGCGGGCACAGTGGTGGTTTTGGTAACTGTTTGCTGCACCTGCTTTTGAACATCGTGTTTTTTCTTGCTCGGTGTTTGCACATAGAGCATCACCACGACCAGGGTGAAGACGGATATCCCAAGGACCCCTGCCAAGACAATCAACTTGGCTGATCTATCAATGGATGGGGCCGATTTCCCGCCAACAGCAGTTTTGTGTGTTACGGGCCTCAAAGGGGCCGCGCCGGGGCTTGATGAGGGAGAGCGGGCGCGTTTCGCTGCGGTCGGCCGCCTAATGGATGACAGGCGAGCTTTGGCTGAACTCACTACCTTCGGTAGCTTTTTGGCCGACTGAGCAGGAGGTTTCTTTTCCTGGCCGCGGCGTGTTTTAGGTTTTGCACGGAGGATGTCCTCTGGCCGAACACCGGTTACACGGCCCCTCACGATCACATCTTCCAAAACAGGATTCGTCCCCGACATGGCCTCTATGGCTATAAGTTGGCGGTCCGTAGTGATTTCGACCATCATGTTCACGAGCTTGACGCCGACCGAGGTTATCTTGATCGTGGGCGGGGTCCGCGATCCGATCCAGGTTCCCTTACCCGCGCCCATGATTGTCATGGGACGGTCTATCACCACCTGCTCGAAGAATTCGCCTGGCAGCAGCTTCAGCCTCCCGCTTGGAGGTTGGGAGTTGATCATGTCTTGCAGGTTCATGAAGGCCACCTTGTGTGTTCATGCCGCGACTCAGTTCGCTGCCCCTTGGAAGAGCGCTGCGAATGGAAATAAGCAATTCTTGATTCGTTGAGCGCAAATGGCGTTTCTTTGGCGTTAATCGGGACCTCTATCTTACACACTTCGTATCCGCGACGAGGTTGTTACATCGTAGCGTTTGGGGTCCGTCCACCGTCCAATTGGGTCGCATTAGCTAGTGCTTTCGAAAGCAACGGATAGCTTGCTAAGATCAGACGAACCGTGGTGGAGGTCTCCGAAACCTAGTTGCCGAGAAGGCTTTCATACCTGTGAATCTGTCCCTGCTTCGAGCTCTTTCCTCATCCGTGGTTTAGTTGCCAGTGACCTATTAGCTTAGCTGAACACGTTCCTTCTAGCTCTTCGGTGAGACCAGACTACTGCCTCCGCAATGCCATCTTTGCGGCGAAATGACCTTGCCGCGCGGCCTTGCGGTACCATTTCTTGGCCTCGTCCAGGTCCTTCGGAACGCCCTTACCTTCCTCGTACATGAACCCCAACCAAAATTGGCCTTCAGCGTCCCCTTGCTCGGCCGCTAGTCGAAAAAAAAGGATGGCTTGCGTATAGATTACTGCCATTCCTATGCCGAAATAACGCATCTTTCCCCATTTAATCTGCGCTTTCGCATCGCCGTCCGCGGCACGCTCGAAGAGGTCCTCAATCTCATTTGAAGACTTTCCCTTTTTGTCACTGACAGTCGGAAGAGACGCTGTCTGTTTCTTTTCGACGAAGGTCTCCAATTTTCTTTCCAAAACATTTATTCCGGTTCTGGCTGCAAAAAGTGCCAGAACAACGAGGATGACGACCGCAACCACGATAAAGAATTTCTTTGATTGCTGCATGAACGATACAACTCTATCTTTGGCGGCGAGTATTGTGGTCCCTCTGACCGGCCACCCGCCTGGTCTGCTTACCGGGGGGGAAACGCGAGATGGTGGGAATTGAACGTTGGCCTGCATCATCTTGGCCCTTTTTCGCGCTCGCTTGAGCAGCCTCTTCACATCTGAGCGCCTCGGATCCAAGATAAGTATGTCTTCGTACACGTCAACTGCCGTCGGCCAATCCCGTCTGTTCTCAGCCCGCTCCGCCTCTTCAAGCAAGGCGGGTATTTTCTGATCTATAGGTGACACTCCAACCTGCGCCTGGCTTGGCGCTGACGTAGGAACCTGGTGATACTGCCCTGAAAGGTTGCTGTTCATGGGTGGAGGGGGCAGGAACGATATGTCGGCGCTGCTTTCCTCCGACCGCGTCTCGGTACTATGAATATTCCCCACCGCGATCCCGATGGTATCTCCCCGGAGGGTCACATCCTGAAGCACTGGGTCGGTCCCCGGCGCTGCATCTATGGCAATGGCTTCAGTGTCCGATATGATCTCAACCATAAGGTTCTGTAGCGTGACCCCGGGAACCGTTATCTTGATCGTCGGAGAGGTGCGAGATCCGACCCAGGTAGACTTGCCTTTGCCCACTATTGTAATGGGACGGTCTATCGTCACCTGCCCGAAAAGCTCCCCTGGCTGCAAATCCAACCTCGCATTTGGAGGTTGTGAGTCAATCATGGCTTGCAGGTTCATGATGACCACCTTCTTGGCTCATTCCACGATTCAGGCCGCTGCGGAAACAGGCATGATTGGCTCATCCTCTCGAAGGCCGCGGACAACTCCGCTATCACTTGTCGTCCTCCGAAGGGGCATCGATGTCCACTTGGCTTCCGTCGTGACTGGATTCGCCCTCCGTTGCCGGCTTCCCCATCTCCTTTTCCACAAACGCGGTGTCCGAGCGCAAAGCGCAAATAAGAGTCCTGTCGTCGAAGGATCCTCGCTTTTCATAAGCTAGTACGTCTGCCAAGGCCGGCCCGGGATCATGGGCATCACGACTGTCGAAAAGCTCTCTGACAATAATGGGTCCGTTAGTCTCGTACGGAACCAGGTCGTCTGCCACCCCGTCTGACATGACAAGGAAACCGGCCGGCGATTTCTCACAGTGCAGGTACTTAAATCTGGAGTCCCAGGTTTCCTGCACATAATCACTATTCAGGAAGTGGGTCGCTCCCGCGAAAGCTTCGTATTCCTGCACTCCTATGATCTGCATCAGGCCACCATCGTCCACATGCGCTATCAGCCCGTCACCTGCCTGGAATGTGCATGCAATTCCTCCGCGGCCACGTTTCTCAAATACATAGAGAAGCGCCAGCAGAGTGCAGGACAAATCCTTGAGATCGCATTCCCGACGATCCGATTCTTCATGCAGAGCCGTGAGGGCAGCAGCCACAGCCACGTTCAAGCGGTCGGGCCACGCAGTCTTGGCACGTTCCGCGGCCAGAAGTGACTCACAGACCGTCCTTACGGCGAGGTTTGCTCCCACGCGTGAAAGGGAGCAGGACCCGGCTCCGTCCGCCACAATCAGAGCCCACCAGGGAGGACCTCTTCGACGTCGCTTAACCGCTAGGCTGAAAGCGTCTTCCCTATATGTTCCCACGTGTGCATGGCTCTTTCCTCTGCGACTGGCCCCGAACAATTTCCAGCCCTTTATGACCCTTGAATCGTGAGCAATGGGCTCCACAGGATCGGACGCGTCCTCCGGTTCCTGCTCCTTCCACTCTGAAGCCGGTTCTTCAGAATCATCTTCCTGATCCACGAGATCCATGCGGTCTTCCCAGTCGGAAGTTTTGTCGTCGGTCATATCCAACCTCGACGGGTCCTACGGTGCAATTTGAATGCAGCCAGGAATCGGAGGCAATTGCGCTCCACCACTTTCTTCCCCGGTTTCCGCCTGAAGGAGGGCGGATTTGGCGGCGACCTTGGCTGATTGGCTAATCCAACTAAATAGGGCCTTGATATTCTCCGGGCTCATATCCTGCATAATCAGGACAGTCGGTGTAACCTTCCTGAGGGTCGAAGTGCTGACATTGGGTCCGCACCCAATCGTGATCAGATTGGCGCGCCTCCGGGCAGCATGCTCCTTAAATTCTTCCGCAGGCCTTTCCCAGGAGTCCGTGGGCTCTCCACCGATCATCAGGAAGATCAAAGGCTTCCAGTCGCCGGGATGATCTCCTCTCTTGGGCTGAACATCACTGTCAAGGCATTCTCCGAGGAGAGTCAATGCCTTGCCCAACGAAGTGCCGCCCGTGGCATCCAAGACAGATGCTCTGAAGTGGCCGGCTTCTGTCAGCGGTGTAATCCGGGCAGCTTTGGTCTCAAACGTTATAATGCTGACATAAGCTGAATCCAGGGCGTGCGGGTCGCTTCTGAGGGCAGCCGCAAAATCCTTTAATCCATTGTTTACGGCTTCAATAGGGGCCCCACTCATGGAACTGGACGCGTCCAACACCAGATAAATGGGCAACCGACGGCCAGCGCCCTTTCGTTGCATTTGCCGAACCTTCTTTGCCCTTATTTTCCTGCCGAGCCGCTTTCCAACAGGCATCTTGTCGGCGACTGGTTCTCTTACCTTTTTCTCCTTGGGTTTCTCCTGAGCGGCATCTTCTCGTCTATTGAGATAGACAAATGCGGTTCCGCCCACAGTAAACTTGTCTTGATGAGAAAGGATTGCTCTTTGTTTGTTGACTCCGTTTACCAACAGATTCTCCTGACCCAAGGTTGATATCTGGTAGTCTCTTCCGGCCTTTTCGAACAGGACATTCTTCAGATCAATTTCCGGATCTCCGAAAATCGGGATGTCGATCAACTCGTGCCTCCCGAGGATCATCGGGGATCGGTCCAGTATGATGAGGCGCCCCTCACCCAGACCTCGGATAATTCTTATCCAGGCCGTCTTGGCCGCAGATTCCACGAATGGCACGCAGAATCCAATACATCCTCCAAGGATCACGAATCCGACAAAGCGAGTGAACACGCTGGACCCAATACCGAAGGAGACTACAGCATACTGAAATGCTTCAAAGAATATAGCCCCAAGGCTGCCTCCAACCAGTCCCCCGACGATTCCCATCGTGATCGCTCTTCCCGATTTTCTGGGTAGAGCACAGCAAAGACCGATCACCAGTCCGATCACGGTCCAGCCTGCGATCCTCAAATGGAACGCGAGTTTGCTTGCAGAAGTTCCATGGGCCTGCGCCAGTCCTTCTCGGGCCAATTGCTCGAATACCGGGATCAGGCTTGCCACATCGTTTGCAGCAACGAAACTGCCGCTGGTCTCGGCCGATATCTTTTCCAACAGCGCCCGATCATACTCGCCTCCAGCCCCTACGGTATTGATGGGAACACTCTTGGACGCAAAGAAAGGCAAAGCATTCATCACGTCCTTAGCATCGTTAGGCTTGCCGTCTGAAACGAGTATGATTTCAAATCCTGACCCTGGTTCTCCTTTGACCGTATCCTTGGCCAGATTGAGACCGGCAGCCATGTCCGTTCCGCCCGCACTCTGCATCTTTTCTACTCGCTGGACAAACGTGCTGTAATCGTTTGTCGGCGCCTCTACCAGGCGGGCGGTGCTTTCGAACTCAACACACGCCAGTCTGATATTCACACTTTGGCTGCTTTTCTCCAGGATTTCGACATAAGCCTTTACTGCCTTCTTCAACGTTTCGAGAGGATCGCCTGACATGCTTCCAGACACATCCAAAACAAAAACCTTGAGCGAACCTCGTTGGGTCCATTCCATAACTCCGGGGAGTCCCCAGCTTCCACCAAGCCCCGAGACAACTAGTTTGACAGCCAAAACGGAAGCCGCAATCAAAAGTGGGCCATAGAAGGCCTTTCTCAGGCCGGTCAAGATGGCTTTCACGCTTCCTTCGAAGAGGTTATCAAGCGATACCACAAATGCCCATATCAGGCAGCCTACAGCGGCCAAGATTAGGAAGTCACGCCAAAAAGAAAAATCCTCAGTATAGGGTTCGGTGACGAGCCACCCAATGACAGCGCCTACAATCCCGAGAATGAACCCCAAGATGGTCTTGTGATTGATAAGCTGATCCGGTCCAGCCGGCAGGCCCAGCTTGCTCAACCCGGCCTCAATACTTGTCAGGACACCGTTGATAGTTATTTTCACTCCGACCTCCTTTGAATGGGCCCTGTTGAGGGTATTTGCTGAAGAGGGAGCCACCTGTGGTTCAGGAAGACTCGTAGAGGGTGCCCCTCCCACTATTCCTACGGCTCTTGATTACCTGAACAAGAAAGGAATCCATTCACCTGAGACCCCATTGTGACTCTACAGAACCCGCTCAAACGATGTCAAGCGAAAGCAGCCCTGGATATCCCATCTTATGCCCATATCCTAATATCCCGCCGGGCCGTTGACGTGGCAAGCAGCACGAACATGACGGTCTCGCTTTCGCTTCACTGCTTCCGGTTCTTTCCGCGGACGGACGTCCGGCCTGTACCTTAATAATTCGGAAACCTGAGGAGACTCGTACAAAGTTTCTGAACAAAGCCTCGCTCATCCCGTGATTGCCCCGTGTGTCGCGGAGGAGCTTGAGTCCCTTTATTGCCAGGGCATAGCCTTATGCTGCCGGCTGGCTTTCACTGTCAGGCTCTGCTCAGACGAGGCACAAGCTAAGAGATTGCAGTTGACTGAACGGTCCATGATCAGTTACGCTCAGAGATCTGCTTGTACGCCCCCTTGCGAACCCATGTGGTTTGGGCTAGCGGGTTAGGGCACTTATCGGAGATGAAGCGCCTTTCTCTTGGATCGAGGCAGACCATGAACCGACCAGTCGGCGGTCCCAAGATGCCTGCAAGAGCATGAACAAGGGATAAAATCCGCGGGTGGCGTCTCGTTATGCAAACGAAATAGCCCTCCTTGTTCCGTTGATCAAACCTTAGGATATCTGAGTAAACACCGGGAGTCCCCAAAATGGATGTCCGACCACGGCTGTTGAGGCTCTTTACGGTTCCGATTGAGGCAAGCGTGAAACTCAACGGGAAGCCTCAGGGATTGACCAAATCTTCCGGTTTGAAGCTGCTGTGCAAACAGGGCGACAGAGTCACCATAGAAAAGGTGGGCTTTGAAAGAGTAACTTTGTTATTATCCTCTCCACCACAGCAGAAGGCCATAACCCTTACGCTAAGACCCATTCCGACGCCATCCGGCAAGGATAACTCAGCCAAGCGCGCACGACAGCTTGGGGGACGAGTTGCGCCGGTGGACCGCCCAGCATCCAAGCCCTCGACAAGACCCACGCCAAGAACTTTTGCCCGATCTTTGTTGTCGTTAAGGTGGTTCGTCCCCTTGATCGCAGCTCCTTTCTTTGCCGGCATTGTGGCCGCCCTCATATTTCATACGTCGGCGCATCGAACCCCATCCAGGCCGCCTCAGCCGCCATCAGGCACTCCGGCCCCGCCAACCACACCCGCGCCTCCTGTGCCTGTCCCGGCTCGGGCAATTCCCTTACCTACGAAGCCGCCCCGAGTCTGTAACCTCGTGCTATCCAGAAATCGGAAAATGGACAAGGTCATTGAAATGGTTGAACATGTCCTGAAGTTCACCAACGACGAGCGAGCGCGATCGGGACTAACGCCGTTCCAATCCAGCGCTGCTCTGGCCTTCATCGCCCAGAATCATTCTGAGAACATGTGTGAAACCCGGGCACTGGAGCATGACACGGGAGTGTTTCCGAAGGGCTGGAAAAGCCTGGACAAACGCTTGGAATTGGTGGGGCTGGATTCGGGCACGGAGAATATCGCAAGCGAGAGACGACGGAAACCGAAAACATGGGCAAAGCACGTCGTAAAGGGGTGGATGCTCGGCACACACTCCAGGTCAAGGATGCTTGACCCCACATGGCGGTACATGGGCATAGGGGTCTGCCCCTGTTCAGGCAACACGGTTTACGCAACCCAGGTATTCTCGGATAGCCCCGGGAGCATCCGCTGAAATTTGTACCAAAGCATGTGGTGAGTACGGATCTCGCCAGTCCGAAATGCTCTTTCGGAGCGCGTTCCAGCCCGTGCCTATGCCTTAGAAAAGATTGAAAGGCACTGATCCGCCGACCGGTTCACTATTCTCAGCCTTCACTTGTGTCTGCCCTTTCTTTCCCCCAAGACCCCCTCTCCAAGATTCCCAAACCAATCGAACACTCCTTCAATCAACTGCTGAATGCGCAGGACTGTTTCGGTAGCTTTTGGGGAACCAAGGAAATCAAAGCGAATCGCTTTCGACCCACCGGAGGGTGTGCTTGCTATTCCTTGGAGGCGGCTGGAAAGATACGGGTGGAGGAGAAACGTGTTGCCTGGCCGAGGCTGTAGGAGGTGTGGTTCCGCCTCGCACACCGCTCGATTTGGAACCTCGGTATTGTTCCCATTCGTGTTTGAACGTGCCATCAATCTTTTGAAGCTGATTGCGACGCCAATCTGCCATTGCTTGTGCTGTTTTGAGGCCGTGAGGAAGGGCCGGGTTTCTATACCATTCCTCCCATTTGTCGTACACCGCCGATCTGGCGCTCTGATGTCTTCGGACATGATCAGCTAACCAGGGATCTGATCCTGAAGAGGTACGGGGAAGTTGGCTGCGATTTTTTGCTCGCTCGTTAGATTCGGGTTACGTGATATCGAGCTGTGCTCACGCACCAGGTCTTGTTGTCGATTAACTAATTTGTGTAGAGTCTCATCACTGAGTCCCCTCTCTTGTTGTGAAAAGTCGGACCCTGCCGGCTTATCAGTTGAAGGACGATCATCGGCAGCTAAATCCTTCGGTCTACTGCCTCCATGAGCGGGCTGAAAACAAACGAGAATTAGTATCGCCATCAACTTGTAAGAAACTCTTCGCATAACGGGCCCCCTTTCACTGTGATTTCTCCTGAGATTACCGGAGATCGTTATCTCTTGACCGCGTTCCATCCTGCCCAGGCGCCATTAAACTCAGCGCCATCTGTGAATCTCGTCGCGAAGCCACGAACAATAGGATCACCAAGTTCACTCTAGCTCCCTCCCGGTCCCCGATCATAAAAGTGGTACGAATGCGTTGTGTCTACTTCTGCTTTGCCGGTCTTCCACCACCATCGGGACGTGCCGGAGCCTGTGTCGAGGTGGAGCCGGCCGTCGGTGCTCATATAGGTTTGATTGATGTATATAGGTCTCAGTCTCGCATAGGCAGAACTCATCCATGTGGGATCAAATGGAACCCACCCCAAACCGGATATGAAAACCTCTGCCCACTGATGAGTAGGATCATTCTCGAAATACGTATTCAAACCCTTGACTACCTTGGCCGGCAGACCCTTTGCCCGGCAAAGAGTCACAAACACGTTGCTGAAATCGCTGCACTTTCCTTTGCCAAGGGTAATTGCACGTCCGGCGCCCCTCAATCTGTCTGTGTGCTCTTCGTATTGCAGGCGCTGCCTCATCCAATCCAGAATCTCCTGTATGGCATCTACTTCCGCTTTCTGCAGAGCATCCGCGCCATGGCTCTGGGGATTGGTTTGCAGATGTTTACGGGGACCTCTCAGACCATCGGCCGCTTTCCTGACCGCGGGATCATCTACTTCCAAGAATCGTTCCCCTCTGAGGAAGCGGGATCTTTCTTCGTCCGAGAGTGTAATCGGTCGGGCTGCCTTGGCTCTTGTCCGAACCGATATGGCAGTCTCAAGATCATATCGGTAGAGTTCAATTTCACCGGTGATGTTTACGTCAAGATTACCTCTGGGACTTCGGAAGGAAAAGACTGCGTATCTCGTGTCATCATCATCATAAATGGCAATCGGCTCAGGCGAGAAGCGTATGTCGATAACTCCCTGCCTGTCCTGTATTGTTTTGGGAATACAACTGATATACCAGAGCTTTGTGACATTTCCCTTTATTTGAAATCTGGAGTGAATGTCGAATGATACGACATGAGTACTCCCCTCAGGTTTTTTTGGGATCTTGGTGCTGTGCCCTTTTTTTAATGATGTCCACGCAGCCTCGTGGGCCGTGACGGCAAGAAGCAATGTCAGGCAGAATAATGCCGCGGCAGCCACTTTTTGATAGCGCACTGCTTGTGACTTTAGCTTCTTGGAAGGGGCGGCCCCTGTGGCCTTGTTCGATAGTTGAATCCCGTTCATCTCAACCCACCTATTGCTGATTGGACCTTGAAAGGTCTTCATTTTCCAGTATCGTGACTCCCGCATTATAGCAATTTGGCCTATTTCTGCGGGAATTGTTTTGCAGCCACGCGGTTTTTCGACCTTCAGGCCGCTGGGCCGTCACTCCAATAATCAGGCTCCCGAGCCTCTTTCGTGGCCTACAGCAAATTACGGCAATGCCAAGAGGGTTGTTTCCAGTCTCGGAGATTGCGGCTAAAACAGGGACCTTAATGGGTCTGCCGTCGGGCAAACCGATAAACGGGCAAAGATTTTCCTTGACACCTGCCTGATCCGTCAGGTAGAGTGTCTTGATTAGGAGAAGGACTATGGAACCGATTTATCTGTCCGTGAAGGAGGCGGCGGCCGTCTGGGGCATCAATATTAAAACAATTCAGACTTGGATAAACAGGCGAATTCTCGTGCCGGAGATTACCGCGCCGCCGAGAAACCCTCGGGGTCATAGGCTTTCAATCGCAGATGTAGTCGTTCTGGGTCTCCTGCACTCTTTGTTCAACATCGGCGTCAAATTTAATGACGTTCCGAGACTACCAGCAGGCAGCTTTTCCTTTGACACTAGGGATTTTACAGAGTCAATGGAGGCTGCAATGCACAGGGAAGCGCAGAGGGGCCGAATGATTCAGGTCTATTTGGAGGGTGTTGACTCGCAATTCCAATGTTTTATGCATCGGGTTTCTCAGCATTCCGTAATCAAAGGAGTCGCCACAATCCATAGTCACGTTCGTTTTTTCAGATCAAGAGATCTTCCAAAGGTGGTGGACGACCTCTCGGGATCGACGGGGCTGATGGGTCATTTCTTGGTCAACGTGTCTGCTTTCCATCTCTACGTGATGCGGAGAATAGGAGAAGTCCAGTAAATTTTTTTGGCCCCAACTACCTGACGCGCCAGGAAGTGGGGCGCCGTAATTGTTAAGGAACGAGCTTGCATAACAAGGCCAAATCATTATACAATCCAGCTCCTGGTAGAGAGTCGGCCGGAGAGTGGACGGTGGCGCGCAAGCTCGGCAGAATCAGAAAAGAGCGTGGAGACCGCTGGTACATTGAATTGCCAGGGTCTGTCAGACTATATTGCGACAAGGCGCACAGGACATTTTACAGTCGGCAACACTGTGAATGGACTCTATCCCAAATCCAAGGTGAGATCGAGTCCGGCATCTTCGATGCTGACTTCTATTCCAAAACGCGTAAGAGCGTGCACTCGTTCCAAGTCTACGCTGAAGGGTGGCTTGAAGACTGTGAACTCCGTCTGAAGCGTGGAGAGCTATCCCCAACGTATCTCAAGGAGCTGCGGCGGTTCGTCCATAAGCTCTTCATCCCGCACTTTAGGGGGCTCAACATCATAGATATTCGAGCCAAGCACGTAAAAAAATTCTATCTGAGCCTTCACGGAAAGGCTCCGAAGACGTTGTTCAACATCATGGGAGCCCTTCACAAGCTCTTCCAGGATGCTGTCGAGGACGAAGTCATTCAAGCGGTACCCAAATTCCCATTGGAATTCAATGCCACCAACCTTCCTGACCCGGATTGGAAATGGGCGAGTGAAGAACAACAAGACGAAGCGTTCAAGCATTTGGCCCCGAACGATTTCTTTTTTATATACTTCATGGCAACCCATGGAGTTCGCACTGGAGAAGCGAGAGCCTTGCAGCATCAAGACATCGACCTCCATAACGACGTCGTTACCATCAGGCGTGCCTTCGCCGGTACGGTTCTCCGGCCAATCACTAAGAGCAAGCGAATAAGACGGATACCGCTTGATTACACCTGGAAGGAACTGTACCTCTCGCTCCCTCGGCAAATCAATCCGCAAGCGTTCGTGTTTACCAAGAATGGACAACCGTTTTCCGAGAGTTGGGCAAGGAAGAAGTGGAACGAAGCGGTGAAAAAAGCCAGCTTGGCGCCAATAACGCTCTACGAGGGAACACGCCACTCCCTCGCTTCACAGGCCGCGAACCGAGGGGTGAGTCTTTACGCCATATCAAAATTTCTTGGCCATTCGAATGTCAAACAGACCGAACGCTATTCGCATTTAGAAACCAACACCTTACGACAGGTCCATCGCCAAGGCACCGTAATCAGGTTGGATTCTGGAGACTGGATTGGAACGAAAACCGATCGTGTAACCAATTAATATCACCGAGAATGGTGTTCGCGGCACTGGTCACGATTATCGTCGTCTCCACAGCAACCATTGAATATTATAAGAGTTTGTTAAAAAAAGAAGGGGTGCAGGCGAATACTGACCCTGACGTCACACCCTCGTCATTCCTATTCTTGCCATTCTTCTCCATGCGTTGGACATGCTGCGGTCAGCCCTCAACGAAGAACGCGGGAACACATATCGAATCTTGTTCCCATATCCGGGAATTACGGAAGTCCGGTGGAGGGCAGTGCCACGAGCAAATGGATGGACCATCTTGTTTTGGCGCGGGTGTCCGCGAGATCGAGGTTCGAGCCCCCACGAATCTAGGCCCGAAATCTTGCGTCTCGCAGCTCACACTAGACTTTCTGAATTTCATCAAGCAATTCAGATGGCAAACAGGGACGTATATCGAAGAAGTCAGGGCGCTGTGCCAAAACCCAGTCCAGCATTTTCTTGTTATTCTTTAGAGACCCATGAATACTTGATATGCGATTTATGAACTTGACATCCGCTGTCACAATGCGCTTGATTCTCCTGCTTTCACAAAAGGCCGCAAAGCACAGGACTGGAATATCGTCTTGCTTCTCGTCCTTCTGCTTAAGCGCGTCTATGAATTTGTCCAATTCCCTTACAAAGTGCCCGACGATTACACAATCTGATTTCTTGAAGTCCAGGAAATCATCTCCGACAAACTCGACGTAGTCTCTGTGAGCCCTAAACAGTCCTGGTGCAGGATGTCTGAACCTTATGAGCGGGCTTGTCAGTTTGCCCAAGGTTGCCAGGGCCGTTCGTTCCTTAACTAGATCGTATCTCCGGGCTTCGGGAAGGTCCGACCTTGAAAGCAAAGAAAGCATGTTGAGGTCCAATGCCACGACCAGGTCTTGCGACTCTGTGCTCATCTCCATCTCCTATAGCCAGGAACCATGAGGCTGTTTTGCTGGTTCAGAGGTCGTTTAGGGGATGACCGGCGAAGCGGTGCCGGATTGACCACCCTGAAGCAGGCTATCATTCCCACTAGGGCTAGGTAGCTGCAGACCATCTGATAGTAAAATGAGGGAGCGTTGCTCGGTGTCGGCATGGAGGGTACTTTCAACGTGGCCTTTTGTCAACTTTCGACTTGAAGTGAGTTTCCCTTGGAAGAAAAACAGGAAACTGATCGGTGGTGCCCTTTAAAGAACGCGCTCCGATGCTTCGATGTGCACCGAGTTGACGGCTCTCCGCGTTTCCGACCTTCGACGGTAAGAAACGGCACGCTCAAGAATCGGAGTTGCTTGAAACGGCTCTGAGCAGCTGTTATCATGATGTACGACTGGATGGAGAGAGACTCTATGCCTCTGTGGGAGGCAGAACTCATCAAAAGGATAGTCAAGAATTCCGTTCGGATGCAAATCGGATGCAAGGGGCAGCCAGGCAAATGGATGTACCCGATATTACACTACTTTATCAACTGTTAATCGGGTTCGATTCCCGCCGCCTCCACCACTTAACTATGTGATATTAAGAAGACCGCCCCGCCAAAACGGGATCTCAACCTGATTCACCCGGGATGTGTGTTTTGGAGGGCTAATGAACCGGATTCCGTGTGAAGGTTCTTTAAGTCGCTCAGAATTGAATCCAGGAAACTTGACGGCATCTCTGTAAGCAACCGAATTCTAGAAACGGGGCATCAGTGATGCGCGTCCCCCAAAGGAATCTGAGCGTAACCATTCAGTCATTCGGGGGGCCACGGGAACGACCACGTTCCTGCCTTTAACGGATGGGAGAAGGCACACACACAGGTGTGCCCCTACACCTTTCCCTACGACGGGTCCGGGCCCAGAGGTAGGGGCAGACCCCTGTTCAAGCCAGGAATTCTGGGTACACCATACTCAATTCTCTTTGGGCCTGTTTTGGGGCCCCGGTTTCCGCCTACGCAATAGTCTGGGACGCTCTCTTTCCAGCGGAGTCATGAAATCATCATTCCCAGAACGAGGAATCGCCAAAAACGCATCCCAAAAACTAATGATCGGTCGTCAAGAAACAAGTATAGTGTACCCGGAATCCATACCTGGAATCCAAGAGAAACAAAATGGTAGAGACGATCAATCTCAATTCGGAAGGGTTAGGGTTGATGGCTGGAAAACCTAAGAGCGACGATGCCTTAGCAGGTTTGTTGTCCGCTGCCTCACCGGAAACACTGGTGGACTTGCTTCTTCAACTATCGAACGCAAGGCCCGATGTCCGCAGTGAATGCCTTACTTACTTGAATCAGCATGTCGAGCTTTCCAAGGAACAGCGGCAAACAGCAGAGGGAGAAAAGGTGCTGGCCCTCTGGTGGGAACTAGAGCCCGATCTGGACGAACTGGATGAGTACGGCGGCGGAGACCACGCGGTTCAGGATAATGTAGCCTCTCTGCTCTATGAGATTAAGATGAATCTTTCCGACAAGCAGGTTGAACCCGATCATCGGGCCGAACTGCTTGATCTGGCACTCCCGTATATCGAAAGCGGCAACGCCGGGCTGGATGATGAGTTGTACGCGGTCGCCTATGCCGCTTGTTATGACGGGAACGATCTTCGCCGGTTGGCGGAAGCCTTCGAGTCGATGGGTGGGGACTGGCAGCAAGAGCACGCTCGCCGCATCTACCGTGACATTGGGGATCGAAAAAAGTATCTCGAACTGCGCGTCCGGAAGATGGTTTATGGCGGAGATTATTATGATCTGGCGACCTTCTACTGGGATGCTGGTGAAAAAGAAAAGGCCGTGCAAGTGGCAGAAGAGGGCCTGAGGAAGGGACAGGGGCGCATGGATGAATTGCGCGGGTTTCTCGCCCAACGGGCCGAGGATTCAGGCAATCGAGAAGCCTATCTGGATCTGCAATTTGCCCAGGCCATAGACCGCCCTACCCTAGAAAAGTATAAAATGTTCAAGAAGATCTGCACGGACGCCGAATGGGTACTTTTCGAGGGAAGAGTTGTTGAATCTCTGAAGAAGGCTTGGGAGACGGAGCAACTGAAAATCCGCATGCACCGTGGGGAACATGAAGAAGCCTTGGCTGTTCTGACCCGGCAGCGATATCCGCTCAGAGGCTGGGAGAGCGACTATGAAATCCGGGCCGCGAAAGAGCTCGAGAGCCGCTTTCCAGAAGCGATTCTCAAGTACTACTTGTCCGGGCTGGGCAACCTGAATACTAATGCCGTACGCAAGGAATATGCACGCAAAGCGAAATTGATGGCCAAAGTCCGGCGAATACTCGTCGAGATCCTGCATGATGAGAAACGCTGGGAGCTTCTTGTCGGGCAGGTCAAGCGCGACAACCTCAGGCGTCCGGCTTTTCAGGAGGAATTTGCCCTAGCAGTACCCGGGTGGCGGGAGTTGAACTGAGAGAAAAGCGCCGTGGGACATTCGATTAGGGGAGTGAGATGGCCGCAAAGCTGAGTCGCATTCCACTCACTTAACTATGTGATATTAAGAAGACCGCCCCGCCAAAACAGGATCTCAACCTGATTCACCCGGGATGTGTGTTTTGGAGGGCTAATGAACCGGATTCCGTGTGAAGGTTCTTTATAGCATTTGACAAAAGAACATTCCGATTTCCTACATTTTTGTAGCTTGTACAATTGGTTGAATTGTAATTACCTCAGGGGGTGTCCTGCCACCCCACCATGCCGAACTGGGAGAACTGCTCCCTGGAAGAACTTGAAATCGCAGCCCAGGCTGCGGTATCTCGACAGAGCCATGATCGGTTGATGGCCATCAAGTCTCTTTTTTTGCGGCGTATGTCACGATCAAGTGGCCGGCATTTTCAGAGTGACGCGACGAGCTTTGAATGGGTGGATCAGACGTTTCAATGAACAAGGCATCGACGGTCTTATCGATCGTCCAAAGAGTGGCAGGCCCAGAGATATCAACGAAGAGCAGACCGTGGAATATCGGTAGCTGGTTGAGAATCCCGACAAAGCAAACCAAACTCATTGGACCGCAAAAAAGTTTCATGGCTATCTCAAAAAAGAGCTTGCCCATGATGTTGGATACCGCACGGTCGTCAGATGGTTTCATCAGCAAGGATTTAGCCTCAAGGTTCCGAGGTCCTGGCCAAATGGGCAGGACGAAGAGAAGAGAGAAGCTTTCCGCCAAGAGCTTTGCGTCTATTTGGATGATCCTGATGTTGACTCGTGGTTTCTCGATGAAAGCGGCATTGAGGGGGACCCTCGGCCAAGACGCCGGTGGGCCCAAAAAGGAAAGAAGATACGCGTACCCTATGAAGGCACACACATACGAATGAATGTCACCGGGATGATATGCCCTCGAACAGGTGAATTCTATTCTCTCATCTTTTCCCATTCGGACACCGAGATATTCCAGATATTCCTTGATCATGCAAATCGAGAAATCCAGTTTGAGCGTAAGCGCAACATTCTCATCATGGACAACGCCTCTTGGCAACAGAGTAAATCCCTGGACTGGGGACGCTTTGAGCCGGTATTTCTTCCCCCATATTCACCGGACCTAAACCCAATAGAACGTCTCTGGCTTCTCATGAAAGCAGAGTGGTTCTCGGATTTCATTGCAAAATCAAGAGAAGAGTTGATCGACCGACTTTCTCAAGCACTCAATTGGATTGTTGACAGAAAAGTCAAAAACAAAAAAACCTGCGCTATTCGGAAAAAACTCTAGTCAACTGCTATAACTCCGTTCAGCATTCAAGAAAAGCTGCCACACGAATCCCAATATAGCTGAACCGAAGCAAAACAGTTGTCATATTGTGAAAAGACTCCTCCTTCCAAGTCTGGAGCGTAACTTTGGAGGCGGCCGCGTGTCGAACACAATCTTCGAGGAGGTCTCCCACCTAATCATCGGCACTGGAGGCAGTGATGAGCCTATTCTGTTAATTTCCTTTTTGTGTAATCAAGAACCGAATCCACTAAAGCTCTCCAATCCTTTCGAACGTCGAGATGTTCCTCAAGTTTTTTCAGAGCGGCGGCCTCCCGATCTTTGCCCGTTGCATTCTTCTGTAGTACATCGTCGTCAAGCGGATTACAAACCCTTGTGACCCTTTTTGCCGCTCCTTCCATCCGCTGGATCATGATGAGCAGCTCACTGTCGTCCAGCAGGCCAAACGCCTCCGAAACTTCCGCAGCCCACTTTCCGATGACTTCATGATCCAATTGCAGCAGGAAGGCCACACGCTCCTCTGTCGAATCGCCACACCCGGAGACCATGTGCATCATGACATGGAAATCGCTGAATATCCTATCCAACGTGAGAGTCGCGGTCTGAATCTTCTTGTAGGCATCAAATTCATTTTGAAGTCGTATTTTTTGTGTTTCCGCCAGCCGTGCTTTCTCGACAATCGTTTTCAGATCGGCCCGGTTTCTTGCCAATTGGCTGACGTAAGGAACCAGCCGGTGTTTGAAGATAAACAGAACAATCGAAACCATGAAAACAATGATTAGGATAATCCACAAAGGGATCTGCATGGTGAAGAACGGTTTCGTCCAAGCGGCAAGTTCCTGTATTATCTCCATTTCGATTCCTCAGCGAACGGGTTTTGAAAAGATTGCTTGTCGTCGAATCCAGAGGATGAGAGCCGGTCGTCCCTCAAGCTGTCCGCTTCGGACAGGGCCAGATCCAAAGCGCTTCTTCCATCGCTCTTGTGAGTTCTCGCCTGCGTATCGTGGTACTGCAATGCGAACATTCCTTTTCATCTGGGTCGGTCTGCGTCACCTTTGTGGACTCCTACGTAGGTTCGTCGAAGAGGTCAAATTCATACGTGGACTTGTCCGGTGCGTCTTCCAGCCATGTCTTGTCGGGTCGAGATATTCCTCTCGGATTGACCCGCTGACGGCATTCCACTCTC
The DNA here is from genome assembly GCA_964527475.1 of uncultured Syntrophaceae bacterium. Taxonomy (GTDB): domain Bacteria; phylum Desulfobacterota; class Desulfomonilia; order Desulfomonilales; family Desulfomonilaceae; genus CAZGNL01. The sequence goes on from CAZGNL010000057.1 coordinate 25,637, forward strand.
ACTTTGGTACCGGTTACTTGGATGATGTTGTATTGCCAGAAGCTCCCTGGGGTCAATTCGTCTTCGTCCGCATCCAAGGTGCCCGCTCCGATGACGTGAACCGTGTATTTCCTTTTGCCTGAATCGAAAGAAAAGGGCCAAGCATTGCCGTCGTGTGCGTGTCCGTGAAGGATCATGCTGAACCCGGCCACAGCGAGTCGTTCCATGAAGCCATCGTCCCGCATGAAGCTCTTGTTCAGTTGGGTCTCTTCGGCGCTTCTGGATTTGACAGGATGGTGCCAAACCGCAATCTTCAGCCAGTCTTTGTATTCGTCCTTGACGGCTCTTTCGACGGCTTGATTTAGAGCGTCGGGATGAAGTCCCGATCTCCGCTTATAGTGGTGGTCTAGCATCCATGAGGAATTCAGCCCCACCATGAGCACCTTTTGGTCAGGATATTCACGCCACGTTATCTGGTTGGAATAATCTGCCCGGTAATCTCCAATGGCAGCCTTCTTACAGAAAGCCTGGAAAAGGGCAAATCGCTTCTTGTATTTCGCCTCATGCTTGACTTCGACGACTTCGCCCCTATCAATGTGAAGAAATTCGTCAATCGGACCAGCGACCTCTTTTCGACGCTTCAATGTATATGCATCCTCCGAGAGCTGCCGGCTCATGTCGTGGTTGCCGGGAACCACGACAACTCTGTCCGGGCCGAGATCGAATTTCTTTGCGATACGGCTCAGGAATTTCGTGGCATGATCGTACCCTTCTTTGCGGCACTGGTTCACGATGTCACCGGATATGACCAACGCTTCAAAGATCTTAAGGTCGAGGTCCTCCTTCAGTTCCAGCAGCAATCCCACGTACAGATCCCCGGCCCTGTCCACCTCCTTGAAATGAAGATCGGAAAGGTGTACAATGGAGAACCTCCTGTCAATGGTAAGGAGGGCAGGATTGTAGAATCGGCAACGTTCTTGGATGGCGGCAATGACTTCCAATAAGTCGGGGTCTCTTTGCTGAGCAAGTTTCGCCAAACGCGGCAAAGACTTGGAGGCTAATGACAGGCCCGACGACTCGTGAAGAATTGCCGAAAAGATAGTCCCGCTCTCGATTGCTTCGATCAAGAAATCTGTGGCCTCATTTCCACCGATCTTGGCCAGTGCCTTGGCCGCGTTGTCACGAGCAAACGGGTCATCGACTTTCAATACGTCTATGAGGGCTTGTGTGGCCATACCGCTTTTGATGTCTCCCAGCGCCCAGGCCGCGCTACCACGGACGCGCCCTTCCTCGTCTTCCAGTAGGTCCACGAGATTCTGAGTAGCCTTGTCACTACCGATGAATCCCAATGCGGAGGCAGCGCTACTACGGACGGTCCCGTCTTTGTCTTCCAACGCGTTCATAAGGGGTTCTATGGCTAAATCGCTTCCGATAAGTCCCAGCGCCCAGGCCGCGTTGCTACGGACCGACGATACGTCGTCCTTCAATGCGTTAATGAGGTGTTGCGTGCCATGATCATTACCTATCTTTCCTAAAGCAGCGGCCGCCATCTGGCGGATAGTCCAATCCTCGTGTTGCAAGGCCCTTATCAAGTCGCTTAGCGCCTTCTCATTGGGGATTCTTTCCAAAACCTCGACGGCTTCGCCCCGTATGAGCCAATCCTCGTCTTCCAGTAAGTTCATAAGGTATTGTGTGGCATCATCACTGCCGAGGTCTGCCAATGCCGTGGCTGCGCTGATTCGGACCATAGAATCCTCATCTTTCAATGCCGGTGTGAGATGCTGTATTGCATCCTGGCTGCCGATGTTTCCCAGGGCCTGGACAGCGGCCCGACGCAAAACCCATATCTCGTCCTGCAGCACCATTGCAAGGGGCTGTATAGCCTCATCGCTGCCGATCTCTCCCAGCGCATAGACTGCACAGCTTCGGACCGCCGAATCGTCGTCTTGCAACGCTATTGTAAGAGGTTGTACAGCCTCATCACTGCCGATATTTCCCAGTGCAAAAGCTGCTCCACTTCGGACCGCCGAATCGTCGTCTTCCAAAGCCCTTATGAGGTACTGGACGGCTTTGTGGCTGCCGATGCTTGCCAATGCCTCAGCTACATCGATGCGGACCCCCGGATCGTCATCTTCCGACGCCATTACGAGTTCTTGTATGGCATCTTCTCTGCCAAAGTTTACAACTGCTTTGGCCGCCTTGCTAAGGACCCGCCAGTCCTTAGCCCAATGTTTAAGCCAATCTGACACTCTGTAATGCTTCCCCACAAGCAGCCTTATTCCAAGACCTGAGGATCCATGCATCTTAGTCACTAACGCTATGCCCTTTTCTTGGAATTCCCTCTTAAGACAACCTGCCAGACGCGCCCCGAGCATGAGATCAACATCAAGAGCCAATCGCACACACGCCATGGCCTGGTCTTCTTTGTCGCAGAATTCCAGCATCATCGCTACGGGCTCCGTCCATTTCAGATAGTTCAGATAGTCGCGCTTCAAACGTTGTGGTTTGGTCTCCGCCAGACCGGGCAAGAATGATAACAGATGCTCTGCTGCATAATACTCCTGAATGAGATGATGCAGGAATTCAATATTGCCACGGGTGTTTTCTGTGAGCAGATGATGTTTGACGAGGTCGTCGAGAAATCGAGGTGCCTTTTGTACCGGCCTGTCCACCCCTTGTTCTTGAAGGTACTCGCGCAGGACGTATTCAGCTTCCTCACAGTGGATCGCCAAGGCCATCTCAGTAGGTTCTTTACGTTTCTCCATCATGTGGTGTGCGAGTTTTGCTAAGAGCTTAGGCCACCAACTCCGGGATTCCTCTGAGACTGGCGCGCCCGCTTTCACTCCACGCTCGTATATCCTAGTAAAGATCCTGAACACCTCGCCCAGCCTGTCAGGCATCTTCTGCTTAGCCTCGAAGACCCGGCAGAGCATCCATAGAAGCAGCGGCGTCTTGGCTAGATTTCGCAGTCGATCCTTCAAGGATCTCAGCATCCTTCGAGCTTCGTTGGCATCACCAATATATTTGTGAACGAAAATCTCGATCTGTTTACGGTTCAGAGGCAGTATTTCCAGTCTTTTCCGGATTCCCAGATCCCCACCAAATCCAAGGTCTCGCGTGGCGAAAACCATTGGCGTAGTGGCACGGTATTTGAGCCGAAAGGATTCCAAATCTCCACGGCTGTCCTCTTCAGGCATCTCATTCATTCCGTCGAAGATGAGAAAGAAACGCCCCTGGTTGAGTAGTGAGTCAAGTTGCTCGACTGCAACCTGAACGTGATGTCGTTGGAGGGTATCACGCACCACATAAACTGGCGGACTCTCAAAGCGCGACGGATTCTTCCACCGTCTAAGAGCGACGAATATGGGAATTCTTGCTTGCCCGTCACCCTTTGCTTTCTTGGCTTCTTCAAGGAGGAGATGATGGAGTATGGTGGTTTTTCCGGAACCGGGCCTCCCGCGTAGGAGAACATGCTCTCCAGCGAAATCCCGCAACCCTTTCAGTGCGTAGTACTTCTGGTGTGTCTTGACTTCCCCGCTATTCTCAGATTGTTGGAATGCCTGGACCATCAAATCGAGATGTGTCCCTGGAACGGGGCCCTTGGCGTCCATCGGAGTGAATTTCGCTTCCCATTCGGTATATTCCGGATCTTCACAGACCGATTCCAAATATCTTTTCCAGTCAATCATCAGAGTATCCCTTTTACCGGGGTGCTCGGCCGGTTCCCGTCGTCAAACGTCACCTTACGCCTGCATGCAAGGAGACAAGGACTCATGAGGTCCGCGCAAATCTTCCCTCTGCAGAGCGTTTAAACCACCTGAGTATATTGTGGTCACAGCCGAGTAGCGGGAACGGTCTTCGGCTGAAACACTCCCCTCTGACATCGTTCAACAACATGGCCTGACTCAAGTCAACCATTCTCCTTAAAGGGCTGACTGCTCACCTGGAAACAACCGTAGCCCCCCACCCGGCCCCGTGTCAATCCTAATCCCCAAGGTAAAGCCGTTTCAGAAAAGAAGTCAGATCACTGATCAGCGTGCTATAATCGGCAATACTCTCCGATGCTTGAATGTCCCCGCGTTGTTGCTCTCCACGTCTCATATCTGTGCTGACCCCGAGAAACTTCAGCCGAAATCTGTTGTGCCATGATGTCTGTTTAAGCGGTATAGTGGATCTGTGCCAGATGGACGGCAAGTTCCATGCCTCTGTGGTAGGCTGAAATCAGCAATAAGATCGTCAAGAATTGATTCGGATGCAAACCGGATGCAACAGGACCTCGCATAGGCGTATCACCATAACATTACCGTGCTATATTGACGGTTAGCCGGGTTCGATTCCCGCCGCCTCCACCACTTAACCTGCTAATATTATTAAGATGGGACCCCCGAAAAGGGTGTGCAATTTCGGGGGTCTTTTCATGTTTGAATCGATGAAGAGGCAAAACCAGGGAGGAAGATGAGGCTAACGATGCATGGGCCTAGTGTTCAGTCCTTGTATTACCTAGGCTATTTTATCGTGTTAACCTCCCGGTTTGTCACAGTCGGGATGCTGATAACGTGCCGAGGTAGTTCGGGGACAGAGCACTAGAGTTCCGAAAAGAACCTGCCGTCCCTGGATTTGAGACCCCAACTCGAGAGTGTCGTTACAATCGCAACACGTTCCACTCACTCCGAAATGACTACTCCCAAAGGAACAATCGGCATCTCCAAGGCTGTTGACTCACAGCAACTCGAAATCAATCTCGAATGGGACGTCCAGCTTATCCGCAGTGGTCGATCCTAATAGATCTGCGACTTGTGCAAGAATGCTCTTCAAAACCACTCCATGCAGTTTTCCGCACAAGGCAATCATTCAGATACCCGTTTCGCTACCCCTACCTAACAGAGCATGCTACTTCGTTTCAGGCGTCATATCTACCATATCTAGCATCTTCCTTTTTCAAGTGGCTAAGGGAAATGATCAAGCCACATTAACCAGCCACGTCCGTCTGAGCTTTCTCCGGGTTTGGTCATCGTGCCTATTACACGTAGAGCGAGAAGATGTCCGATCCCGATTGCAGTTCAGAAAGCACTCCAGGTAAAATCTAATCGGAGTGTGCAAAGGGTGTGCAGGAGGAAACAGTAACGTCTCATCTAGTTGTTATGACAAGGTTGTTCTCAAGGGACAACTGGTTCGATTCCCGCCGCCTCCACCAGTAACACATTGATATCATAAAGACCGACCCCCGAAAAACAGGATCTCAACCTGATTCACCCGGGATGTGTGTTTTGGAGGGCTAATGAACCGGATTCCGTGTGAAGGTTCTTTAAGTCGCTCAGAATTGAATACAGGAAGCTTGACGGCATCTCTGTAAGCAACCGAATTCTGGAAAGAGGGCTTCAATGTGCGCGTTCCTAAAGGAATCTGAAAGCGTAACCCCTCAGTAACGTGCGGCTCAATCAGAAAGGCGCCTGAAATCGTGGGGCAAGTCCCACAATGGTCATTGCAGGTCGGCTATGCATGGTACCCGTTAGGAAGAGGGCGGCGCATGCTCCGCGCCGTACGAAGACTTGCCCCGCGAAACTGAAAGGTTCTTAGGAGTCACGGTGCGTTCTCGCAAGATGTCATTGCGAACGCTGCGAAGCAATCTCCTGCACGGTGAATGTGGGGATTGCTCCGTCGTTTCACTTCTCGCAATGACATGGTCGAGGAGAAGATCTGCCCCCGAAACTGAAGCCTTGCACTCCTGCCGCGCAAATCCTTGACAAGGGCTATGGTTGACAGTAATCTGGCAGACTGTGGGAGATTTGCCGCGGAGAGAGTTCTTCCAAACATGGCCCGTTTTTTCTGCGGCATCCAAAAAAAGTTCAGGAGCGGAACATATGCCCTATCGAATCGAACAGGACGAGTGTAAAGG
>CAZGNL010000058.1:0-31384 GCA_964527475.1 uncultured Syntrophaceae bacterium
CGATGTGCGACCGTCCGGAACGTCACCCCGGCGAACCCCGGATCGGGGTCCGGGGCAGGCCCCGGGGTCCAGGCTCTTACGCAAAAGACTGGATTCCGGCTTTCGCCGGAATGACGGAAAAAGAGTCCGAATTAGGGGGGAGCGGCCTAATTCAACAGCATTGGGGGGAGGGGGTTCCCACTGGAAAACCCATTTTCAATGCGTCGCACTATAGACAGAGATTTCTACCGATTCGACCAGTCAGAGAGCAGACGCGAGTGGGGGCGCCCGTTAGGAAGGGGCGCCCCCGGTAGCTTCAGGAATGGGCATTGGCCGGGTGAAAGGATTGGAATCTATCACTTCGGAGCTGCCGGAGTTGGAGGCTGACTCTGAACCCGCTGCTTCTGTCCGGCAGACGCGGGAGTCTTGGTCCATTGGCCCGACTTGGCCGGCGCGGCGCGCTTGGCCTCAACGATCGGGACCGTGGCCGGGGAAGACGCAGGTGCTGTTACTTTCGCCTGCGATCTCTGGGCTTGAATGAGCGGTTTCTGCTGAGCAGCCATGGGGGCCGGCTTAGTGATCGGCTTGGGCGCGGCTGCGGTCTTTGCCGCGGGTACGACCTCTTTTGGAATCGGGCTCTTCTTTGGCGCAGCCACGGCCGGCACAGGTGCCGTCATCGGGGGCGCCGGCTTGGCCACGGTTTTCGGAGCAGCATTGTGTTTGGGGCACTGCTTGCACTGATCGGCCGTGGGCGTGACTCGACTCGAAACCTGCCTTGGGATGGGGGACTGTTTCACCGCGCCGGCGGGTCTAACCGGAGCCGCCTTAACCAGGGGTTTGGAGATCGGTGACTTCTTGACAGGCCCGGCATGGGACGCTTGGGCAACAGGCGCAGTCTTCACTGCCCCCGGGATCGGCTTGGGGCTGGGTCGTGGGTTCAGCCTGTTGCTGATTGGGGCCCGTGTCGCCGTGTTCGCTCTCACCTGACCGGTAGTAGGCTTGACCTGAGACTGGACCGGCTTCCCGACCGCGCTCGGCCTGAGTACGCGCTGCTGTTGAACTACTGGAGTCGCGGCTGATTGGACTCTCGCACGCTGGGGCGCGCTGACAACGGAAACGGCCTTGGAAGCGGCTTTTCGATTCTGAGACATTTTCTGTTGGTTGATCAGCCTTTTGAACCCAGGGATGGTCGGCTGAAACCTGTCTGTCGCTACTGTTGCCGTCAATTGCTTGACCGGTTTCGGCTGCGGGGAGACCGGAACAACAGCAGGGTTGATTCTAGATGTCAATTTCCTGACCGGGGCAACCCTTTTCGGGCCGGCTGGTACAGCAGGCTTGGCAACGGAAGCCTGCTCGACCTGCCGCATTGGAGCGGTCACAGGTTTGGGCTGAGGCGTCTGCACAGCCTGCTGTACGGGCTGTGGGGTCTCTTTGCGCGGGGGCGCGGCAATCTGACCCGGTAGAGTCTCAACCTGTGTCGGCTTGGCCGGCGCCAGAGAGCGGGTCGGGCTCTGTTTGGCCATTACCGTCGGCGCGGGCGCAGCTTTGGGAATTGCCGTCGCTTGTTTCGCGGGAATAGCGGAAACAGGGGCGGTGAGACTGACGGCAGATGTTGGAGCGGTCGGGGCCGCTGGATTGACTACTTGCGGGGGCGCGGCTTTACCTTGGTCGGAAGCAGGCGCTCTTCCCGACAGGGCGACGCCCACAATTATGCACGCTGTTATGATAAAGACTTTCTTCATGAAGTCCTCCTTCAGTCGCAGAGATGGAGCCACGGTTCCCGAAGTGGCGCAGGAGTTTATGGTATATCATATTTCACATCTTGTTTCAAGATGTTAATTAAGAAACTTAAAGCAAAACCTCAACAATGTCCCGCGGGTGCGGTTCCATGAACCGCGAGGATTTGTGAGCCCAGCCATCTTCAATACCGGGACCCGCCGCTTTTCTCTTGAAAACGTTGTAGGATAGAAGTAGAGTTGGACCCCGTCAAAGACAGGGGACACACTTGATTCCATCCAACACAACCAAACCATCCGCGCCTCTCGGGCAAATGCGGACCGCCGCAGGCCGGGCCCCAGGGGAAGAGCGAGCATGATGGGAGAGACCGAGTCATGAATCTCCACGAATACAAATGTAAAGAGTTGCTGGCCGCTCGTGGCATACGGATTCCGAAAGGTTCTGTCTGCTACGATTCTCTGGAAGCGTTGATTGCTGCGAGGCGGCTCAAGAGTGAAAAGGTTGTCCTGAAAGCGCAGGTCCATTCCGGTGGTAGGGGAAAGGCCGGGGGGGTTGCGGTCGTCCCTGTGGACGACGACCTCCGCAAGAAGGCACGGGATATCCTCGGGATGACGCTGGTCACAAATCAGACGGGTCCGCAAGGAAAGCCGGTCAGTTGTCTTCTGGTAGAGGAAGTGGTGCCCATTGATAAGGAGATCTACGTGGGCGTGGTTTTGGACAGAATCACGGGTCGCGTCACGATTATGGGAAGCCGTGAGGGCGGTACGGAAATCGAGCAGCTTGCGAGAGATGCCCCGGACAAGATAAAGACAACCAGCATCAATCCCGCGAGGGGGCTTCACGTGTACCAGGCCCGCTCAATGGCCTACCGTCTTGTGTGGCAAGATGAGTGTCCCAACGTTAATGACATAATTGGTCAGCTAATGAAGGTCATCACGGTACTGTATGAGATCTTTATTGAATTTGACTGTACTCTGGTGGAGATAAACCCCCTGGTTGTTTCGGCCGGCAAAGTCCTGGCCCTGGATGCGAAGATCAATCTCGATGACAACGCGTTGTTCAGACATCCTGAGATGGAGGATGTCCGGGATCGGACTCAGGAGGAACCGCTGGAGATGTCGGCTCGCAAGGACGGGTTGAGCTACATCAGGCTCGACGGCGACATAGGGTGCGTGGTTAATGGAGCGGGACTGGCCATGGCCACGCTGGACCTCATAGCCCATCACGGAGGGGGTCCCGCGAACTTCCTCGATGTGGGCGGCGGGGCCAGCGAGCAGGTGGTTGGTGACGCCATGGAGTTGTTGTTGGATGATCCCAACGTCAGGGTAGTCTTTGTTAATATCTTTGGAGGGATACTCCGATGCGACGTACTGGCCCGGGGGGTTATCAAGTCGCTGAAACGGCACCACGTTGAACTGCCGGTAGTGGTTCGGATCGAGGGCACGAATATTGAAGAGGGCCGCCGGTTGTTCAAAGAGTCGGGTCTTCCTATCAAGATGATTCCGTCTCTGGATGAAGCGGCGAAATTGGTCGTAGAGAAGGCCAGGTCTCTGGTGGCCTGACCCCATTTTGAATTGGAGTCTTTAGATGGCAATCCTCATAAACAGCGAATCTCGGGTTATTTGCCAGGGGATCACCGGCCGAAACGGCAAGTTTCATTCTCTGGCGTGCAGGGAATACGGCACCCAGTTGGTCGCGGGAGTAACCCCGGGTAAAGGCGGCAAGACGGTTGAAGGTATCCCTGTGTACAATACGGTCTGGCGAGCGGCCAAAGACACGGGAGCGGATGTTTCATTGATCTTCATCCCCGCGGCCTATGCCAAAGATCCGATCCTGGAGGCGGTGGACGCGGAAATTCGCCTCATTGTTTGTATCACTGAGGGGGTACCTCCCCTGGATACCGGTTCAGCGCTGCACGCGGTTCGAACAGAGGGCAGAATGATGTTGGGACCGAACACTCCGGGAATCATTTCCCCGGGTGAGCGGTGCAAGGTGGGAATCATGCCCGGGTACATTCACAAACCGGGCCCTGTCGGCGTGGTTTCCAGGTCCGGGACTCTCACCTATGAGGTGGTGGATCAGTTGAGCAAGGCGGGTGTAGGTCAGAGCACGTGTTTGGGACTGGGCGGAGATCCGGTGGTCGGGCTGAGCTTTGTGGATGTGCTCAAGATGTTCAAGGACGACCCTGAAACGGAAGCGGTGATCCTTATCGGCGAGATCGGAGGGTCGGCCGAGGAACAGGCTGCCCAGTACATAAAGGAAGAGTTTAACAAGCCGGTGGTCGCATACATAGCGGGAAGACTGGCCCCGCCCGGCAAGCGGATGGGCCACGCGGGCGCGATAATCTCCGGTGGGTCCGGAACCGCGCAGGGAAAGATAGACGCCCTCACTGAGGCGGGCGTCACCGTAGTTGAGAATCTCACCCAGGTTGGAGACGTTACAAAGCAGATACTCGGGTGAGTGTTTTTCCTAAGGCCAAAGCAGACCGGATTTTGAACAAGTCGCGGTTGCTGTTGCACAGCGCAGGGGGAATTTTCTTGGTTCGCTGTTTCGGATCACAAGTCATTGCTTAGAATGCGAATCCGTAGGAGACCCATTCTCAGCACGCGTCGCTATATTCTGAAATACAGGGAGAATAGGATGTCCACAATGGAGGAGAGGTTAGAGGAACTGAAGAAGAGAACTGAGGAGTCTGACCAGGGAGGGGGCCCGGAGAAGATCGCCAAGCATCATAAGGCGGGTAAAATGACCGCGAGAGAACGGGTCCTGGAGCTTTTGGATGACGGTTCTTTCGAGGAGATCGATAAGTTCGTGGTGCATCGGTGCCATGACTTCGGAATGGAGAAGAATCTGGTTCCGGGCGAAGGCGTGGTCACCGGGTTCGGTCGGATAAGCGGCCGCGGCGTTTACATATATGCCCAGGATTTCACCGTTTTCGGCGGAAGCCTCTCATATACCCACGCCATGAAAATCTGCAAGGTGATGGATCTCGCGTACCGAAATGGTGTCCCCCTTGTGGGGATAAACGATTCCGGAGGCGCTCGCATACAGGAAGGAGTTGAGAGCCTCGGAGGTTACGGAGAGATTTTCTATCGCAATGTTCGCGCGTCGGGGGTCATCCCTCAGATATCGGTCATAATGGGGCCTTGCGCGGGCGGCGCGGTCTACTCTCCCGCTGTGACCGACTTCATATTTATGACCGAGAAAACCAGCTACATGTTTATCACCGGCCCCAAGGTTATCAAGCAGGTCACCAGCGAAGAGATCGACGCCGAGAGCCTCGGTGGAGCGAAGGTTCACGGCAGGGTATCCGGTGTTTGCCACTTCCACTATCCAACGGAGAAAGATACTCTTGTGGGGGTGAAGGAACTCCTCTCGTTTCTGCCCGACAGCAACAGGTCCCCGGGGCCGACGATCCCGTGTGACGATCCTGAGGACAGGGTCATCCCTGAGTTGGATTCGGTCATTCCGGACAGTCCGCGCCTCCCCTATGACATGAAAAAGATCATAATCCCGGTGTTCGATAACGGACATTTCTTGGAGGTCCAAGCCAACTACGCTCGCAATCTGATCACCGGTTTCGGACGGCTTGCGGGCAAGACAATAGGTGTGGTGGGGAATCAACCCAACTGGTTGGCAGGCTGCCTTGATACGGAGGCGTCCGTCAAGTGTGCCCGGTTCGTGAGATTCTGTGACGCGTTCAACATTCCCTTGTGGACTCTGCTCGATGTCCCCGGATACCTCCCGGGAACACAGCAGGAGCACGGCGGAATCATCAAGCACGGAGCCAAGATACTCTATGCGTACGCAGAGGCGACCGTCCCCAAGGTCACCCTGATTACGCGAAAGGCCTACGGCGGAGCGTACGTGGTCATGTCGAGCAAACACCTGCGAGCGGATCTGAATCTGGCCTATCCCTCTGCCGAGATAGCGGTAATGGGCGCTGAAGGAGCTACTGAGATCCTCTTTGCACGCGACATAAAGGCGGCCGAGGACCCCGTTGCAAGACGTCAAGAATTGGTCGACGATTACACGAGCAAGTTTGCGAGCCCTTACCGGGCAGCGGAATTGGGCTTTGTGGATCGGGTCATATATCCTCGTGATACGAGATCCGTGCTCATTAACGCGTTTTCCCAGTTGGAAAACAAAGTGGAGGAAAAACCGAAGCGCCGCCACGGCAATGTCCCGCTGTAGCGCTTGACCGCGTAGGGGCGTAGCGTGCGTCGCCCTCTTGGATGCTCGACCCGTTCCAACAGAGTGGGACGGACGTCTTTTCCCCTCGTTCCCAGGCTCTGCCTGGGAATGCATGCCGGGAGGCTCCGCCTCCCCTACTCGGGACCCGCGCGTTCGCGGGCAAAGATGACTTTCATTGGAACGCTCATGCCTCAGAAAAATCGAAGGGCGCCGAAGCATATAACTACCCGCCGTCATGGTGGATTACACCCGTAGGGGCGTAGCATGCTGCGCCGAAATAGTGGGTCCTAGACGGAACTCGGGGTATATCGCAGTGCATCCATTAAAGTGGGAAATCCCCCCAATAGAGGAAATCAGCAATGGAAAAGCGAATCAGAGTAGTAGTGGCCAAGCCCGGGCTTGACGGGCACGACAGAGGCGCAAAGATTGTTGCCCGGGCATTGCGTGACGCGGGCATGGAAGTCATATACACAGGTCTCAGACAGACCCCAGAGGCGGTGTACAACACTTGCGTACAGGAAGACTGCGATGTCTTATGCCTGAGTTCTCTCTCAGGAGCGCATGATTACCTCTTTCCCAAAACAGCCGCAATGTTCAAGGAGAACAACGTGGATGACGTGCTCATCCTGGGGGGAGGCATCATCCCTGAAAAGGATGTCCCGCGCATGAAGGAAGCGGGAATACAGCAGATCTTCGGTCCTGGAACGAGAACCGACGACATCGTGGAATATATCAAGGCCAATGTGAAGAAATAGCGACCACGCGCCCAATACCCTGCCCCGGGGTCGGGGAAAGAAAAGACGAATCATGCCACAGAGGCCACAGAGGGCACAGAGGATGTGATTCCGCTTCGCCGCAGGCATTTTCAGGCTTCGTTCACAGGGCCGCTACGAAATAGCGTTGGCATTCTCCTGGTAGGGGCGGACCCCGGATCGGAGTCCGGGGCAGGCTCTATGTGTCAGCCCCTACCATTTCGAAGCCCCCCGAAACTGAATGGTGACCGTAGCGCAACCCCTCCCGTTGACTGAAGAGCCGAGCGCGTTGTATACTACGGCACAGCATGTGAGTAAGACTCGATTGCACAGGAATGGGGGGCATAGCTTTACGAAACGAGGAATGTCATGGATGCACAGTACGATTGGGAAAAGTTGGTCCGACGGATGGAGATGTTGCTGCGCCTGAAGTCTTTTCCTGTATCCTTCAAGATGCTGGAGAGGAAGGCGGATCTCGATGAAATACCATTCATGAGAAGACCCAAGGAGCCGGTGACCCTTTGTCAGTTGATTACTCGTGTCAGAAACTTCGACTGGACTGTCGGCGCGGAGGTGGGCGACTTCGTGGGCCCCGTTTGTCCTTCGATTATTGGGCTGTCCGACACGCCTGAACTGGTTAAGGACGGCACTTTCCGCAGCATCGTATGGGTAAGGACCAAAGCGGACGGCAAGAAGTATGAGGAGTCCATCCCCCGTCTTCCTATGGGAAAACACGAGGCCGTGGCCATGGCTCCCTTGGTTTACAACCCATTTGATCCGGACATCGTGCTCATCTACGCAAATCCTGCCCAGATGATTCTGTTGATAAACTCCTTGCAGTTTGAAGACTATGAGGTGATGCAATTCTATTGCGTGGGAGAGTCTTCCTGCTCGGATGCCATTGCCAGATGCTATTTGACGGGCAAGCCCTCCCTCGCAATTCCTTGCTACGGAGAGCGGCGGTACGGACACGCGCAAGACGAAGATCTCTTGATGGCTTTGCCCAAGGATCACATGGAAAAGGCTTTGAGGGGCCTGGAAGCCTTGTACAGGCGGGGCATTCGCTATCCCATCAGCTATGCGGGGGCTGAGCGTGATTTGACGACCTCTTATCCGGTGGCGTACGGCGCCTTGGACCAACTGAGCGCGATCCGAGGCAAGGACAATCGCCTGCTGGTGGGAGTAACGGGCGGCATTGCAAGTGGAAAGACCACCGTGGCGAATATGCTGGCGGATATGGGCGCCGCGGTCATTGATTTTGACATCATCTCAAGACAGGTGGTGGAACCCGACAAGCCGGCATGGAAGCAGATCGTGGATTATTTCGGAAAGCAGGTGCTTCAGGAAGACCGCTGTTTGGATCGAAAGAAGCTTTCCGAGATCGTTTTCAATGACTTGGAGAAGAGAAAGAAGCTGGAGGGCTTCATTCATCCGCAAATCCAGGTGGAGTTTGTCGTACAGCTAAATGATATTGCGGCCGACGATCCCGACGCTATTGTGCTGGTGGTAATACCGCTGCTCATTGAGCTGAATCTTCAGTATCTTTGTCACGAACTGCTGGTCGTATACGTTCCCAATGAGAAGCTGACTGAACGCCTTGCGCAGAGGGACGGAATCAGTGAACGCGAAGCCGCGAACATGCTCTCGTCGCAGCTACCCATTGACGAAAAAGTAGGGTACGCGGACTTCGTTATCAACAATGAGGGGTCTCTTGAGGACACCGAACGCGAGGTAAAGAAACTCTGGGAAGACCTCAAGAAGCAGCAAAAGAATAAAGAGAGACTTTAGAGAAAAGGCCGTAACCGACCGGGACCGACACTGTGCATGCAACCTAAGCTGTGCGGTTCTTGGTTCATCCAACGAGCAAGTACCTGAAGTATCCGTCATTGCGAGCGCAGCGAAGCAATCTCATTGGGCGGAAGAACCAAAGGCGGCGATTGCTTCGTCACTTCGCTTCTCGCAATGACATCAGCTTGAATCGCTCAATTTGGGATGCAAAAGTCTTTCTGCCGGGAGCATCATGACAAGCGCGGGTCCGCACACCCGGATCACAGTCCTTGTGGACAACAATGTCCAGCCGGACGGAGGGCTTCTAGCCGAGCACGGTTTTTCCGTTCTTATCGAACGCGGCTCTGACAGGATTCTCTTCGACACAGGCCAGGGACGAGCATTGCCATGGAATGCCGGCATCTTGGGGGTGGATCTGACAGGCATTGACACGGTCGTACTCAGTCACGGCCATTACGACCACACCGGCGGGCTGCCCCACATAGTGCGGCGCAACCCCGGGGTGCGCGTTGTGGCGCATCCCAAGGCCCTTGGGCCTCACCTTGCGTTGAACGAGGACGAATCTGTCCCGCACGAGGTGGGAATGCCCTACAAGCCCAAGGTCGTGGAAGCCGCCGGGGCCCGGTTCCTCTTGAAGACCGACTTTGAGGAGATCCTCAACCGCGTCTATTTCACCGGCTGGGTTCCCCGGGCTCTGCCGGGCAATCCTGACAAGCGCCTCCTCGTTCCGAGCGACACGGGTTGGCGACAGGACCTCATAGAGGACGACGTGTCCCTACTGCTCGATACTCGGTCGGGATGGGTCGTCGCATTGGGATGCGCTCACGCGGGAGTCCGCAACATCCTCCAACACATTAAGGAGCAAATGGAGATCGACTCCATATGGGGCGTATTGGGAGGAACGCATCTCGGATTCGCGGCCGAATCGGAGACATTCGCCGTCATTGAGGTGCTGGAAAGCTTCAGGGTACAATTCGTGGCAACAGCCCATTGTACGGGAACAGGGCCGAATCGAATCCTCAAAGACCATTTCGGAAACCGGTTCCATGACGCGTATGCGGGCGCGATGTTCGAGTTCTGAGGAACCCGCTGCATCCCCCCGCTCCCACTTTGCGATCATCTGTCGAAGTGGAGTGCAGGACCATCAAGCCTCTTTTCCCATATTTGCGATGAGTTCGGCGAGGGTTTGCGCAGAAGTGACCGAATAGACTATTTGAAGGGCTTCGATAGCGTAGCCTGAGCCTTTTCCTGCGAGGTCGACTCTCGTGGTTATTTCGTCAACACCGTGGTCTGCCAGGAGTTCCGCTGCCCGAACCCCTTTCTGACGGTCAAGATCGCGGAAAGAGTTCTCCAGATATCGTTCCACGGTAACGTGTCCGGTGAGCCTGTCTTGTGAAAGAAACGCGAAGTAAGGGGCTTCTCCAAAATGATCGGAGAGTCTCGCTCCCTGGTGAGGTCCCTCACCTTTCACAACATCTATGGGAACCGCAACACGCCATGTCTTCTTTTGCTCTGGTTCGTAATGTACGAGGATTTTGTCAATATCAGGCCACCTGTCGAGTATCTCCTCTTCAAGATACGATATCACCTGGTGAGCTTCACGAAGAAGCTTAACGTTCACTGAAACCGCTATTTCCACGAACTTGTAACGACCCGAACTCCGTCCCCCGACCGCAATCACTTCCTTTACATTGGGGTGGTCCTCCAGGACTTTCCTGATCCCATCCAGAGTGGGGTAGTCCAGAGTGGCGTCGAGCAAGACTCTCAGGGAATCAACAAGAATGTGGAATCCCATCCTACCTACGAGCACGGCAACAACAAGAGCAGCGTAACGATCGAGATGATACCCGAAGAAGGACCCCAGAACTCCTACAAGAATCACCAAGGTTGACAACAGGTCTGTTACAATGTGTTTTGCGTCCGCCACCAGGCTGGGTGACCCAACCTCAAGACCTATTTTGAGCTCGTATCTGGAGAAAAGAAAAGTAATCAAGATGATGGCGAAGATTCCGGCCACCACCATCGGCAGATTATGAATCTGGGCCACTGAGTGACCGGTGAGGGATTCCCGCCCAATCTCGTATGCAGCGTAGAGGATGAATAGAGATGAGACGAGGGCCCCGAGATTCTCTACCTTATACAGCCCTTCAGGGAAAGCCTTTGTCTTGCGGTCCGCTATGATTATCCCTGCGAAGATGGTCAAGGCCGATATCACGTCTGCAAGCGAATGGATGGCGTCCGCTTTGAGTGCCAGACTTCCTGAAATCAGCCACAGACAGTACTTGATCCCAACCAAGAGGCCATTTACGAGACATGAATAGAGTGCGACCCTTGCATGCCCCTGCATCCCTGGGAACCTGTTGTGCAATGCAGTGTTTCTGCGAAATCCCGGCACGACGGCGCTGTCCTTATTCCCCATGCAACCGAACCGGATCACTGAATGCCCGGCATGTCAGGCTCATAGGACACCGGTGCGCTCGGCCCATGGGAGTCCGTGGCACGATTCGAGCCATGTAAGCGGTTAAGGGCTTGTCACAAAATAGACCTGACAGCAACAGAAGGCGCCGCGAGCCAAGGACGCAGGGGCGACGCATGCGTCGCTTTTTTTTCGCAAGGATGCGGCGCGTGTCACTAGCAAGGGTTATTCCGTGACGGCCGCTAAGCGTCAGCCTCCCGGACTCACGCTATTTTTGCCTCCGCTTCGGCCCACGACATCTGCCCCTGCCCCAGGAAGGCCTTTCCCCTGGATTGGTCCTACAAATCTCCATGCTGCTACATTTGGGGCAAATGAGTTGTCTGCCTCCACCGAATGCTACCTGCCATTCATGGTTGCACTTTAGGCAATGGAATTTTCGATTGGGGGCTTCTGTCATTGTACGATCTGAACACACAAGATCATTTGGTTTCCGGCCGGACCCGGGACGGCCCTATTCTTTCATTTACGACACCCGCCGCTCTCCGGCACACATCGTAACAACTGTCATGAACCAGGTCACGGGGCTGATCCCAATGCCTCTATCCGAGGGGCTTGAGATATGTGCGAAGCCCCTTCACCTATTGTCGGAGCGCCTCCCCTGATGGACGCGCGTTTCCTTCGTTCTTGAGCATACCTGTCCATCGTGCCCGGTGTCAACTGACAACCTTTCTCAGATCGTAGGCATTCAGTTTCGCGGGGCAGATCCTCTCATCGCGTGTGTCATTGCGAGGAGTGAAACGACGAAGCAATCCCCATACCCGGCGCGCAGGAGATTGCTTCGCTGCGCTCGCAATGACATCCTGCCGGCGCCCCGCGTAAGGAACGGTTACTCTCAGATCTGACTCACGACGGTTGTGACTTCAAAGTGCCTGCCCGATCTCAACTTAGATTCTTAAGGGCGTCCCGCTTGACGGCCCGGAGTTGGGGAAAGAAAAGACCAATTATGCCACAGAGGGCACAGAGGCCACAGAGGGCACAGAGGCCACAGAGGTGAAGAGGATGTAATACCAACTATCATCGGAAGAAAGCGACAACGAAGCACAAAAATGGCGGCAAGTCTCCGGGTCCCGGCCGTAGGGGCGCAGCATGCTACGTCCTCTTGGATAGTGGGTCCAAGACGGAACCCGGGGGATTTCCCAGTCCATCCATTTTATAGGAATGCGCAATCAAGAGAGTGAGATCGGTTTCTTAGGCGCCGTTGCCGGCTTGCCCAGCAGTGCGAGGGTATTCGGACAGGACTTCTGGCAACAGCTATAGTGATGCGCATTGATATTCGGTGCAAAGATCACCCTCGCCCTATAGGCATTAGCTTAGGCCGTGTCGACGAGATGTTCCGGAGGAACATTGGATAGTAGCCCGGCGATTCATCGCCGGGTATGCTGTGCCTACCAACCGGACCGAGTCCCGGAGGGACGGCTGAACTCCCACAAGCAGGGAAGGAATTTCAGTCGTCCCTCTGGGACTCGGGAGGCGCCTTGTATGGACAGCGTACCCCGGAATGAATTGCGGGGCTAGTGCGCCTGCGAGCGTACATAATCAGAGAGGTGCAAGTCCTCTCCAGGGTTGCGCTACAACCTGTAACCGACTGTAACTGCGCCGCCAGGAGGCGGGGTGGAGAGCAACAGGAGGTGAATGACCAGTCCGTAGGTTAACGAACCCGTTTCGGCCAGGTGTATTCGGCGAGCCTGCTAGCCAGTGGCGAAGCTTGGACCTATCTCCTGAGGCCTGCGACGTGAGAAACGCCAAAATATGGTACAGAGGTAGGAGATCTGTTGCGCTGACAAACAATGTAGCGGATGGAAAAGCGGCAACAGGGGACACCGGGTGATTGGGGACAGAATGGTCATGACGGTTACGTACGTTAAGCAGGGATACCTGTACGTCGGGGGTGAGGCGTACAGGAGTCAGAGCCTTCATAGTAGCGTTGAAGCGCCGTAATGGGCGTGGAGCCAAGGGAGGCAGGGAGGTGGATACGCGCCGATCGACTCCAGGGACTCCATACCGCTCCGAGTGGCTTTCGGGCCTAGACTGGGTGGAGACCTCCGACGGTCCTTGTCGGACGAACCTTTGGGGGTTGGTTGACGCGGATGCTGACAGCCTCTGTCATGGGGGTGTAACCGGCCTCTGGGTCGGCTTCGCCAGATTGAGTTGTTCGCCTTCTCGCAACTCATGGTCCTGGTTTGTCAGTCCTCTTTGAGGTGAACCACCGACTGGAGAGCCGTATGCGGGAGATCCGCACGTACGGTTCGGAGGGGGGAGCGGCCGTCCAGGCCGTTCCTACCCCTATCTATCAGGAGTCCCTCCGGGACTCGCGGTCTGTTCACCCGGTTAGTGCCCATGTCCCGACGAAGGGGGGGGGCCTCAACCTGCTTCTAACATACAAGGGTTGGGGTGAGGGCGGTCCAGCCACTGAACCCATTTTCAATGCGCAGCACCATATAAACCCAAAACCTTCCTCGAAGCACCCACGCCCGGCGTGCCGCTACAGACTAATAATAATGAGGCTCCCACACCAACCGGCTCGCAAATTGGCCCTACGCCCAGTAGCTCCCCCTTCGAATCCAGGCGTAGCAAGCGCGTTCCTAATGCGTATGTCCGAGGCGAAGCCACGGACTGCTTGTTGACACAGACCTCTCTCGCGGCAAACCCGGATTACAATAATATTCGCCAAATGGTCTAAGCCCTGAGCTTCGCGGGGCAAGTCTTTCTACGGCGCGGAGCATGCGTCGCCCTCTTCATGCCGGTTAACACCCCCCAGAGCCAGCTTCCAATAGCTATCGTGGGGCTTGTCCTACGACAGGCCAGGATTGGAGAAGGTGGGGCCAGTTGTTCGAACGGTTTGGACGGAAAATGCGAACGGAACACGAAAGTAAAACGAAGGTGGAGGGAGACGGGTGGTCGAAGTCGTGGTAGGACGCTGAGAATCGTGAGGATTCGGGGAGGCGAGTACAGCGGTTTGGAGCGGAACCGGCGGTGGAGAGTGTAGGAAGGGACGCGGGGACAGCATAGAGTCACCTATTGAGAACGTCCTGTCTCCAAGAGTCCCAACACAATATGGTGACCCCTAAGAGAACAAGCAGGATTACATATGCGCAGAACCACAACGGTGGACACTGGTCAGGACAGGGCTTGAGAAGGTAGTAAGCCTTGAAAAAGCTGAAAACCATGCTTGCTGCCGTGGTCAATATCATACCAAGATAGAAACGCCGGAAACATTTGCCGACGCATCCGCCAAAACGCACATACCAGGGTTTCTTTTCATTACTCTTACAGTGGTCATTACTGAACAAGGTGAATACGTATTTCTCCCAATCCCCTTCTATTGCAAGGTCTGTGCGCTTCCGAATAAAGGCAGTGATTCGAAGAACGGCGAAGTTCTGCTCAAGAAACAGGATATCCCACAGAATAGCTATTAAGGGAACTAGAAGATAAACTTCAGCAGATACGGACTTCGCAGCCAAGGACGAGGAGGTCAGAGAGGGACCCGAGAGACTGGTCACAAGGTTCTTGCTCAAACCCGCTCCAGCTCCGCCGATTCCGAGAAGCGCTGAGATCGTAAGGATTTTTATCGCAAACGTTGCATAGCGCCTTCTGACGTGGGCTAGGATGTCCTCATGCATCTTTTTCAGAAACTCAACCTTAACAGGATCGACGACACTCATCCGACTTTCTCCTACGGTACCGATATCTTGCCTTTGCCGATAGTCACGCCAAGACACTTGAACCTGTACACGAGGGACTCATCTCCAGCATTGTCTTGGTCTCGGTTTATGCCTATGCATCCGATATTGACACCACTTCCTTTTTCTATGAGCCAGTACCAGGCGACCCTGGGCTTCCTCACAGTCGGCTGTGTTACCTTGTTCCAGTCTATGTTATGCACGGACCCTAGAGCCCATCGGCAAGTCCATCTATTCACTGGCTCATATGTGAAAAGCTTGATGTCATAAGGGGGCACTTCCCTTTGCCGCAACTGAAGACCGTGGAACCGAATGTGCTGGCCGGCTTTCCCTCCCAGGTTGTCCGGGTGGATGTAACAGCGTTCCTGAAGGCGAAGCGAGTACCGAGGTCTGATGATCCGCAAAATGAGCCTGATCCTGTATTTCTGTTCCTCTATCAGCAGGAACGATAGAATTCCCACAATTATTCCCAATGGGAGTAATATCTTTCCGAGTGCAACGACAATGTCCCAGAGCAATGACAACGGCACACCTCCCGAGTCTCTCAATTCTGTTTCTTCTGCATTTCCAACCAACTCCAGTCACGCATCCAAGGACTCTTTCGAGTCGGATAGTGATTCCCGGATAGACGTCTTCACATCGGTGAAGTCATATCCCTCTTGGACATAGATCAGGTGACAGCCATTCTTCTTGCAGAGTCTTGCCTTTTTCTTATCCCGTGCCTGCTGTTTCTTGAAGGCTTCTTCTCCGCCGAAGTACTCTACGGGACTATGGTGCTGAACCCCCTGATACTCCAGCCCTATGGCCCGATGAGGGAAATAGATGTCAATATGGTGTCGCCCCAACCAAGACGGACGCCCGTGATGTATGACCTTTTCAGCAGGGAAAGCCTCTCTAACCTTCTGAAACAGCTTCGTCTCCGCGATCCATCCTTCGCCCACTTTTGGAAGGTCCATCTCTTCCCGGAGAGTATTCTCAGCTTCCCTGACGATCCTCCTACCTTCGTTCAAGACTGCTCCCTCGACGATGTGCGGAACAGACAGGAAGGTGAGGGTCCTATCGAGAAAGATCGTCTGGAAAGGAACTCCGGGAAAGAGACAATGTCCGAAAGTCCCTTGTTTCTTCTTGCGGTTGCTCAGATAACTAGTTTTCCATAGGAGGAAATCGTCCTCATTGTTATAGGACTCCCTCAGCGCCGAGAAATCATCTTCGGTCAAGTTCCAGAGGTCATACTGGTCGCAGAAGTGCTCAACGAGGTTCTTTCCGTGCTGTCTGTGAAACTCATTAAGAAGTACGGTCGTGAGTTCGGTGACCTGTTCTTCATGAGATCTCCCGAATTTGGTGAGTCTGCGTCCACTCTTACCGAGCACCCGGCTCAAGACTTCTCCGTCAATCGAAGTCTGCCGGCACTTTGAGCGAATGTTCAACACGTCGGTGACTCGAATGAATCTTGTCTTCAGGAAATCCCACGCGGTGTCATAATCCCCAAGCAGGAGATAGGCGTCACCGGTCCAGAAGCCGATTGACTCAAGAATCTTGTCGTAATGGCTACACGCATCAGTCACCTTGTCAAAGCGATCCAGAAGCCTTCCAAGGTTCTTGTCCTTCAGAAAAGCCTCAATGATCTCGTACAGTAGCACGTATGCGTACGACAGATTGCCCTCAATATCTGGTGCTCGTCCCTTCCTTACCAGCACGGACCAATCATGGAAGAACTTTCGCTGTTCGTTTGTGGCAGAATCAAGGGTAGGGTAGTATGTGTTCCACTCAGGGACACTCCCACGGGCCCCAAAGGGAGAATCTGCCCGCTTCAGATTCACCTGATTCACTATCCTAATACCTGAGAACCACCTCTTCAGCTTCTCATTCATCGACTACCATCGTCTTTCTCCAGTCAATCAACACCAGAGGTGGATCAACACGGTCTTCCCTTCGACCAGATTCTTGGCGAACGCCGTAGCCCACTTGCAATGTGGCTGACGTCCTTCTGGACAATCCACGCCGAAGACATGTGCCTCGTCGTTCACCCCGTCAGGCAAGACAACGATGGTGTCTCTGTCCTTTACTTCCACGTCCCTGCCGGTGAAGGACTGAGCGATGGTTGGAATGCTGAAGAAGAGCAACAGAAAAACCAAGCTCAGCGTCATGAATATCCCCTGAAAAGATACATCAGAGGGTCATCCTAGACGACACACTGCCGATTGTCTAGCCAAAAAGAGATTTGTCGTAAGCACTGGAATACGTGGGGAGAAGATCAATTTCTTAGAATTGATGTCTATTGATCGGGATTCGTTGAAATGTGGAGTATAGGAGTGCCTGACAAGACTCAATACATCATGCGGTCGGGCCTGAAATGCAAGCACCCCTTGGTATACGGATACACGCTTAAGCAGATCGGAGAATACGTGGGAAGCCACTATTCGACGGTCAGCAAAGTCATCCGAAAAAGAGAAAGACGGAGTAACCGGTATTCCAAGACCCCGCTACTCGCCGGAGTTGCAAATGTGACTTTCCTGGTCATATCCCGGTCCTTTCTTGCAAGTGATCCGCCACATTGGCTCGAAGCTATGGAGGCAAACGCCTGAATCCCAACTATCCGGTCATCTCTCTCTGCACAAGTTTCTTGATGGACGAAAAGGAGAGAATGATCGCGGGCATGAATATGAGATCTCCCAATAACGCGGCAACTATCGCGGAAGCCCCGAGAAACCCGAATGATGTCACCGGGTCGAAAGGCGATGTCAGGAGCGCCAGGAAACCGAAAAAGAGGACCGCTGATGTTGAAATCAGGGCCTTCGCGGTGATTCGATATGCTCGGGTCAGACATGCCTCCACGTTGTCGGTCCCCGAGGACATCTGTCGTCTCAGCTGGGTGAGATAGTGGATGGTGTCGTCCACCGACAGGCCGATGGAAACAGTGGCCGCAAACACGGTAACACTGTCCAGTGAAATTCCGAACCAGCCCATGAATCCGAAGATAATCGCCAAGGGGAGCATGTTCGGAATGAGACTCAGCATTCCCAGCAGGAAAGAGCGAAACTGCACGATCATCAGGGCGGTAATGCAGGACAGGGCAATCAACAGGGAAATGGTTTGGGCCCACACCAGTTCGGAACCTTGCGCATCGAATACGGCAAGTGTGCCGGTAACCGTCACACGGGCTGACCCGTTCATAGCCCCTTCGGCCGCCGACCGAATCGCGGAAATCGTGCGGCCCAGATTGGTTGACGGAGAATTGCGAATGCGTACAGATATCCGGATACGGTTGAATTGGTTGTCCACGTACCTCAAGCGCAGGCTACGGCCTTCTGCGCTCAAAGACATGAGGCCCGACAGTTCGGAAACAAGGCCGGGCCGGCTGAGGACACTTTCCGAGGAACGATCCGGATCAGAGACGGTCCTATGAAGATGTTCGAGCATTTCCAGGAGTGAGACGGTCCCAACCACGTCCGGGATCTTGGAGAGGCTCACGTTCAGAGCCCGGACTTTCTTCCATAGGGCCGGCCGCTTGAAGGCTCCATTCTCCGCTTCCAACACTAGTTCCAGAGAATAGATGTGAGAAAGGTTTTGCTCCACAAAGTTCATGTCCTGAACTTCTTTGGTCGAATCGCTGAACATTGCAAGGAGTTGCGTCTCGCTTCCGATTCGTGGAACACCCGCGAGCATTAGCACAACAACCAGAATGCCTGCCGTTGCACAGATTCTATAGTGCTCGAAAACGAAATGTTCCATCTGCGCGAACGTGCGAGCCACCCAGTCACGGGACATGCGCGTGTAAGCACGGTCGGTAGGAGGCCGCATCAGGATGAGAAGAGCCGGAGTAACGATCACTGCCAGAAGGTACGAAACCAAGACTCCAAGAGACATGATCAAACCCAGCTGCTTGACCATTGGAATGGACGAAACCATGATGCTGGCAAAACCGGTGGCAGTAGTAACCGCGCACATCAGGCAGGGCTGACCTACCACTGCTAGAGCCTGTTTGGCCGCTTCCTCGCCGTCGTGCGCCGTGCGCCGCCGCTCATTGTAATGGGTAACTATGTGGATGACCGCAGCCGCGGTCACGATGAGGATCAGACCGAACGACAGGGCTGTGACAGGGTTCAATCCTACGCCCAGCAAGGACATGAGACCGAGCAGCCATACCACGGACAGACCTACCACCAACATTTTGATCGCCGCGATTTTCAGACTCTTGAATATGTAGATCGACACAAGGTTCCCGAACAACAGACACAGGATGCCGATAACTATCGCGCTCCGGACGTTGTATCGCTGAATCGCGTGGCGGATCACGGGGGCCCCCACGATCCGATATTCCGCGTCTTGCGGAAAGCGCTTCTCAACACTGGTTTTCATTGTTTCAAGGAGCCGGCCTATCCGTGCCGGATCGAATCTGGACTCCTGGGATATGTTGACTATGATACCCACGGTCCTGAGGTCTTCCGACACGAGAAGATCCGCTCCGGGGATAGATTTCCTCACTTTGCTGAGGACTTCATTGTCCGGCGGACGAAGCCTTCCCCGGTCCTCAATCAGCAGGGGAAAACTCCCGAACTTGCCGCCCCTGTTCTGAAACAGCGACAGGTTGGACAGAGTGAAGACTTCTTCAACGTCCTCCATGACCTCGATGTCACGGGTGACTCGTTGAAGAGCTTTCAAGACCCCGGGATCACCGGCGTCTTGAAAGCTCTTCAGGGCTATCAGAATGAATTCCTCGTTCCCGAAGACCTCCAAGAACTCAACGTACGTTTGATACTCTCGGCCGGCTGTGTTCACAGCGGAGCTCATGCTCTGGTCGTGCTTGAAGCCCGGAATACACAGCGCCAGAAACGCAGTGCCGACCACCACCACAAGGACCAGCAGCCTGCGGTGATCCACGATAAAGCCGGCCAGGGCATGGGATTGCTGATTGTCGTTCATATGCCTGGATTCCCTTTCGTTGGGTCCGTAGCCTGCTCGCAGGCACATCCGCCCGCTGCTACTCCCGCCGGGAAACGGTTGGGGTGAGGGTATTTGGGAAACGGCTTCTTGGTGTCAAGACGCGTTTTCAAAAGGATTCTCGAGAAGAGTCTCCGCGACGAGATCTGTGAGAACCTCGGCATCAGATCGGGAAAAGTGATTTCCGGAGGCCGTGAGCAATAGATGTAAGCGGTTCCTGAACATGATACCCCAAACGCGCAAAGGCGTTCTAATTGCAAGCCTATGACCGACAGCGTACAGGTCTGTGACTTCCATACCACACAGTTCGGCTTCCAAATAGGTGTCACCGGAGAGCCGTCTGCTTCCAAATTCGGGCCACCCCCTTTCGAGAAATGTGATCAGCAGGGAGAACAGCGGTCTCTTCAAGAAAGAGTACATCGTCTTTTTTCTTGCGCTCAATGGAAGGAATCTCACGGCATCGGCCAGGGTGCGAGACGCCTGGGCCGCCCTCACGTCGGAACGGCTTCTGAGCTCCCGGGTGCGGCGGCCGGCCGTCAATCGGACAAATTCAGCGGGATCGGTTCGCTCTCCGCTCCGGGATCTCAAATATATGGCGGAGCTGTTTACCGGAGCGTTGCGGGGACCATATCTGTTCCTCATCTGTACCGTGATAGCAGTGGTTATTGTTCCCGCAGGCATGTCGTGGGAAGCGTTCCACTTGTCCATGGCACGATTCGTGGCCGCAACCAAAAGATCCAAGGTGGGCACATTCGCCTCCGATGCGATCCTTTGGATCCTTTCCGTCTCATCGCAGGAGAGCTTGGCCCTTGTGTGATGCTCTTCGCAGGTTCCAAGGTTGCTCCTCACCTTGCGAAAAGGCTGTTTCCGCAGTCGGGCGTTCGCTGCCAGCCGTGCAACAAAGAGAAGATCACGCAAGAACGACCTCTTTGGGTTTGCAACTCTCCTCCTGAGCCTTGACGCCCGACCAGGCTGCTCCGCCCAGGTGGGCTTCTCGCCCGTCACGGTCTCCTGGTAGCACCCCAACAACTCCCTAATGAATTGCGACAAGGTCCATGCATCGGCCGCCGCGTGGTGGACCAATAGAATGAAGCAGTGGCGATCTTCTGCCAACGAGATCAAATGGAACTCGGTCGGAACCGTCTTGAGCAGATCCCATTCCTTGTGCAAACTGTCGTCCAGGTGGCGAAGCAAGGCATCTTGAAGGGAATCGGACGTATCCGCCGTGTCAAGGCCGGATACTATCAGTTCCGATTGGACCTCGGGATCCGACGCCCAAACCAGGCGTTTTCCAAAAAAGCTCCCCGTTGGTTCCACTCTGCACAAAAATTGGGGGAACTTAGTCACCGCGATAGCAAGCGCCACCTTCATGGCTTCCTGTTCAAGCGCGCCTTCCAGTTCGATTCCGAACACGATGGCATTCTTTGCTTCCGCATAGGTAGAGAGGACCATGTCCTCGGCGACTCCATCCAGGACTCGTGGCACAACATTGGCCGCAAGATCGGTCCCTGCGGGATTCTCCAATGGCTGAGGGCGAGTAGGGAAGGTTTCCATATCAAGAGTAATACCAGATCAGTCACAAACAATCACGAATAAACACAGTAACCCCTCAGCTACGCGGGGCGGATCGTCTCCTGGCGCATGTCATCGCGAGGAGAGATACGACGAAGCAATCCCCATATCCAACACGCAGGAGATTGCTTTGCTTCGCTCGCAATGACATCTACCGGGAGCCCCCCGAATGACTGAGGAGCTACGGCAACGAGAACATTTTCGTTGACCCGGGGGCGTTCGGGCAGGTATTTTGAAACCGGAATAACATGCTCTTTCGGCAACGTGACAACGGCTTTGCCTCTCTCGGGCACTGTGGGGCATCGTACTGGGGCCTTTTCGGGATCATGGGAACCATCCCTCGCCCGGTTATCGTCAAAAATGAAGTGTGGCTGGATTCATGAGCTGCTCGTTGCAGGAGGGATCCTTGACTGTAGTTGAACCGTCGTCGGAAATGATGATTCTGTCCACGAGTGCCGTATCCAAGAATATTCTTGTCGTCGGGTGCAAACTGGAGGGACCGCTGGACGTTCCTGCCCTTCAAGAGGCTTTGCCCAAAGCGGTTTCAGCATTTCCGTGCCTTATGAGTACTGTTGAGCAAGCGGGAGGCCTCTTTGGACGCCGACTCGTGTGGACCCACCATCCGGAGCTTCAACCGGAATTGCAGGTCTCCAATCTGAATGTTTCGGAGCCATCGACTTCGATCCTGGACTGTGCAATGAGACAGCTCGAACCCGGGACATCGAAGGACTGGGATCTGTTTCATTCGGTTCCGACCGAGTTCCACCTCTTGCGCGAATCAGAAGGGAAGAGCCATTTCATTTCCCTCATACATCACGCTGCCGTGGACGGATATTCCGGAATGCTCCTCGTGCAGGAACTACTGGAGTGTTATCAAGAAATCGTGACGGGCCGGAGGCCGGAACTGCCGCGGGCGGGTGGAGCATTATCATCGCTGAAGAGGAACCTTGTTCAAGGGCAAGAAATGGGCTTGCGGGACATGCTTGAAGGTGTGCGTCGGGCAGCGGAAACGTCCGGCAAGAAAATGTCATTGCCGGACGGCGGCTATGATCCAACCACACCATTCCAATACTACGTACAGAAATGGCTTACCGAGGCTGAAACCGAAGCAGTTCGGAATTGTGTTAAGACGAGAAAAATCGCGTTTGTGGATTACCTTGTGGCGTGTCTGAACCTCTGCGTGGAAACGTGGAATTCCGCACGCAACGTTCAAACGAATACGATAGTTACATGGATCCCGGTGCAGATGAGAGGCCGGTTCGGTGACATGAATGCTCCGATGAACAGTTCATTCCTCCTGGTCATGTCGGATTCCCATGAGCGCCGCGATCCATGGGAAATGGTGAGAATCATAGGCGAGAGGCGCAAAGGGCAACTTAGCAATCACGATGACGTGCGAGCCTACCAAACTCTTGCAAAAATGACCCGGGTCGTGTCCTTGTTGCCCCTGCACGCAAGAAAAAAGTTGACTCATTTCATGGCCCAATCTCGGGGGCGCCACATATTGTTCAGTTATCTCGGAGTCCTCTGGCCCAAAATCAAGGATGGTCGAACCACTGGTGAATCCTATTTAATCCGGTTGGGCGACCTCGAACTGACCGATGTGCATCTGGGCAGTTGCAAGTTTGCCACGCGCGATCCAGTGCGGTTAGGTGTCTTGAACTTCCGAGGGAAGTTGAAAATCATCATGTCGGTCTCGTATCACTATTTCACGGTCGAGGAAGCGCTGAGTTTCCTGGATCTCTACGCTGAGACCGTCCTTGAGCACGCGGCTCGGCAGTTCCCGGGGAGTAGTTAAACTAAATTCTGGACAAACGCCTTTATGCTTGATTTTTATTCGGTATTTGGTATAGTGCGCCCCATCAATCCGCGGCCGGAGTTATCCCATGATATCTAGACGCAGATTCGCTTTCTTGACAATAGTATTGGGGGCTGTCCTGACATCAGGCTGTTGGGAAGAGACAACCGAACTCAAGGGAAAGCTTGCCATGTTGGAAAAGCGACTGCTCAAGCAAGAGAAACAGGTTCGCGAATTCTCGGGCAAGTTTTTGCCTCCAAAGGATTTCAGTCCTGACATCCAGAGAATTGCAGATCAGCAGGACCGAATGAACCAGATATTGAAAACCAAGGTGGATCCCATAAACAACAAGCTTGAAGAATTCAGGGATTGGGCCCAGCAAGCTCAGAACGAACAGTCCAAGTCGGCAAAGCAGCTCCAGGAACTGGGGAAGATCCAGGCCGGTCTGCGCAGGAGTATCGACGGTCATGCCCAGCAAGTCAGGAAAATGGGCAAACAAGTTTCAAACAACACGCTCCGCTCCAGGCGCGCCGACAAAGCAGCCAAAGTTTTGTCAGGTACGGCGAAACAGATGCGTGAGCAATCGCGCACCAACGACGCAAAGCTTCTCAAGCTCATCAGAAAGGATAGAACCGCGGCGAGAGACGCTGCTCTGGCTCAGTGCAAGGCCCTTGTGGCCCCGCTTGAAAAGGAAGTGGCGGGCCTCCTCAAGTCAGGTTCGCAGGCCAATGGAACGCGCGTCCCCGCAGCCACAACCAAGGCTCAAGCCGAATCTGTTCGGCAAATCAGGGCCTTGTACACTCGACTTCGCGACCTGGAGGAAATCATAGCAACGCAGAAGGCCTCGCTTCTGGAAGTCGGGTCCAAGGTTCACAAGCTTGAGCAGAAACTTTAGGCCGCGGCCGGCCCCGGCTCATGTTTCTTTGATCGCCTCTTCAAACCCCTTCAATGATCCCTCTATGGTTTCATCGGAAACGCAGTACGCTATGCGGAAACACCCGGGTCCCCCGAAACCGGTACCCGGAACTGTTAGTATGAGCTTATCCCGGAGTCTCCCTACGAATTCAATATCGTCTTCCAGCGGGGACCTGGGAAACAGGTAGAACGCGCCTTCCGGTTTTACGCAGTCGTATCCGAAAGAGGTAAGAGCTTCGTGGAGCCGATCCCGGCGCCGCTTGTAAACGCTCACATCCACGATATCTCGAAGCGAGTTCTTCACCGCCCGCTGCATCAAGGCAGGAGCGTTCACGAAACCCAGTATGCGATTGGAAAGGATCAGGCCTTCCATTGTAGCCTGTCCGCTGTCCAGAGCCGGATTTGCCGCGATATAGCCAAGACGCTCTCCGGGAATGGACAGATCTTTGGAAAAGGATGTGCCCACTATGCTGTTGGGATACGCCTTGAGAATGCTCGGAACCGTGACTCCGTCATAGGTGATCCCTCTGTACGGTTCGTCGGAGAGTAGTAGTATCGGCCGGTCTATTTCCTTGCTCTTTCGCTCGAGCAACTCGGCTAGATCGCGAATCTGTTGTTCCGTATACACGCGTCCTGTCGGGTTGTTCGGTGAGTTCAAGAGAACAGCGGCCGTCTTCTTGTTCACCGCGGCCTCAATGGCCCCAAGATCGAGAGAGAAGTCATCCAGTGTGGGGACCTGAACAGCTTTGCCGCCATGATTGTCCGCGTAGAAGACGTACTCCACGAAGAATGGCTTTGGCACGATGACTTCATCCCCTGGATTGAAGATGGCCTTGAACATGACGTTGAGAGCCCCCCCGGCGCCTACGGTCATGAGCACCCAGTTTCCGTCGATGTCGACTCCCTCGTCTTCCCTGATCTTCTTGGCTACGGCCTCGCGGACATCCGGATAGCCCGCGTTGGGCATATACTTGTGGGTTCCGGGAGAGGAGTCGGAGGCCGCCTCTCTGATGGCATCCTTGACGGTGTCTACGGGCTCCAGATTCGGGTTGCCGAGACTGAAGTCAAAGACCTTTTCGGCCCCGTGCTGGGCCTTCAATTTGGCGCCTTCTTCAAACATCTTCCTGATCCAGGAAGACCTCTCAATGAAATCCGCAATCTTCTCTGATACCGGCATGTGGACCCCCTGCTGGCAGAAAATAAGTGTACAAACGAAAGCCCGGGCTTCAACTCTGCATCCGGTTAAAACTCCGAGCTCTCGACCTTGCATCAGCCCTGTATTTTCAGGGTTAGTAATGATAACATAACCCGGAGACGGATGTCAAACAGAATATCGCTCAACCTGTAAGCCCCCAGTTTCGCGGGGCAGATTCTCTCATCGTGCATGTCGTTGCGAGGAGTGAAACGACGAAGCAATCCCCACATTCAGCGTGCAGGAGATTGCTTCCACCGGTTCAAGCCCGGAGTCGCAATGACATCTCAGGAGAGCCCCCCCGAATGACTGAAGGGTCTCCTCAACCTGACGGAGCCACGGTGAATCAGAAATTCAGGGCTCACGAGCGACCTCATTGGGAGTTTCTTGTTGGAATTGTTCAGATCTGATTTGGACGAACGGTCAACCCCAGCCGCGGTATCCGTGGCCGGAAACAAACGGCCTCGCAGGAATGTCGTTCGAGCGACGGTCCTGGTGATGACCCTCACCATGACCGGCTTGGCCGTTCCCAATATATCGGAGGCTCGCGGAGAATTTCAGAGAGCCCTGGAAGCAGCGAGGTCCGGGGACCTGCAACGCTCCATTGAACTTTGGACGGCCACGATAGCTCGAAATCCCAGGTCATATGCTGCGTACGTCAACCGTGGCAGCGCGCTGCTGAGGAGCGGACACATATTCAGAGGAATCAAAGACTGGGAAAAGGCTAAGCGCTATTCGCCCGTTTTTGCGTACGCTTTCTGCGCGGCTGATTTCATCGAACAGGCAGGTGGCAAAAAGCGGATTCTTAACTATGCCAAGTCCCTTGAACTGGACCCCGATTACGTGGCTTCCGTGACAATGACCGGCGCCACGTTGCTTGATCTCGGACGGACCGAAGATGCTCTGGGTCTCTTCCGATCCGCTATGGAGCTTACTCGCAACCCCTTGCTCAAGAATCATTACGACCACTGGATCAAATCCCTGGAATCGGGGTCCGAGAAATGAGAGCGGAGCATCCACTTTTTGGGGTTTCTCCTTACTGAGCGGGTCCAGTCTTTCGCCGGTGATGCACTTAAGCCGCGGCCTGCAATGGCCGCGGCATGGGGTTGGGAGATCCGACCTCCAAATGAAGGCTATTGGAGGGTGCTTTGGCGTGGGGCGAGATGTGCCCTGTCGCCGGGATGGCAGTTCCGGATCGGTAAGCCTTCAGTATCGTGGGGCAAATGTTCTCATCGCGCACGTCATTGCGAGGAGTGGGACGACGAAGCGATCCCCATATTCAAAGTGTAGGAGATTGCTTCGCTGCGCTCGCAATGACATCTTATACCAATGCGCGTTCAAACAAGTGATAAAGACCACTGCTGGGCAAGCCGGCAGTGGCGCCCAAGAAACCGATCTCACTCTCTTGATTGCGCATTGGTATTAGGAGACATCCCCGAATGACTGACCGGTTATCCGGATCGCAGTCCGGGGCAGGCTCTATGTGTCTGCCCTCGCCTTCGAAGCGCCTCCGAAACTGCCCGGTTGCCCGGATCAAGGATTTTTTGTTGACAGAAAGGTCCCCTGGCGGTAGCCTAGTGCTTTTGCACCCTAGGCCGAGGAGAATATTGTGAAAGGCCGAATCGAAATCAACTCGGAATTGTGCAAAGGTTGCGGGCTTTGCATAATTGTCTGCCGAAAGAAGCTGATCGAGATCTCGAGTCAATTGAACAAGAAGGGATACTATCCGGCTAAGTACAAGGAAGAAGATGTCGCAGACGAGTCATGCGAGTGTACGGGCTGCGTTCTTTGTGCCTTAACCTGTCCTGACATTGCCATAGAGGTCTACCGACAGGAAAAGGAAGCCGAGAAGCATTCCAAGACTCAAGATTCCAAGGAAGGGTAATATGAGTTCCAAGATGCTCATGAGGGGTACCCATGTCATGGGAGAGGCCGCAATCAGAGCTGGTTGTCGGGCGTACTTCGGTTATCCCATCACCCCACAGAACGAGCTCCCCGAATACATGTCAGAGGCCTTCGCCAAAATGGACGATGCAGTATTCGTCCAGGCTGAAAGCGAACTCGCGGCCATCAACATGGTCATGGGCGCGAGCATGGCAGGCGCCAGGGCAATGACCTCGTCTTCCAGTCCCGGGATAAGCCTGAAACAGGAGGGAATCTCCTACATGGCGGGAATGGAACTTCCCGCGGTCATAGTCAACATGATGCGTGGCGGGCCGGGGCTGGGGAACATCGCGCCGTCCCAGGGTGATTATTTCCAGGCCACCCGAGGAGGAGGGCACGGCGACTATCGTACGATCGTGCTCGCTCCGGCATACGGCCAGGAAATCGCGGACATGGCGCGCTATGCGTTTGATCTCGCCGACAAGTTTAGGATGCCTGTGATGATTCTAGGGGACGGGATGATGGGGCAAATGATGGAGCCGGTGGTTTTTCCGGACCCCATCGACCCTGCGTCATTGCCTCCCAGGGATTGGGTGCTGGACGGGGCCAAGGGTAGGCCCAGCCGGGTAATCCATTCCCTTTACCTGAACACCGCGCTGGAAGAGGAGGTCAATTGGCGACTCGTTCGGAAATACGCAGTGATTACCAGGGAGATACCGGATCAGGAGATGTACCTGGTCGATGACGCCGATCTGGTCGTGGTCGCTTACGGAACATGCGCGCGTATCGCCAAGGGAGGCGTTCACAGGCTCAGGGAAAAGGGCTTGAAGGTCGGCCTCTTCAGGCCGAAAACGCTGTGGCCTTTCCCGGAGGAGCCGTTGAGGAGGCTCAGCGAGAGGCTTGACAACATTGTAGTGTTCGAGATGAGCACCGGTCAGATGGTGGATGACGTGAAACTCGCCGTGGAAGGGCGTTGTCCGGTACATTTCTATGGTCGGCCCGGGGGAGTTGTGTCCACTCCGGAAGAAATCGCGGGCTTCATTTCAAGTCGTTTTCGCGGGTGGGAATCCGGTCGAGTTGGAAGCCGCGGGATTTGACCGCTTCCCGGTCTCACGGTGATGCTGTACGGCGAAGGACCAAGGAGTCGAAGTCGGTCGCCGAGGATCGACCGACCCTCTTATTGGCTTTTCAGGGAGTTAGTCCAATGAAAAAGATCTTTTCCAGACCTGATTCACTCAAGGACGCTGTGTTCCATTATTGTCCCGGGTGCGGTCACAGCATAATACATCGTCTGGTGGCCGAGGTCATTGACGAGATGGGGATGAAGGACAAGACCATTGGGGTGCCTCCTGCCGGGTGCGCGGTCCTGGCCTACAATTACTTCGACGTGGATATGGGCGAGGCCCCACACGGAAGAGCGGTTGCAGTGGCCACGGGGATCAAGAGAATACTTCCCGATCGCCTGGTGTTCACTTACCAGGGAGACGGAGACATAGCAGCCATCGGGACCGCTGAGACAGTACACGCCGCGAACAGGGGCGATCGGATATCCTGCATTTTCGTGAACAACGCGGTATATGGAATGACGGGCGGGCAGATGGCCCCCACGACGCTTCCGGGGCAGGTGACCACAACGTCTCCCGGGGGCAGACTTCCCCTGAGAGACGGAAATCCCGTTGATCTGAGCCAGATGTTGGAAGTGGCCAAGGGTACGGTCTACATTGAAAGAACCAGCGTGGCCGGCATCAAGGGGATAATCAGGACCAAGAAAGCCATAAGAAAGGCCTTCACCCTACAGATGGAAGACAAGGGCTTCACCATGGTGGAGGTCCTTTCCGCGTGTCCCACCAATTGGAAGATGAGCCCCACGGATGCCGCCAAATGGGTTGAGGAGCGCATGGTGGAGGCCTTCCCGATCAAGGTGATAAAAGATGTTGCTTAAGTCGGTTTTCTCAGGATTCGGCGGTCAGGGAGTCCTTATGATGGGCTATGTACTGGCCTGGGCGGGAATGAAAGACGGAAAGCATGTTACCTTTCTCCCGGCTTACGGCGCGGAAGTGCGGGGTGGAACAGCGAATTGCACGGTCGTAGTGTCGGATGAGGAGATCGCTTCTCCGGTAGCGTCCCATCCTGAGTATGTGGTGGCCATGAACTATCCGTCTGTGGTCAAATACGAGAACATGGTCAAGGTCGGCGGCGCTATGTTCCTCAACAGCGATCTGATATCTGAGCAGCCCACCCGCCAGGACATCGAACTGGTGCATGTGCCGGCAAACACGTTGGCGCACGAAATGGGAAACGACCGGGTTTTGAACATGATTATGCTGGGCGCCTTGGTGGCCAAGACACAGGTGGTCTCAGACAAGGCCTTGGCTGAAGCGGTCGAAACCGTTCTGGAAGGTAAGAAACAGGCGCTGGTAGAAATCAATCAGAAGGCCCTGGATCGAGGCGTGGCATATGTTGCTTCCAAGAAATGATTTTCCGTGTCTTGCAGCCGATCCACCGGTTATCACACCGGCCGTGGACTGCAGGGTCTGGAGCGTTGCATGAAAACCATCAAAGAGGTAGAGGTCAAACTGGAAAACAAACCCGGGGCCCTCTCGGCGGTGAACGAGCTTCTCGGCGCGAACAATGTCAATATCCTGGCGGTGACCGTCAGGGCCGTGGGTGACGAAGGCATGATGAACTTCGTGTCAGCGGAACCCGATCGGGTGGTAGGCATACTTACGAGCGCCGGCTATTCGGCCGGGACCAAAGAAATAATCGCAGCGGAGATCCCTTCCCATCCCGGTGGCCTGAATGCTCTCCTCAAGCCGCTGAGACCGGCGGGAGTCAATGTGGAATACCTTTACGCTGCAATCGGCTTCCTTGGCTCCGCGAACAGCACCATCCTTATGCTCTGCGTGGACGATCTCCAGGCCGCACACGACGCGTTGGCCAAGGAATGGATCCGACTCTACGGAGAGGAACTCTACACCATCTGATCTTCCGAAGGGGCCCACACTGGTGGGGCCCCGATCGAGCACGCTCGACCCATGCGCCGAGCAGGCGCCTCGCTCCCAGGCTCCAGCCTGGGAATGCTTGGCGGGAGGCCCCGCCTCCCTACCTTGGGGCCGATACCTTCGCGAAAAAGGCATCCACACACGAAGTGCCTCCCAGATTTAATACAGAGCGCTAAACAGCAGAAGGTAGGCGCATGAAGAGCACGGCCGACCGGATCTACGAGACACTCTCAACGGCTTTCGGTCTGGGATATCTCCCGATTGCCCCGGGAACGTGGGGCTCGTTGCTTGGCGTGGGTATCTTCGCAGCGATCTCCCTGGCTGCGCCATATCATCATCACGGTATCCTCATCGCCGCCGCTCTGCTGGTGGTCTGCATTGTGAGCATACCGCTCGGTTCGTGGGCTGAGAGGTATTGGGGGGAAACAGATCCAAGTCCCTTTGTCCTCGACGAAGTGGCCGGCTTCCTCTTCACGGTCCTGCTCTTCCGAACACCAGACCTGATTGTGACTCTTGCCTGGGCCTTTGTCGCCTCCAGAGTGTTTGACATCATTAAACCGTGGCCGGCCAATTGGCTGGAACGTATGCACGGAGGATGGGGAATACTGCTGGATGATCTCTGCGCATCGCTCTACGCAGGAATAGTCCTCAATATCCTTGCCACATACGTGCCGTGGCTGTTTTGGCCCCTGTTCTAACAGTGTCGGTGCAGGACTTGGGGGAGGGTGGAAGAATCTGGGGGAGGACCTTTTTGCAAAAAGGTCCTCCCCCAGACCCCCTCTCCAAAAACTCCCAACTAGCGATGGTGAAGGCTTTGCTTTGGATTCGGTTTTGTTGTCGTAAGTGCTGGGGTGCTTCGCAGGGGCACAGAAAGAATGCGGGGAGGGGCTTTTCTTGCAGAAAAGCCCTTCCCCGCACCCCACTCCAATGGACTTTTAGGTGATCTGATACTCTCAGCTATAGTGGTACTCGAAATTAGTTTCGGATTCCTCGGAGACTTCTTCCTGGGGGCAAGATCTGTACTGGACGACACTGCCGGAATTGAGACGTCTATTTTGTGACAATCCCTGAGTTAACGCATGTGCCCCGTCCCCCCCAGAAAACTCCCAACTGGCGATGGTGCAGGCTTTGCTTTGGATTCGGTTTTGTTGTCGCAAGTGGTGGGGTGCTTCGCAGGGGCGCAGAAAGAATGCGGGGAGGGGCCTTTCTTGCAGAAAAGCCCCTCCCCGCACCCCACTCCAATGGACTTTCAGCTGATCTGATACCCTCAGCTATGCAAGCCACGACTGCAAGGGCATTGCACACTATTCCCCCTGATTCGGCGCCGGCGTGGCACAGCAGCGCTTGCGAACACCAATCCTGAACGTGACAGCGCCCCTGACATCGCCAAATGGAAGTTTTTTGGAGGGGGGTGCGGGGCATAGGCGCTAACTTAAGGCTCGCGATTGGTTTTGATTTGTTGTATAAGCCGTTT
>CAZGNL010000059.1:0-31348 GCA_964527475.1 uncultured Syntrophaceae bacterium
CAACGGAAAAGACTTTCATATTTCGTTGTCGCTTTCTTGCGATGATAGTTGGTATCAATGGTCGCTTCCGTAATCCGACTCTCGACTCGGAGCCCTGTTGAGGGATTCAGAGAACCGGCCGATGCGATCCCCATAACAGGACAAACTACCTGGAGTATTTGCGACAGTGGTAACCGTTCACGGTGAACCTATTACCGACAGTGATAGTGAACTATGTCGAGCCAGTTCCGGAGGTCTATACCACATGCACAGTGGTCGTCACCGATCCCCGGGGACACGAATTCCTCGAAAGCGCTTTCCGGGGTGACCAGGCAGACCGGCCAGCCCGGTACACCGTATTTTGCGCCGGCCCCATGGTTTACCCTGTAGACCATAAAGGCTTTCTCATCACAGGATACCCGGTACATGTTCCCTTCATGCTCGATGTGCAGCCTCTCACCCAACACTCCCAGGTCCTGAAAAAGATCACGGATTCCGGTGAAGTCCGTGTCCTGCCGTTGCCCTGTGTTTTCCGCTTTCACGAAAGGCTTCTTGGGATGATCTCCTTGCATTTTCAGCCTCCTGGTCTGCAACGCATCATCGCTGCTCTCAACGGCTGCACGCGACACAAAACCTTTGTATAGAAGCGTTTTGGACTTCCATGCCTTAAGAAGGCACAACCGAGCGGCAGTCACGGATCGGACACCTGGACTAGCGTGGACCGCGTATGGCCTTATCGGCCGCGCCCGCGGGCTCGTCCGGACCGAAATAGCTTGCGTAGCGTTCCCAGAATTGTTCCTGGGAGAAGAAATGGCACTGAGTACCTTGACATTCCACCGCGTACCCCGCGCTTACCGATCCCAGGCGAGCTGCTTCTATCAAACTCTTGTCGGTCACCAGTCCCTTTATGAGACCCGCCCTATAGGAATCTCCCGCGCCGGTAGGATCCGTTACCCGCGAAACAGGAGTAGCGGCGACCTTCACCTCGGTTCCGTCAGCGTACACAATGGAACCACTTTCTCCCAGAGTCGTTATAATCGCATCAGTCAATCGCAGCAGGTCCGCTCTGTCAAGCTCGGTCGATTTCATAATCATTTCAAGTTCATAGTCATTGGATATCAACAACTTGGAGCCGGTTGTCATTTCTCGAAGCTCGTCTCCCGACAACGCTGTTATAGATTGACCGGGATCGAAGATGTATGGGATTCCTCGCTCTTTGCAGGTCCTGGAATAGGACAGCATGTCCTCGAGGTTGCCGGGCGCGATGATCGCGAGCGCATTCCCACTAACATGGCCGTCGAAATGGAAGAGAGAAGGGAACTTCATGGCGCCCGAATTGAATCCGGTAATCTGATTGTCGGCTTTGTCGGTGGTTATGTACGCGCCCGCGGTCATCTCTTCGGGAATCCGTCGAATCCCCTCCAAAGAGAGCCCGTGCTTGAGTAACCACTCCTCATAATCGTCAAAGTCCTTGCCCGCGGTGGCCACAATGATCGGCCTTTCTCCTAACAGCGCCAGATTATAGGCAATATTTCCCGCAGTGCCCCCGAATCTTTCCTCAAGGCCGTTTACCGCAAAGCAGACATTGAGAACATGAAGCTTGTCCGGCAGAATATGGTCGGAGAACTTCCCGGGAAAGTCCATAATTCTGTCATAGGCCAATGACCCGGAAACAATTATTTGCATGGCAGCCTCCTTAACATAGGCGCTTCGGCGAGCACGCCCGACCTTGTTACGGTCGATCAGACCAGTGAGCCGCTACCCCTCACCCGGACTCGAATAGCACATTCCCATTCACAGCGTGACAGCGAGATTGAGACATAATAAACGGCCCCGTGCCGCGCATTGCCGAGGGACAGCGCAGCAACGTCCAAGCGAGAACCATTGATCTCATGATCTATCCACGAAGAATAGGAAAATGAGACGCCGGTGTCAAGGATGCGGGTTCACGTTTTGTTGGCAAACGTGGACACGGCTATGGTATACTAAATAGTTAGGGGTGTCGCGCCCGACGGACGGACTGCCTTTTCGGCAAGGAACGTGAGCAATGTTGCGCTGAAGATCTTTCCGTGTCCAATAGATATGCGGCAAGATACTGAAGCCATTGGAGGCGTAAGCCGGGCGCGTCGAACCATGGGGCGGACCGCGACCGCTTTCCGGGATCGATCACTCGACCCGAAAGAATTGACGGCCACCTTGACGAACCAACAGGGTCGTTGAGAGTCTTATGTATTTGGCTCCCATTGTTTGGCTGTCGTGCCGACACTCGGATTTCCGACAGCCGCGGATCAATGATTGTGAGATGGAGGCTGGCCTCCAAGCGGCCCCTGACGTGTAAGACGGAGTTCCGGAAATGAAGACGGTCCGAGTAAACATCAAACAACTCGTGGCAGATATTAAGGCGAAGAAGTCTGATGCAGAACTTATTTCGGCTCACGGGCTCCCCGCCAGAAATCTGAATAAGCTCAAACGCGTGTTGTTGGCACGCAACCTGGTAACTCGGGAAGAAATGGCGGCACAATCCGGGGGGAAAGCTATTCCCAAGAAAACTATTGATGCTGAGGCGTTTTTGGCTGATTTCAGAAAACAGCCTGACGACGATTTTCTCATGAACAAATACGGTCTCAAACCCAGGCATCTGCAGAAGGTTTATGACGGTCTGATACGTCAGGGATTTCTTGAGGAATACGAGTATCACACCAGGATCGGAAAGACGGATGAACTGCAAACCGTTGAAGTCGCTCCACCGGCTGCGTCTGCACTGATAGAGAGTATGGAAAACCCGGGCGCTCGTTCGTCCCGGCCCCGCCCGAGCTTCCGATTATCGGAAGACGGTCTGCCACCTACGTTTTTCGAAGATCAGACCGGAGTAGAACTCGGAGAGACGAATGCCCCTGGCGCGCA
The DNA here is from genome assembly GCA_964527475.1 of uncultured Syntrophaceae bacterium. Taxonomy (GTDB): domain Bacteria; phylum Desulfobacterota; class Desulfomonilia; order Desulfomonilales; family Desulfomonilaceae; genus CAZGNL01. The sequence continues at coordinate 2,884 of CAZGNL010000059.1, forward strand.
GGCAAACCTTAAAGGCGGTTCAACGGTTGTGGACGTTGTATCAACACAGGAATTGTGCCCGCGGTGCGGGGAGAAGAAAGACCCCAACTTCTCCAGCAATCGGTGTCCGAAGTGTGGAGTCGTATTTTCAAGGATCTGAACCGCACTGTAGGACGAGACGGGACAGGCCTGAAACATTCACATTGCGACCGCGAGCGACCACTGCGCGTGACTCATCTGATCGCTCGGTACTCCGACCAACTATCACCCCTAATAAGGGACAACGAAATATGAAAGTGCTTTCCGTTGTTCACTGGTCCGTGGCTTCGCCTCGGACAGGGTACTCCAAGAGCGCGCACGCTGCGCATGGACTTGGAGGGGAGGCCCTAGCCGGGCAGGCATTTCAACTTCAGTCTACCGACATCTGTCATGTCACGTAAGGGGTCAGGGGCCAATGCAGTTCTTTCGGCTATCACTCGACGTCACGCCTCGTAATGTATCGTTGCCTGGGATGATTGAGTCTCTCAGGATGTTCCAGATCGAGACGCCCCTCTGCCATCAGTTTCGCTAGATAGTGAACTCGAAGCGTATCTCGTGACCGATTCAACACATTGGCCAGTTCCGGCAAAGATAAGAACTTGTGGGAACATACCTCCAGAATGGTGTTGATCATCTTGTCTCTTGGAACCTTTTTCTTCTGCCGAACTTCGGCAGCAACGATTTTCAGATCCTCCAAATGTTCGGACCTAGGACTTGGATCTTGGTAGCGCTCCGACGGTTTCCCAGTGTCATGGACTCGGTTCAGCCTTCCCGGGGCTTGAAACAGAAACGGAATTACCGGGGAAGGGGGTTGGTCACCGGCCACGAAATAGTACGTGCCTCGTCCGGTTCCACCGGACCCGGGATCCGTATTTGAATTTCAAACACTCTTGGGGTCGTGAGACCAGCCTGTGCCGGAAGCCGAACCAGCACTACACAGCGGGAGACAATGACGGACCTTGATATTCTTGAAGGAACTGTACGGCATCCAGCTTGTCCCGGAACACTGCGTCTATTCTGTCTCCATTGTTGAATAGAATCGCTATTTCGTATTTCACAAAGGGATGAGAATTGGAACCTTCTTCGTATTCTTGGATGAAATTGATTGCCTTTTCGGGCGACGGATATTCCGCCGACGTCCCGTGGAGCGGAAGGACGCGGATCGGTGATATGTGTCTCCTGATAGTGCGGGTCAGCTTCCCTATGAACTTGTCTACTTCCTCCCTGTTGAGATCCACGAGAGCCGCGGCAACGCGTTTCCGACGTTTTTCAGACAACGCTTCCCAACGCTTCACCTTCTTTGCACAATCTTTATCCGACGTGTCTTCCGAATAGGATGCGTTTATTCCCACAGTTGCAAAGGCCCTCACAGCAGTGTCGTAGGGAAAATGCAATACCGAGAACCCGAGCGACCGCAACTGGTCTACAGACCCTGCCGTGAACACGCCCGCGAGCACCGCTCCGAGAAAAGGAGCAGCTCGGTGGTGGGTCCGTTGAAGAGGTAGAATGGCGCCCTGGATTTCCTGAGCCTTGTTCCGGGAGTGTTTTGTGTAACGCCTCCAAGCGGACTCAATGAAGGCCACGGGCACACCGATTTCCGAGGGACTGCCACCGCGTTCCAAGACGTAATCCAGATCATGTACGTTGCCGTGTTTATCCTTCCATCAGACCTTCTTGCCGCTTCTTGCGGGTCTGGGTCCCTTCCTGTCCAGATAAAGCTTGTGCTTCCGGGCCACGTCCGTGAACAGCGGGCCAATTGCGACCTCCAAGGTGTCACCGATGATTTGACCAAACTTGTGGGCAGGAGATTCGGCCATCGGCTAACCCTTTATCCACAAGTTGCCTTCGTGGAGCGGAACTCGGTGCTTGCGGTTCTTCCATTTGACATTTCGTGACCTGGTTTTCTCGAATTTGAACGAATGGAAGCCCGCGGCGACGGCCAACTCCCCCAGCCACCGATCAACCGGGACGTGTATCCCATAAGGGGCGGAATCCCCTATGACGAAACAAACCAAACCTCCCTGAGCGGTTACTCGGCGTAACTCAACCCACATTTTGGCCATGTCACCGAAATAGGCTGCAATCATGGTGTGGTAGGCCTTCCTGCCGCCGTGATTCTCTCTCTCGGCTTCCAGCAGCCTACACTTCTCAGTAATCTCCGGTCGAATGGGTTCCATGAGCGGGTTCCGGAGCATTTCAGAAGTCTTTCCATCCAGCTTGGAAACGTGTTGCGTACACGAACGGATCAGGTACTTTCTGACAGACTCTTGAAGATCTCCCCATCCTTGGACTTCCCCGAAGAAACTCATTTCAAGCCTGGTCGCGTCTGCATAGTCATAGTTGTTTGCGTAAGGAGGCGAAGTTATCACAAGATCAACCGATGAATCAGGAACCGATGGGAAGGCCCTTGCGTCCTCTTGATATAAGACTGCGCGTCGGTCAACGGATCTGGATTGACGCCATGACATGTCACCGCTCATCAAATAGATCTTGGCATGAAAGGCTCTGTACGGATCAAGTACCTTAGCCTTCTTCTTCCTTGGCAGAACATATTGCCAGGGGGCGGTTCCTGCCGGGGAACACTCCCTCAGAATGGATGCTAAAGCCAACCAGCTGAGCTCGGATACCGGTGAGCCGTCCGCCTGAGACTCCCACGCCTTCCTCAGACAATCCAGCCGTAGAAGAGACTCTCGAGGGTAGCATTTATGAATTAATTTGGGATACCCGGTGGTAGCCCCGTCCAGTTTTGAAGCTTTTTCCAACAAAGAGAGAGCATACTCACGGAACTTCGTAGGTTTCTCATGCCATAAAAAATTTGGCCCAGCAATGCGCGACACAAAAGGGTGCGCCTCGATTCCAACAGCATCAATGTGAGAGAATTCTCCTTCCAGAAGCACAGTACCTGAGCCGGCAAAAGGATCTAAGACTCTCTCCCGCCCTTTGACTTTCTCGCGTTGGATGACCTCTCTCACCCACAGCGCTGAAAACCCGGCGGAGTACCGGAACCACCTATGGACAGGAATGGTCAGGTTGTCCGCGAACGTCGAAGTCGTTGAGTTCGGGGCGGTTTCACTCTGCTCCGGAAACAAGCTGGGCTGTTTCATGACTGGATTCGACATTGCTTACCAGGTTCCCTCGCTCCGTCCAAAAAAACTACGCGCATAATTGCACGCTGTAATAGTGCGGATCAACCTTAAATGCAAAATATATTTCCCCCCCACACCTATCTACTGTCTTACTTCCTCTTTCCGTCCTCTTCCGATCCCACTCACCACTTGGCGCTCAGCATTTCAGCTACTTGTTCACGGTGGTACGTGGGATCACCGAGCGCCATTTCATTGGCTTTGGCCCGTTTGAGGTACAGGTGTATGTCATGCTCCCAGGAGAAACCGGTCCCTCCGAGGACCTGTATTGCGCTTGTGGAGACTCTTGTGAACATCTCCGAGCAATATGACTTTGCCGCTGAAGCTGAGAGCGCGGCTTCATCGGGTTCGCCGTGGTCTTGAGCCCAGGCGGCCCAGTACAGGATTGATCGAGCGCTTTCCACATCCTCGAACATCCGGGCGCAGCGGTGTTTGATCGCCTGGTAAGATCCGATGGGCTGATCGAATTGAACGCGGATCTTGGCGTAGTCCACCGCGATCTCCATGGCCCGTTCCGCGCCTCCCACGCATTCAGCAGACAGTCCCACCTGGGCCTTTTGCAGCGCACGGCGCAGAGGCGCCCACCCTTGGTCCGCTTCCCCCATAGTGGCTTCCGGACCAAGCTGAACATCCTTGAATTCCACTGAGCAAAGCTTGCGGGTGCCGTCCATTGTCGGCAAAACCGTTATTGAAACCCCGTCCGCGGCTGGATCCACGAGAAATAGAGTGATGCCCTGAGACGGGTCATCTCCCGCTGTTGTGCGCGCCGGACAAACGAGGAAATCAGCGCAGTGGGCATCCGGCACAAAGAGCTTTGTGCCGTTGAGCACGAACCCGTCGCCGTGGGATCGAGCTTCCATTTGGATGTGGCCCAAGTCAGCGCCGGCATCCGGTTCCTGCAGGGCCGCGGCTCCGCGCATTTCGCCCGCGGCCAGGGCGGGGAGGTACTTGGCCTTGTGCCCATCCGATCCGGCTTCCACCACAGCCTGAGCCGTGGGCAATACCGTTGAGAAGAACGGTCCGGGGAACAGGGCTCGGCCCATCTCTTCCATAACCACGGCCAGATCCACCAGATCCATGCCGAGTCCATTGTATTTCTCGGGTATGAGCATGCCCATCCATCCCATCTCAGCCATCTTTTTCCAAAGATCTTCCGTGAATCCCCGTTCATCCTCGAACATGGACCGGACATAGTCTATGGGGCATTCATTCTCGAAAAAACGTCGCGCCTGCCTGGCTATCTCATTCTGATCATCACTGAATCTCACGTCCATTGGCTCAACTCTCCTTCTGCCTGGAGGCTCTGGTCACATCTTTGGGCAGGCCCAGGACACGCTCACCGATGATGTTGAGCTGAATCTCGGAAGTTCCGGCCTCTATGGTGCTCCCTTTGGATCTCAGATATTGGTGCTGCCAAGTCCCGTCCTGAATCCCCCACCTCGATCCGCGCATGATCTGGCTGTTGGGGCCCTGCATGCCCACCGCCCATTCGCAGATCCTCTGGTTTGACTCGCTCCACAGGAGCTTGCCGATTGAGCCCTCCGGCCCGGGGATCCCGCCGCCGAGCATCCGGCTGAGACTGCGATAACCGTGACACTTCAGTACCATGGTCTCAATATAGGACTGGGCAAGCTGCTGTCTGAAAATGGGGTCATCCAGGGCCGGTCTGCCTGAACGCTTTGTCTCCCTTGCCATCCGAGTCATGTTACGGACGTTCCTGGTGAACATTCCGCCCATTATGGCATCCCCCATGGCACGTTCGAACATGAGCGTGGTTATGGCGATCCGCCAGCCCTGACCTTCCTCTCCCACGAGCATCTCGGCAGGAACCCGCACGTCTTCCATGAAGACTTCGTTGAATTCGGCGTCACCGGTAATCTGTCTGATGGGCCGCACCTCCACTCCCGGAGACTTCATGTCCAAGAGAAGATAACTGAGCCCTTTGTGCTTGGGCGCCTTGGGATCGGTGCGCACCAGCAGGATGCAATAGTCGGCTATGTGAGCAAAACTGGTCCAGATCTTCTGACCATTCACAACATAACGGCCGTTCTCCTTCACTGCTCGGGTAGAAACGTTGACCACATCCGAACCCGCATTGGGTTCACTGAATCCCTGGCACCATACGTGTGTCCCGTCGAGACACTTCGGTATGAATTCCCGCTTCTGTTCCTCTGTGCCACAGAAGAGCATGGTAGGAACCGCCATACCGAAGGTTATGACCCCGGGTATCTTGAGTTCCATGCAGGTGGAGGCGATCGTCTCGTTAACAATGATCTCCTCCATCAGGCCTCGGCCTTGTCCTCCGTACTCCTTGGGGTATTGCATGCCCGCGTACCCGGCATTGAAGAGCCGCTTCTGGAAATCACGATGAAGCGCTGAATATTCATCCCAGGAGTCGTAGAGACGACGAGGGCCGTCATCCCAGCCATCGGGAAGGTTTTTCTCCAACCACGAAGCAAATTCCTTTTGGAACGACTGTTCCTCCGGAGTGAGCCTGAAATCCATGTATGTCTCCTCCTTATCCCCCGGTAAAACACTGTGAGCGTGTCGATACTGAACCAATGTCGTAACGTCAGAAGAGCCCCAATGCGGGCAAGGCCAGCAACAGCGCGCCCACTGCCAAGGCGCAGCACAGGATGGACGGTAGTATGAGCGCGACAATGGCTATCGGGACGCTTATGCGGTGGACGCGGGCTAGGCCGACAACGGTCATGTAGATCTTCCAGACAAGCGCTATGAGTCCCCCCACAATTGGGATTATGTTCAACAGTTCAGGTCCCGAGCAGTAGCAGACTACCCGGAAGGTGGCCTCCAGGTTTTCGTTTGCACCGCCGAGCACGAACAGGCAGACTTGGAGCACCACAGCGGAAATGAAGAGCGCCGCGAGAATCATCACCGGTATTGCCAGGCCGGCGAATATGGCGATGCCGCCTGAGAGATGTTCACCTGAGGAGAATGGATACTCGATAACAAATCCCCACAAGAAGCCCACCATGCTCCCCACAGTACCCACAATGAGAGCGTAGAGCAAAGGGGACAAGTACCCTCCGGTCTTGGGCATCCGGGAAAAGAAATCAGCAGGATGAAACATACTGGCCTGCACGGTATCCACGATGCCCTGTACGAACCCGAGATTCTCCTGGTCTTCCCACGGGCAATATTGCCGTTCGGAGCCGGGGAAGGGGGCTTTCTCGTCATGCGGGCCCCGCGCTTCGATGGGACGGCCGCAGAACGGGCAAAACCGTTGGTCCCGGGCCGCGTCGATATCTCCGCCGCAATGAGGACAGTACAATGTTGTCTCCTTTCATGGCCCGCACGGCTTTCCCGAACCGCGCGCGGTCAGATCATGTGATCCTGGATCCATTGGTCGTCAGCGACATCAGTGACCTGGATACGACGTTCGCCTGATTCGGGCTCCATGATTCCGATCCATTCCTTTCGCGCGTCCTTTTTTGAGTACCTGCGCAGAACACTTGCGATCAGAATCTCCTCCTGGGGCTCAGCTTTACCATGAACCATAACCAGAGGCCCGGGGAAGTCGATGGGGAAGTATATTGTGCCCGCAGCCGTCATTTCCTTCAGTCGCAGGTTCTCTTCTTCCCGTCGAGAAACCACGATTTTCAAACCTGGTCTCAATCGCAGATGTCTTCCGGTCTTGAGCAGTTGCAGTTCCTCATGAGAGACCTCCTTCTCATCTTCGAACAGGTCCCTCAGGCGCCCCGAATAGGACCGGTCGGTCAGCAGGCATCCACCGGCAGGAGGAGCGTATCCCTGAAGGCCTATTTCCTCGGCAAGGCGCAGTTGTGTCTTTCTGCCTCGACCGGCTATGTCCAGGAGCGGCTCCCGATCGACCATGCCCGCCTCCTCCACAATGGTTGGAGGGAGCAGCTTGGCGGAGAGAGGTCGTAGCACAATCCCATCGCATCCGGCCCGCTTTTCTATCATTCGTATGGTGTTCTTTCTCTGGGACATGGGCCTCTGGCCGACCACCTCGCCGGTGACGATGAAAGAGGCGCCGATCTCCTCGAGCATCTCTTTGGCCTTAATAAAGGTGTAAATGCGGCAGTCTATGCAGGGATTCAGATTCTTTCCGTACCCGTGGCGGGGGTTGCGGATAACAGTTAGAAAATCGTCTCCCCTGGACCGGAAAACCAGGTTCACGCCCAACTGCCGCGCGACGACCACAACAGGAGACCTATCATCCGATACGCCCGATGGAGAGAAGAAGGACGTAAAGTGAAGTGCAGTAACATCAATGCCCTGCTGCATAACCAGGTGGATCGCGAGGGATGAATCCAGCCCGCCTGAAAACAGGGCCACAGCTTTCTTGTTCAGGTTGCGGTGTTCCGGCGCTTCATTAGAAGACATCGGCTGAGAAGACATATATTTCGGCCTCCTTGTCCTTCCATGCGTCGGCTTCCAGGCCGGCCTTTCTACAGGTCTGTTCGAGAAAAGTGATCCTGTTCCAGTCCCTTTCCGTAGCAACCTGAGGCAGGAGCAAGCCTGAATAGGGTCCTTTGCGAACAAGAATGCCGTGGCGCCCCACTTCCACATCTTCGGGATCGTGGATTCGCTCAAGGGGAGTCAGCACCGAAATTTCCAGGTCCAGATGCGGTAGTTCTTCCTCAGCGATCGGCCGAAACCTTGGATCGCGAAACGCGGCTGATTCAGCCATATCTTCAATTACCTTGTAGAGTTGCTCTTCAGGGTAGATCGAACCTATGCATCCCCGGAGCATTCCCTTCTTATACAGGGACACGAACGCGCCCCGGGGCTCCGTGAGCTTCTCCGTGGAAGCAGAGAAGCCCGGAACCTCCTCACCACGGGTTTTCTTCTCAATAACCGTTCTGGCGATGCGATGGAGCTCCTGCTTCTCTTCATCCGTCAATCCCAGATCCACTCCAACATTCTTCTCTTTTGGGGACATCCTTCTCTCCGTCGTGTGCTGTGCGAATTTGTCGGCGCCGTTTATCCGGAAATCCCTCACCCCACCCCTCTGCCAGAGGGAGAGGGGGCAAGAGGAGTCCCCTCTCCCCCAAAATGGGGGCGGGTTAGGGTGAGGGGGTCTTCACACCTCGTTACACCCGCAATCCAGTGCTCGATTCGCAAATTGTACTCTATTCCCACTCGTACGTGACAGAAAAGCGCGGCACACCTCTCCGTCTTCCAATTGCGTCGCCCCTTCCATTCTCACCGGGCGCAGAACCGCTTCAAGCCCGGTGAACCATTACCGTCAAGGAAACATCGGGAGTGCACGCAGTCCCGCGGTCTCATCCAACCCCATGATAAGGTTCATGTTTTGCACGGCTGCTCCAGAGGCGCCCTTGACCAGGTTGTCTATGGCGCTCATGACGATCAAAAGGTCTGTTCGTTCGTCCTTTTCCACTGCAATCAAGCACAGATTGGAACCCCGGACATAGGAGGTGTCCACAAATGATCCTGCCGGGAGAACTCTAACAAACGGCTCATCGGAATAGAACCGTTCGTATTCTTGCCGAAGCTCTTCCGAGGCGACATCAGCTTTCAGCGGCAGATAGATGGTGCTCACCATGCCCCGTGAGGCAGGTATCAGGTGCGGCGTGAATCGCACCTTTATGCTCTCCCCGGCCAGCTCCGACAGCTCTTGCTCCATTTCCGGTATATGCCTGTGGCCGATCACTGCGTAGGGCTTGAATCCCTCGCCGGTTTCGCAGAAGCTGGTTGTGAGCTTGGCTCCTCGGCCGGCCCCGGATATTCCGGATTTGGAATCCACAATGGGGCGTGTAGTGTCTACGTCATCACGCTTCAGCAGCGGAGCGATTCCTAGAATTGCGCTCGTGGGATAGCAACCGGGATTGGCAACGAGGTGCGATTTGCGGATCGCGTCCCTGTGTATTTCCGGAAGACCATACACTGCCTTGGGAAGGATTTGCGGATCACTGTGCTCGCCATACCATTGGCCGTACACGCCCGCGTCGTGGAGCCTACAATCCGCGGACAAATCCACCACCTTTAGGCCTGAGTTCAGAAGAGGCCTGATGGTAGACGCTGATCCGCCATGAGGCAGCGCCAAGAACGCCACTTCGGCTTGTGGTTCCGCGAGCAGATCTTCAAGGGAAAATATGGGGAAATCTTCAGGCGCTGAAATGAATGGAAACGCGTCCGAGGCGTTCTTTCCCGCCCATTGGCGCGAACTCCCTCCCACAAGCTCAACATCCGGATGAGCCGATAGAAGCCGAACAAGTTCTATCCCGGTGTACCCTGTGGCGCCGAAAACCAAAGATCGAATCATTCTATTTCCTCTGTTCAGAATTCAGGAGGACGAAGATGCGGAAAGGGCTTCTAGACTTGGTCGTACCTCGATCTTGAGGCATGTGAGTCAGTATCGGCAACCGCGCCCGTTACAAGCCGTGGTATCACGGCTCCGGCCGATAGTTTGGCGCTTCCTTTGTTATGACCACGTCGTGAACGTGGGATTCCTTGAGCCCGGCAGCGGTTATGTGCATGAATTTGGCCTTCTCTTGCAGTTCCCCTATGGTGCGAGCCCCGACGTACCCCATTCCGGCTCTGAGCCCCCCGACCAACTGATTGATCGAGTCCGCCACCGGACCTTTGGCGGGGACCATTCCCACTATGCCCTCGGGTACCAGCTTGAAGTCGGGCACACCCTTGTGCTGGGCATACCTATCCGCAGAACCTTCTTTCATTGCTTCGAGGGAACCCATGCCTCGATACGCCTTGTAAGACCTGCCCTGATAGAGCACGGTCTCGCCCGGGCTTTCATCAGTTCCGGCCAGCAGACCGCCGATCATCACGGTGTCCGCGCCCGCGGCCACTGCCTTGGTTACATCACCGGAGAACTTGATTCCGCCGTCCGCGATTATCGGAATGTCAAATTCTCGCGCCTTCTTCGCGCAGTCCATGATCGCCGTAATCTGAGGCACGCCCACACCTGCCACCATCCTGGTGGTACAAATGGACCCAGGGCCCACTCCTATCTTTATGCCGTCAGCGCCTGCTCTTGCCAGATCTTCAACAGCTTCCGCTGTGGCCACATTGCCGGCTATTACCTGTAAATCCGGGTACTTCATCTTTATCTCACGCACAGCGTCCACCACGTTCTTTGAGTGGCCGTGCGCGGTGTCAACGCAGACTACATCTGCGCCCCTGTCCCTGACGGCCTTTACCCTTTCGTCCCGATCCTCCCCAACCCCGATTGCGGCCCCAACAATCAGGCGACCCAACTTGTCCTTTACCGCGTCGGGGAAAGTAATGGCCTTCTGCAAGTCCTTGATGGTGATCAGACCCTTCAGGCGGAATTCCGAGTCGACCACGAGCAGTTTTTCGATGCGATGCTGGTGGAGCAGGGTTTTGGACTCTTCCACACTGATCTCCTCGTCGACAGTAACGAGGTTCTTATGAGTCATCACGTCCTGGACCTTGATCTCCATGTTGTCCACGAATCTCAGGTCCCGGTGTGTAAGTATTCCTTTGAGGTACCCGGCCACGGTGACCGGCAAACCGGAAATACCGTATTTTCGCATGAGCTCAAACGCGTCCGATATCTTTTGCTCGGGGCTGACAGTTATGGGGTCAGGAATCATGCCGGATTCCGAGCGCTTGACACGGTCCACGGCCCTGGCCTGCTCGCGGACGGAGAGATTCCTGTGTATCACTCCCATGCCTCCCTGTCGGGCCAGACTGATAGCCATTTGCGACTCGGTGACCGTGTCCATTGCCGCGCTCAGCACAGGGACATTCAGAGAGATTTCCCGCGTAAGTCGAGTGCTCACATCGACCTCCGTGGGAAGAGCCTCGGAATAACCGGGTTCCAGGATCACATCGTCAAAGGTGAGAGACTCTTTCAAAACCATCAACCCTTCTCCATTCCATAGTGATATTGCGTCTGTCTATCGAAACGAAGGCGTTAAGCCGCCAAGCGACGCCCTGCTCACGGCCCTGGCCACTGCGCTCGCAGCAGATTCAAAAAACGTGTCCAGGTAGCTATCCCACTCTTTCTCCGGATAAACAAGCTTTGGATCACCCTCGATGCCGCCCAGTGTGCCGGCAATTTTCACTGCATCGTAGAAATTTCCCAGTGAGTCCACCAGTCCGAGTTCCTTGGCCTTTTCACCCGTAAAGAACCTTCCGTCCGCAACGGAATTCAGCTTTTCTCGCTCGATCTTGCCCTTGCGGCCCGTAGCCACCGCGCTGATGAACTGTTCGTGTACTTCTTTCGCGAAAGCTTTCAGATACTTGCGTTCATCTTCCCTCAGCGGCCGAACAGCGGAGCCCATGTCCTTGAACTTGCCGGCTGTTATGACGTTTACGCCTATGCCCATTCGCTTGATCGCCTCGTGTATTTCAGGGAGCATCATTATCACGCCGATACTGCCCGTGATCGTGCCCCGGGAGCAGACTATGCGATCCGAGTTGCTGGCAATGAGATAAGCCGCGGACGCTCCAATGGTCTCCATGGAGGCTATCACTGGCTTCTTCTTCTTGATCTTCCCGATTTCACGGTAGATTTCCTGGGCAGGCGCCACCGCTCCACCCGGAGAATCGATTCGGATCAGTATTGCCTTGACAGAAGATTTCTTACTGAATTTGCGGAGTTCTTTTAGTATGGGCTGAGACGACATGATCGTGCCTTCCACCTTCACGACACCGATCTTCTTTCCAAGTGAGAAGAGGTCAGCCAGACCTGAGTCGTCCTCATCTCCTACAACTAGAGACAAGCCCGCGACCAGGGCCACAAAACCGAGCACCAGCAACACAATGAACAATAGGGCGCCTCTAGTTCTGGATCTCTTCATATGTGTCTCCTTTGCTCCTATTGGCCCGTGATATCAATATATTACAGTTTGCCGTCCTTTGATTGCCAAACCTTAACAGAATTTCCTTTGCCCCGCAAGAGCGGCAGAGACAAAAGAGTAATACCAACTATCATCGCAAGAAAGCGACAACGAAATATGAAAGTGCTTTCCGTTGTTCACTGGTCCGGGGCTTCGGCCGGAGGGCATTGATGCGGGGGGTCCGCTGTAGGGGCTACGCATGCGTCGCCCTCTTTGCCCCGGGGGACAGTTTCACCTGCCGGCCAACTGGCCGGAATCACAGGTGGTAGCGATACCCACTGTCTCACGTGTGGGCAAGAGTCAGTTTAGCAAAGGGAGGTTGGGGGGATTTCCTCACTGTGAGCACAGGAACCGTATCTGAAATATCGGTCAACTCTTTTGACACTTGCTGTAAATGGCGAAGCGGTATCAGATCAGCTTCCCGATTCCCAGGCTGCTCTTGAGGCTGTCCATTTCATCCGGTTCGGTGAGTTTGAGAAAAGCCTCTTCCAGGTTTCCACGAGTCCTGGCAATGGTATTCTTGATATTCTCGGGCGTGTCGGATGCGATGAGCTTCCCTTTGTGGATGATACTGATCATGGTGCAGATTTCCTCGGCCACGGCGAGTGTGTGTGTGGAAAGGAAAACCGCCATACCGTGGGATTGGGCCATGCTCGTAAAGAGGTTCTTGACCAGTCGCACTCCTCTCGGATCCAGTCCCACCATGGGCTCGTCGATGATAAAGATCCTGGGACTGTGAAGAAGCGCGGAGCTGATAATTAGGCGCTGTTTCATACCGTGCGAGTATCCCTCGATGAGTTCGTCTTTCCAGTCGAGCAGATCGAACATCTCAAGGTATCGCATTCCGAGTTCTTCGAGTTCGTCTTTGGAGACCCTGTAGATTCCCGCGCTGAATTCCAGGAACTCCCATCCGGTGAGTTTCTCGTACAGGTAGGGTCTGTCCGGAACGAAACCGGTGATCCCTTTGGCCTGTTCAGGCTCTTCATCCAGTTTGTGCCCGTCGAGGATTATAGTGCCTGTGTCTGGTTTCATGAGGCCGGCAAGCATGCGTATGGTGGTGGTCTTCCCTGCTCCGTTGGGCCCGAGGAATCCCATGACTTGGCCCGGAGGAACCTGGAGGCTGATATGATCAACCGCGAGTGTCTTTCCGAACCGCTTGGAGAGATTGTCTATTTTTATCATGGTGAATCAACCTGGTATAGTGATGCGCATTGAGATTCGGCGCTAACCTGGTGAACAGACTGCGAGTCCCGGAGGGACTCCTGATAGTAACCCCGGAATTCATTCCGGGGTACGCTGTCCTTACAAAGCAACTCCCGAGTCCCAGAGGGACGACTGAAATTCCTTCCCTGCTCGTCGGAGTTCAGCCGTCCCTCCGGGACTCGGGCCGGTTGGCAGGCACGGCATACCCGGCGATGAATCGCCGGGTTACTATCCAGTGTTCCTCCGGAACATCTCGTCAGCACGGTCTATAGCGATTCTCGAAATTAATTCCGGATTCCTCCGAAACTTCTTCCTGTGGCGCAGACTTTCCAGTCTGCGAATCCGTGAAAACTTTCGAGAACTGGTATAAGTTAACGCCTATACCCCCTTCCGTCGAGGGAGGAGGGTTCCGGCCGTAGAATCCATTTCCAGTGCGCGGCGGCATAGAAAGAGTCGGTTGTCTGGTATAATACCGCTTTCGGAAATTCGTTGTGCCGGTTATTCTGCCTTTGCGACTTTCAGTTTCAACCGACCAAGGAACGATACCACATTAAGGTGTTTGTCCACATCTCCGTAAATGAGCGCCACATGTGTGGGGTCTGCGGGCAGCTGGTTCATGAGCGGGTCGCCTGTGACCCACCTCTTCCCGGCCCAATACTCCACCCACGCGTGATAGAAGAACCCGTCGTTTGCGTAGACCAGCCCCACGACAACTTGTGAGGGGAGCCCCACCGCGCGTGCCAGGGAAGCGGCAAGGATTGCGTGTTCGTTGCAGTCTCCTTGCTTGGTTTGAAGCACTGTGTACGCGTCGGGAACCGAGGGAGTGGGGACCTTCTTGAGATGCGTGAAAACCCACTGGTTTATGAGTCCGGCTACCGTGATAGGATCCTTTGCATCCCCCACGATCGCCCGGGCCTTTTCCATGATTTTGGGATGATCGCTCCGAATGAAACGAGATGATTCCAGGAATCGTGCCATTTTCTTGTCAGCGCAAGGGAGAGAATAGCTCGCTTCAGGAATTTTGCGCCTCTTTATCACCAGTTCGTCACCAACGCGGGTTTGTCGGAGTCCATCAGTGGGGATGTGCAGGTCCGGGGCCCCTTGGACCTTCAAGCGCAGCAGTTTCAGGTTCCTGGGGTCAGGAATTGACCCCTCAAGAGGGACGCCGGTCAGCACGAGCATGTCGGGCAGTTTCCTTGTGGTCCTCATCCAGCGGGATATCTCACGCCTGGTAGATCGGATCACCGTGATCCCCAGAGGCATGATCCCTTTCAGAAGTCTTCCCTCATCGTCAATCCACATGACCAGTTCCATGGCCCGATACTCGGCACGAACGCGCCATGCTGCAAACTTCTGTCCTGATATGAGCAGATCAGCCTGTTCAAGAACCCTGATGGTCGCGTCCGACTTACCCCCTTCCACCGGATCAAAAATCGGCAGTCGGATGATCTGTCCCACCTTCAAACCGGTCAGCGGCAGGGGCAATCCCAGCGAGCGCGTGATGCGGGGGCGTTCACGCAGTCTGAGTTTGCGGGTTCCACCGCCCTGGGTTCCGGGACGCTCGATGATGACATGGTCCCCCGAAACCCGGCCCTGCAATTGGAAGGATATTATGCCCGACGAAACCCTTAGACTGAACGACATCAGCCTGAACCGGTCATCCACATCCGACTGGCTCACAATAGATATGGGCTTGATACGGCCCTGCAGATTCAAAGAGACGTTCAGCTCGTCACGGATGGTCCAGTGATCGTCGCTCCTGATCTGCCTGGATCGAGCGAAGCCGGAATAGGCGCCCCTGATGCGAATTATGAACCAGTCGTCCGATTCCACCGCGGCTATCTGCAAGGAGTCGGAGATCACGGAAGGCACCGCGAAATAACGATCCTTCACCAGTAAAACCACCAGAGCCAGCCAAGCCGCAACTATTATGGCGGTGAAAATCGGGCTGAGCCGAGATCTTCCTGTTTTAGACACTGAAGGTTTGGTCATTACTTCAATTGCTCTGTGCAAGTTTCTCTTTCAAACTCTGAAATAAGGTCTCGTTGTTCCGAAACACGGCTTCAGCCTCTTTCAGGGTCATCCCGGCGCCCATAAGGATTTTGAGAGCAGAGTCACGGCTTATCAGGTCTTCGGGGGCATGGGAGTCCGTATTTACAACCAGTGCAGCTCCCGCTTCAGCGCTGATCCTCGCCACGTGGCCGTTGGTGAGACTGTGTCCGCGTCTGGAGGTTATCTCCAGAAAGACCCCTTGTTGTGCCGCGGCCTTTGCTTCCTCAAGAGTTATGAACCCCGGATGGGCCAGTATGTCTGCGCCCGCCTCTATGGCTGCTCGATTCGTGCCGGGTGCGACGGGTTCCACGGGTGATTCCCCGTGAACGACAACGAGCGCGGCCCCGAGTTCCCGGGCACGGGTCACCAAGTCCCCTGTCCTGCCGGGCGGAGCATGAGTGATTTCCACCCCGGGGATCACCAGGGTTTCCTGAAAATCGTTCAGTTCCCGGGCAACCTTGACGATCCTGGGACACACGAAGTCAAGGTTGGAATCGTCCACATGGTCTGCGATTCCTATGGCCCGATAACCTGCTACCAGTGCCCGTCGGACAAGTTCGCTCGGACCCAGGACTCCGTCACTGAAATATGTGTGTGTGTGGAAGTCAATCAAAAGCCGCCTCCAGTGTTTTTTGGGGGTAAGGGTTCACCGCGACAAGTACAACTCCTTGAAACTACGTATGGGGGAGGTTTGGAGGGGGATATGAGTCTCCCCCTCCATCCTCACCGGGCACAGAACCGCTTCAAGCCCGGTGAACTATTACTTTTGGGGAAGGCCCCGAGCCGGGCTCACCTTACAATACAGTGCTTGGAAGAAAACTCCAAGGGGCTCCTCGATCGCGCCGGGTTGTAGACCCCTCGACACCTTGGGTACACCGCGCCCAACTGAGGGGTCTGTTCCGTTGCTCGATGTGGTCGAAGATCTCGTCGCGTTCCGCGACCCCAAAATAAATTGCTTCCCATGAACACAGTTTTATTCTAAGATTGCGCTCGGAATAAGAGGGTTGAGAAGACCAGTGTTCTTCCATTCTTCCGGCGACATATGAGGCCGACCCCCAATTGGGAGTGACATGGAGAAGAGAGAGACCCGAATCAAGTGCACCGGCTGCGGTTCAACGTATAAGCTGCGGGTCCCGGTAACGGACAAGCCTGTCAGTTTCAAGTGTAAGAAATGCGGCAAGGTTTTGAAGTTCAAGGTCAAATCCGCGTCTAAGGCTACGGCGCCTTCCGGGCCGCCGTCTCCCCCTCGGGCTCCCACCTCGGTATTCGACACAATTCAGGCGTCCGACCAACAGAATTTCGCGGATCCGGGAGCAGCGCCGTCGGTTCCCGCGACGCCCAGCAGCGTGGGCTCGCACACGTTCGACCAGGGCCCTGCGCCGACGGGGGGGGGCGATGAGACCGATAAGCAGTGGGTTGTGCTGGCACAGGACGAAGTCAAAGGTCCGTTTGCCGATGAAGAAATCAGCGCCATGATCCAGCGTGGAGAGGTCGGCCCGGAAACCTCACTGAGAATGGGGGAAAGACCGTGGGTCAAAGCGGCGGAACTCTCTGAATTCAGGGATCAACTGGGTGGCGTGGACATCAGCAATGCATCCAGGCCGCTTCCCTCGATCAAAATGCCGGACTCCATACACCACGAGGGACAGAAGATCCAACAGGATCAAGGGCCGCTGTTCTACGAGCAGGTACCCGGAATAATGTCCTATCCGCTGGGCTCAGGCAATTGGCAACCCCTGGCGATTTTTTTCGGAATCGCGTTTGTGCTGTCAGCGGTGTTGAGTTTCCACTTCAGGGTGGGACTTCCCGTAAATATTCTGGGGTGGATGGTGCTTTACGGATATCTGACAACGCTTATGCAGACAAGCGAGAAGTTCCCGGATAATCCTCCACCTCCCTGGAATTTCGGAAAATTTGCCGAGATGGGACTCAACGGGGTCAGCGTTTTCATCGTGTTGCTCGTTTACTCGCTTGTTCCTGTTGGAATTTCACTGGTGCTCATGATCATGTTTTTCCTGAATGCCATGACTATGCTTGGATACCTTTTCATGGTTGTGACCGTGGGAATCTTTGTCGCCTCCATGTTTGTGATACCGGCAAGCCTGGTGATTCTGCAGGCTTCACAAAACGTGGGTCTTGCTCTGAGTCCCGCCGGGGCAATGATGATGATCAAGAAAGGAGGACGTCCTTACCTTATGCTGGCCGCAATATCTGTAGCAACGGGGCTTGCGTGCCTGTGTGCGTCGATCATCGGTGTTCTTGTTTCGGACATTACCGGCGCAGGTTTCGTGCCGGCCGG
Organism: uncultured Syntrophaceae bacterium; assembly: GCA_964527475.1. Taxonomy (GTDB): domain Bacteria; phylum Desulfobacterota; class Desulfomonilia; order Desulfomonilales; family Desulfomonilaceae; genus CAZGNL01. The sequence continues at coordinate 20,433 of CAZGNL010000059.1, forward strand.
TCTTGTTCTTGCCGCAGTTTTTTCATATGGGCATTTCATCTGGTTTCACGTGTTGGGGAGGTTTTCAAAAGAAAACGCCGCCCTGACCAATCAGGTCGTTTCGGGTGTACCCACTTGATATATGGTAATGGTTCACCGGGCTTGAAGCGGTTCTGCTCCCGGCGCCGCTGGAGGGCCCACTCGACGTGGTGGTAATAGGTTCTCCACGACATATCCGTCTCTTCGACCAAGTAGGCCCATCCCTCGATATCCCGGTGTCCCCGTGCGAAGCATAGACGCAAAACCTTACTCGAAACGCCCACGCCCGGCGGGTCGCTACGGACTATAAATGAAGCTCCCCACACCAACCGGCCCGCAAATCGGCCCTACGCCCAGTAGCTCCCCCATGCGTAATTCCGGGAGCTTGTACGGTTCACGTTGAACGGTTACGATATATGACTATAATGGTTCCGGTAACAAGGCTTCTTAATCGGAACCGGAATCTCGCCAGATTTGTCGTGATTCCGGCTGTGCTCGGATTCACGGCGCTTTGCGCCTGTTACGCCGAAGCAACCGACGTTTTTGACGTTGTTTCCGGAGTCATTGAATCACCTCTGTTCAAAGGAAAGAAGACAATCGAAAAGCTGCGTTTGACAGCAGACCTGCTCAGATCCAAGAAACTCAAACAATCCAACGTAGCACTTCCCATACTTGACTGGACCGATCTCTATTTGAGGGAACCGGATGATCCGCTGCAGCGACTCAAGAGATGGGCGGATCTGACCAACGACGATAAGCTCAGCCGCCTGAGAATACCCCGGGATTTCCTCAACCGCATTCTGGTGAGCGAATACCTGGTTGCCGAAACCGACTATTTGGACGCGGCGCCACGCAAGAAACTGGAACTCCTGAGGAAACTCATGAGCCAAAAGCTGGTGGATTGGTCGGTCGCCCTCAGCTATGCTCGGCTTTACGCGGGCGCACTGATGACCGGAGCCGACCGGTACCAAAAAACCACGCCGGTCCAAGCCCTCAAAATTCTCAAAAACCTCAAAGAGGAAGGCCTCGTGGGCTGGCACTACCGGGTTCCAACCGAGGCCATTCTGTCCGCGGAAGCTTTGGCCATCGAAAAGGATTACAGGAAAGCAACCCCGCTTCAACGATTGATGAGGCTCAGAGAACTGGAGCGGTCAGGATTGATTACCGCTCTTACGAAAAAAGAGATGGAAAAACTACCGGCCTGGAGATTGCTCACAAGGGATGCATCCTTTCTGAGGGCCAATGCAACGGCACGAAAACAACGGCTGTCTCAATTGAAGAATGAGCGACTAATACTCGACTCGACCTTCTCCGAACTCGTCTCGATCTTTTGCCCGACCCCGCTTGCCTCGTCCCCACAACCAGGACCTACCCCGCTTCCTAGACAAATCCAGCCCAGGTGAATCGGTGCCCCATGACGGGTCTGGGCCGAGACGTAGGGGCAGACCCCGGATCGGGGCCTGTCCCGGACTACGATCCGGGATCCGGGGCAGGCTCTATGTGTCTGCCCTTGCCTTCGAAGCCCCCCCGAAACTGAATGGCTACCTGGAAGGCCGGAATACGCTTGACAAACTGAGAGAAAAAAGATATATAAAACTATGTGTTTAAAAGGAAAGAATAAACCAAATTATTGCCTGAGACCTTAAGGAGATGTTTCATGAACACAAAGTGCAGGGTTATTGTGCTGTCGGCCCTCATCGCGACTCTCCTTCCCTGCCTCCAGACGGCATCGGGCGCGTTCGAGCTATTTCCCAGACCCGATGCCCAATACACCGTGCAGCGCGGAGACACTCTTTATGGAATTGCGGGGCTGTATTACGCCAACCCGGCTCTTTGGCCCTTCTTGTGGAATCAGAACCCGTCGGTGCGCATGAAGGACACTGTGGCAAGTCCGGAAATCGAGCCCCTTAAGCCGGGGTCCAAAATAGATTTGTATCACGATAGATTCGCTTACAACATGGTGAATCAGGGGTACCTTCCGCCCACAGGAATTCCGGATCAGTATCGAGTGCTCGTGACCAAGATTCCCCTTACCGGCATTCCGTACGACAAGAAGTATTTCAGGTTCAAGCTCAGCCGCAGGCCTACTCGCCTGTGGGGATACATAGTCACCGCGCCGGAGACACATAGGGAATATTACCTTGACAGAGACCTGGTGTACGTGCGTTTTCGGCCGTCCAAGCGGCAAGTGATTCTGGTGGGGGATCGTTTCGGCATCTATCGAGACAGGGGGCCACTGACACATCCGCTGAATCTTGAGAAGAAGATCGGACACATGGCCGAGGTTGTCGGGGAATTGGAGGTTGTCAGCACCGGGCACGAACTCACCACGGCCATAATACTGGAGAGTTACTTTGAGATAAAGAAGGGGGACAAGGTGTGCCTGTTCACACCCAGGCGCCGTCAAATCGTTCCTACCAAGACTCACCGGCTACTGACGGGAACGGTAATAAGCTCAGCCAACCGGTCGTCTTTTGCTCAAGCCACAGCCAATTTCGAGAACGACCTGGTGTTCATTGACCGAGGCAAAACCGAGGGCATGAAGGAGGGAATACTCCTCAACATTTACAAACCCTCCCATCCTGTGGCGGACCCATACTTTGTGGAAAGGCGACTTTCAATCCCGGATCGGTACGTGGGTGAGGGTATGATTCTGAAGGCTTTTGAAGACAATTCAATGATGATCATCACCAGGTCAAGAGAAGAGGTGATGCCCGGATACGTGATTAAGAGCGTGTCAGACTGATCCAACATGTCCACCCATTTCATCCCTGGCGACCGGGAAATCCCCCCAAACCGCGTTTGTCAAAGGGAGGCAAGGGGGGATTTTGGCTACGTGCGGGAATGACCTTCCAATCAGGCAGAAACCTCGGCAACAGCTATAGGCATGATCGTCGGCATTAATCCGCCTTGAACAGCTTCAGGAAGCCGACCAGATTCAGGGCGCCCCCGTCGATCCGGACCTCGCCCCTGGCATATGCTATTGCGGGACTTCGGATGCCGGCCACGATCTCCTTCCAAACATTGGAATCCACGGTCACGGTGATATGGGGATTCTTGGGGAAGTGCGGTTGAATCTCGGCTACGCCCCGGCGCACGTGCACCATGAATTCCTCTTTGGTGTCCGGGAAGCGGAAGCCCACGATGGTATTTGTGTCGGAGCTTTCGGCCGGGTTCAGGTTCACGGTCATGGAGTTGAAGATGGCTTTGAGCGGGATTTTGTGGACCAGGTCCTTTTCCGTGACTTTCCTGGTACCTATTTCGAGCTTCTTTTGCGTCTCCAGCGCCTGTGTCAGGTAGTAGTTGCGCGCGTTGGCATTAATCTGCTTTTGGCCGAGTGAGGAGAGCGCGGAGGCCCTTAGATCACGCGCCTCCTTGAGATCCGGGTTAAGGATGAGCAACTGGTCGGTGAGTTCCAGGGCCCATTGGTGATCATTCTTTGCAACCGCGTCCCTGGCTCGGGCCAGCAGAGCGTCCTTTCCTCCGGCAAGGCCGGCGAATCGTTTCGCTCGCTCCTGTAGTGGCAGCGGAAAGAGATTTGTGGCATTGCCGTCAAACCAACCCAGATAACCATTGTAGACGGCCCTGATCGACCATTCCATTGTGCCGTAATACTCATGAAGGTAAGGAAGCCCCGCCAGATGCGCGGGCAGTTTCACCCGTTCCACGATTTCATCCGGGGTGAGACCTTGATTCATGAGCCGGATAGTCTGGTCGTGAACGAACTGTATCGCGTCGCGATAATTGGTGAGGGTCGCGTAGATTTTGTTCGCTCCTTTTAACGGCCGTGAGTGACTCGGCACGAGAAATTCGGGTTGGAGCGCCCTCATCTTGTCAAGGCTTCTCACCCACTGGGTTACATCCCGATAAGGGGTTCCGCGGATGGCATACAGATTGGGGAAAGCCTTGTAGAAATTATCCGCGGGCAGCAGCACCTTCTTTTCCGGCAGCCACACGAATATCTGATCGTTGGTCTCCCCGGGCGCGTGAAACAACTGGAGCTTCATGCCCGCTATTTGCACATCGAGGCGGTCGCCTGAGAAAGTCTTGGTCGGAAAAACCAGCGCGATGGTGCTCGACTTGTCGAACCGAAGCCGAGGACCTATGCCGGCGTTGATGACTCCTCCCTCAGGCAAGAGCGCGCCGAACTGGCGCATGCTCCGCCTGTAGATGGTAGGACGGATGACGTTGACCACACGATCCAGGTAATAACGGGTGCTCTCGTGGGAATACACATCAGGATTGTGCCCGCCCGCCAAGACCTGGGTACCGAAAACATGGTCCGCGTGGTTGTGGGTATAAATGATTGCTTTGACCGGCTTGTTGGTTATCAGGTCAAAGGCCTCTTTCACTGCGGTTGCGGCTTCCGCGCTTTCCATGGTGTCCACGATGACCACGCCGTTGTCGCCCTCGAGCAGAATGCTGTTGGCCAAGCCAAATCCAACCGCCACATACACGCCGTCCGTAACCTTGATCACCTCTTTCCTGAACTCCGCGGAGTGCGCGGCCAGGTCGGGTTTTGCCCCGACTTCCACGGCCTTGGGAGGCGAGGTCTTGGAACAACCCGCAAGAGTTATTAATCCCAGGGCTGCTATTGCCGCGCAAGCCCGAATCATCTGATTTGTCATGGTCTAAATCCCCTCTCTGGTCCACGCCGCGCTCCACGCGGGATGCGCCGGCATGGATGAGATTCCGATCCGCTGTATCGGTAATCGTTGAATACTTCTGAATGCTTTCTTCGGATCACTCCTCACGTGTACCAATTCTGTTGAAGCTGAGCAAGAGAATCATCGCAGAAGGCAAGAAACCAAATTTCATTTTACAACCAGTCCCGATCCTGCAAGTATGTGGGCGGCCGTTGTCGCGGGAGGTGTCCCAGGTCAACGATTTGAGAGGAAAGGCACCATGCGCAGAACGCGTGAAGAAATCCTGAAAAAGGCCGAAGAAAATCGAGAAACAGTCCTAAGCTTCGGGGTCCGCCGTCTCGGAATATTCGGATCGTATGCACGGGGCGAAGAGTCCGAGAGCAGCGACATCGATTTCCTCGTGGAATTTGAGCGGAAGACGTTCGACAATTACATGGGTCTGAAGTTCTTTTTGGAAGACCTGTTCGGATGTGGTGTCGATCTCGTTATAGCGGACGCCGTGAAACCCAGGCTGCGTAAACCGATTCTTGAGGAGACTATCTATGCCCCGGGATTATAGGGTCTTGGGTAATCATTGACTTGCGCGGAGGAATTCGAGAAGACCCAATAATTTGAAAAGCTGTCCGGGCAGGTCTTCGTAGGGGCGTAGCATGCTACGCCCTCTTCGTACCGTGTATCACGCAGAGCAGGGTATGCGCCTCAAAACTTCCGGACCCAGTCCCGGAGGGATGCTCAATTCCTGCAACCAAGGAACAAAACTTCAGTCGTCCCTCTGGGACTCACGGTTAGTTGGACGTAGGCGCGAAACCGGCAATAAATTGCCGGCGTACTTTCGAAACGTCTCTCCAGGACTCGGCTGTTTCTACACTAGGTTAGCACTCATGGGGTCTCACGGGCCTTCGTCAATGATCGTCCCAATAAAGAATAGAAAGGATATCGCTCTGAGGCTGTTGATTTTGGTTCCGTAGTCTGTGGATACCCCGTGCATCACAGAGTGCCGGTTCAGGAAGCCCGGGTTACGCCTACGCTCACGCTTTCCATAATTCAGCGCGGTCGGTCTGCATAGCGGCACCAGAAATGACGCCATGTAATCATCGTCCAGATCCATCTGATCGATGAAAGCCTTGGACGAGGGATCCCCAGTTCCTCGCTTCCGGCTGTAAACACCTTTTTCTGTTCCACTGAGTTCCAGAAAAATCCCGTCGGCTTGTGCCAGAAAAACAGGTATAGACAGGTCGTAGGTCTCATTGTGGTGGGCGTCAAACGCGGACTTAAGCACCTTTCTTCTGATCGGAAAACGTCGACAAACATCCGTTTCAATGTCAGGCAACCTTGCCCCGTAGAAATCTCCCATAAATTCGTCAACTTCTTCATCGCTCTTGTCACGAAGCGACCTGACGGAGACTATTTCCCTCTGTAGCATCTTGCCAGGATGGGGCAAGAACCAACCCATCCGAGCTAGATTTGAAACAGAGGCATTAGTGGCATTTAGTATTTCCTCTACGTGCTTTTCCCAGGAATCCAGGAAATCTGGATCCATTGCGATGCCATAGGCGGAGCCAAAAATACGCCGTAGACTACGACGGAATTTCCTTTCCCAATCCTCTGTAAAGAGTGTGAGCATCTCTCCCTCCCCGTGAATACTGCCCTCAAATCCTTCAACATCTGAACGCCGTCTCGTAAATTCGCGCTTATCTCTCTCCTCAGTTTCAGTACCTCCGACCCAATTGGTTCTGACATGGGATCGATCAGACAGCATTGATCCCCTCTTTTGCCCCAAAATTTGACAATCGTCAACTGCCGGCAGCAGCCTATGGCTAGAGTTTGTCGAGTAAATAGTTCCCTTTGATTCTACAAACAGTCCCGATTCCGCTGATATATGACGAGGCGGATCTTGCAAGGGGTATCATTCCGCGTCAGGCTTGATCTCACAGCGAGCGCTGATGGTCCGTCGGGCAGACGGTTGCCTCCGAGAGGACCAAGGCTCGAACCGGATCGACACTTGATACGGACTTTCCCGTCACTGAGAAACCCCACAGATCAAACGTAAGCTTTCAGTTTCGCGGGGCTTTGAACTGTAAGGGCAGACACATAGAGCCTGCCCCTGGCTTGAACAGGGGTCTGCCCCTACGCCTGGGCTTAGACCCGTGTCGGGGCAAAGTGTAGGGGCGCACCTGTGTGTGCGCCCTCTTGTCATCCGTTGGACGCAAGAATCTGGTCGTTCCGGCCGCCCCGCGAAACTGACGGCCTACGATCAAATGAAGAAAAGACTTGACTCGCCAGGCACATGGGGCTAACCTTAACCTTAGATTTAACTCTAAGGTTGGAGAGATTTCCGGCGCTGTTGTAAGCCGCCTGGAAATAGGCTCCATTCGGCGGCTTCAGGAGTAGCTTACAGAGAGAGCGCCCCAAGAAGCCCAGACTTCAACACGTATGATACCGTTTCGCGAAAAGTCTCGTAATTTTGGTGTGTGTTCAGAGAGTGAAGAGCGGCAGAAGACCAAGCCGATGCCCTGGGGTTATGGCTCACGACGGACTTCTGTCTGGCTCATTGCCTGCTTTCCAGCCGTTGGGTAAGGCAACTGTCACGGCTGTGCCGTGTCAGTCTTTGGCCTGGAGCAGCCAAATCCGCTTGGGTACCGCATATGATGAAGTCTTTGGGAAGGGGTCTGGGGCAATGCTGGTAACTTAAGCCGTATACCGTTGATCCGGATACTATTGTCCGTCATTCCGGCGAAAGCCGGAATCCAGTTCTTTCAGTACCTTCTGGACCCCGGCTTTCGCCGGGGAGACGATCGGGACTGGTTGGCTTTTTCTTAAGTCAACAGCATTGGGGGTCTGGGGGAACCTTTTCTACCGAGAAAAGGTTCCCCCAGATTACTCTCTTAAAGGCGAATCCGTCTGAGCACAGATCCTGGAATTTCAAAGTGAGAGCGAGTGATATGAAGGAAGAAGCGACGGCGCCTCAGACCCCCGAGACCATGACCATAGGAGAACTGGCTCGGCGAGCGGGGGTTAGCACACACACTGTACGCTACTACGGGAAGGTTGGTGTCCTGGCGAACCACGAACGCGCTCCCAATGGGTACCGAAGGTACACAGAGCGCGATCTTTATGCGCTGCGCCTGGTACGACGCGCCAAGCTTCTAGGGGTTTCCCTGGCCGAAATCAAAGAGATGGCCCCGACTTTATGGGAGGACCGAACAGAAAGGAAGCTGATCGAGAAGTCTGTTGAGGTCCTTGAGCCTCACCTGGAAAAGGCACGGAGCAAGCAGCGAGACCTGGAAGCCTATGTCTCTATACTGGAAACCGAAATCCGGCGCTTGAAAAGCCTGCTTAAATAAATGGCCCGGTCCGGACAGGCCGCCGTTTCAATAGGAACTTATATGCCAAGAAACTGAGGCACAACGAAACATGAAAATGTCCCCAAAGTCGCGGGTCCACGCCGTAGGGGCGACGCATGCGTCGCCCTCTTGGATAGTCGGCTAGAGACGAAACTCGGGGGACTTCCCAGTGCATTCATTCTGATAGGAATGGACACATTACGAGATCCACCACGTTGGGAGGGAAGAAAGTGCAATTAGCGGAACAACTGAAGAGCAGCCTGGTGAGCAAAGCTGTGAAAAACGTTCGCCGAGGCACGAGGAAGGAAGAAGTAGACGGCACAATGTTTGGGCCGGGGATCACCCTGGATGTTCAGCGGTCGCGCTTGATGACCGAGTCATTCAAGGAAACGGACGGACAGGCGATGGTCATACGTCGCGCCAAAGCGCTGTCTCATATGCTCAACAACATGGCCGTTTACATCAGAGACTGGGAACGCGTTGTGGGATATCAGACCGAGGATCCGAACGGGCTGTACCACCCCATTGATTTAAACTGGAGATCCGTAAAGAGGCTGGTTCAGAGCGAGGCCGGCCAATCACTCCTGGACGATGAGGGGAAAAAGGAACTGGACGAGATTTGCGCGTACTGGAAAGGCAAATCTATGTCGGACCGGGTAAATGATGTGTTCTCCGGGGATCTGGCCAAGTACTGGCCCTACGAAGGGACGTTCTTGTGGCTCCATGGTTCCGAACTGGGAATTCCGGACTATGAAGACCTGTTTCGGACCGGACTCAACGGGCGAATCAAGATGGCAAGGGATAGGCTTGAGGAGATAGGGAGAGACATCCCTCCGGATTATGTGGATCAAAAAGAATTCCTCGATTCGGTCATCATCGCGTTGCAGGCGGTCATCGATTTTGCGAAGCGTTACGCGGATCTTGCAAGGGAAATGGCCGGATCGGAAGAGGACGCTCAACGAAGAGAGCACCTTGAGGAGATTGCCCGCAATTGTGAATGGGTTCCGGCCAACCCCCCGCGGACCTTCCTGGAGGCGGTTCAATTCTTCCATTTCATTCATCTGGTGCGGTATCTCGAATACACGACCCTGGGGATTGGGGTGCGGTTTGACAAGATCTTCGGCCCTTTTTACGAGAGAGACCTTGCCCAGGGCAGGATCACGAGGGATGAAGCCATTGAAATCATTCAACTGCTTTGGGCTAAGTTTCTCGAATTGGGACTCGTCTATTCCCCGATGGTGTCATCGGTGTACGGCGGAGTGGCCGCTCTTCAGGCGATCACGCTTGGGGGAGTGGGTGACGACGGTCAAGATGTCACCAATGATTTGACCTATGTCGTGCTCGAAGCCGCGAAGATGATGCGAACCATTGAACCGAGCATCGCGTTGAGAATTCACAAGGGAACGCCTGATGAGTTGTTTTCAGCCGCTACCGACGTCATCAAGACCGGGGTCGGTTATCCTTCCCTGTTCAATGACGAAGCCCTTGTACCGCTGTTGGAACAGTGGAGGGCCAAGCCGGAGGAGGCGAGAGATTACGCTGTCACCGGATGCGTGTACATGGAATTACCCGGCAAGAATATCACACGCCGGGCAGTGGCCTATTTCATTGTGGCAAAGTGCTTGTGGTGGGCCCTGCACAGGGGCGTGAACCCGAAAACGGGCGAACAATGGGGCCCGAGGACTGCGGACCCCGCAACCTTCAGATCATGGGAAGATGTGATGGAGGCCTACCTGGAGCAGGTGAAATTCTTCGGTAACATGGTGGTCCAAATTGAGAACACATGTCGCAACCTTTACGCCAAGTATTGCCCGAGACCTTTCTACTCAGCGGTCGTGGAAGGTTGCATTGAGCAGGGAAAAGAATCCAAGCAATGGGTCCATGATTCCAGCGTATCGGAACTCTTAGGCCCTATCGGCACGACCAACGTAGGTGACAGCCTGACAGCCATCAAGAAGGTGGTCTTTGAGGACAAGTTGGTTACTCTGCCGGAATTGATTGAAATCATGGACAGGAACTGGGAAGGTCGCGAGGAGATTAGACAGGCGTGCCTCAACGCGCCCAAATACGGCAATGACGACGATGAAGCGGATTTCATAATCCGTGAGACGCATTACCGCACCGAAGAGGTTGTCCACACCTTCAAAGACAGATTTGGTCACCACCTCACCAGTGACGGCAGCGCAGTGTCGTCCACATACGGGCTCGCTGCCGATACTCCCGCAACACCTGACGGGAGAACCGACGGCGCGCCGTTTGCGGATTCCAGTCTCGCCCCCCAACCGGGAATGGACAAGAAAGGACCAACAGCTGTCCTTAATTCGTGCGCCAAGATAGACACGTTGAAAACGTACAATCACCTGCTGAACCAGAAATTCTTTCCACAGTTTCTCGAGGGAGATATGAAGCCCGTATTCATAAACTATCTCAAGACATGGAGAGACAAGAAGATCCCCCATATTCAGTTCAATGTCGTGGACCCGGAAACTCTGGTCGCCGCGCAAGAGAATCCTGAAGAGCACCGGGAGCTCATAGTAAGGGTCGCGGGGTTCAGCGCCTATTTCACGGACCTTTCAAGAGGCCTTCAGGACCACATCATCGCAAGAACCGGACAGGAGTTCTAACACCGAAGCGCTGCTAAGTACACGAGTTCACAAATTGGGTGTCGTACTGACCGCATCCAAATGTGTCATTGCGAGCGCAGTGAAGCAATCTCTCTCTTGCCAACCATGGAGATTGCTTCGGGCTTACGCCCTCGCAATGACAGTTTGCCCTTCGACGGGCCCTTTGCATACCAGCCACCGGGCTGACCAAGAGCAGGCGGAACCCGCGACCGTACTTACGAATCAGAGTACTAATACCAATGCGCGTTCAAACAAGTGATAAAGAGCACTGCTGGGCAAGCCGG
>CAZGNL010000060.1:0-31149 GCA_964527475.1 uncultured Syntrophaceae bacterium
AGGGCTACGGTCTTTCGAGAAAGAAGCGAGAAAGAAGGGGGACGCCAATGAGTCAATCCAGGATTGCTTTTGGCAATCACTATAGCAGGCCGTTTCGTAAGTACCTTGCCATTGGTGAGTCCGGAAATCAGGCAAATCCCCGTCAAATCTCAAGCCTCGTCCTCCGGTGCGCTTTTCAGGCCGTCAGCGAGGGAGCACAATACAGGCACCACCACAAGTGTCAACATGGTTGCGACAGCGAGTCCGAAGATCACCGCGACGGCCATGGGTCCCCACCACTGGGAAGACTCGCCACCGATGTCCCATCTGAAATTGGTGAAATCAAAGCTTACCGCGGTGGCCATGGGCAGGAGTCCCAATATGGTGGTGATAGCGGTGAGCAACACGGGCCTGAAGCGTATCAGGCCCGTCTGTTCGAGGGCTTCGCGGACCTCGAGCCCGCGAGCCCGCAGCTGGTTGTAGTAGTCGATCAGCACAATGGAATTGTTTACCACCACCCCGGCCAAACTGATCACCCCCACACCGGTCATGATGATCCCGAAAGCGGTTCCGGTAATCAACAGCCCGAGAAACACCCCTATGAGCGACAACACAACCGATGTCAGTATGATGAACGGTGTAACCGCGGAATTGAACTGTGTGACCAGCACCAGGAAAATGATGAAGATCGTGGCCACAAACGCCTTGCTGAGGAAGTCGGTCGACTTCTGCTGCTCCCGTTGTTCGCCGGTAAAGCGGTATGTGTAACCTTTGGGCCACCTGAACGACTTTACGCGTTCTTCGATGTCCGCTATAATGTCATTGGCCAACCTGCCCGAGACATCCGCTGAAACGGTGACCACTCGCTTTTGATCCACTCGGGTGATGGCGCCAAAGCCGCTCCCCAGCTTAATGTCGGCCACCGAGGTCAAAGGCACAGGATCACCGGAAGGCCCCGCGATAGTTATGCGCTTCACGCTCTCGACGGATCGGCGAGCCTTCTGGGGCAGTCTGGCGATAATGTCATACTCATCCTTACCCTCGCGGTACACACCCACCTCGGCCCCGTTTATCGCGGTTTTCACGGTAAACGCCACGGTGAACGTGTCCAGTCCAAGCAGAGCCGCCTTTTCTTTGTCCACGTCCACCTTGATCTCCGGCTTGCCTTTCACAAAATCGTCCTTCAGGTCCACCATTCCGGGAATATCCTTGATGAGCTTGCGCACATTCGCGGCCACTTCCCCCAGACGGTCGATGTCTTTACCGTAGATCTCCATGTTCACCGGTGGACCGGTGGGCGGACCCTGCTCTTCCTTCTCTACTCTTACCTCCGCGCCCTTTATGGAAGCGAGAAGGCGTTGTCGTAACTCCTTGACGATCCCGGAAGAGGGCCTGGAACGATCGTGAATCTTGACAAAGTCCAGCGTGACCCGGCTGATGTGGGTCCCCACTCCACCGGAAGAAAAAGGATCACCGCCGATTGAGCCCACATTGGCAATTGCAAATCTGATGTCCGGATACTGAGACGCGACCGCTTCCACCTGTTTCACAATCGCGTCCGAAGCGTCCAGATTAGTGCCCACCGGCGCCTTAATGTGGACGACCGCGCGGCGGGGTTCCACGTCGGGGAAGAACTCGGAACCCTTCCCGAAGACCGAGAACGCGCCTATGGAGAGCACCAGCAGCCCGAACGCCCCGGCAAGGATCACCAGCCGATGAGCAAGGGACCAACGGAGCACTTTCAGGTAGGCAACCTTAATCAACGGCAGCCGGTCTTTCTCATCCTTTTTCCGGGGAGGGGCCTGCCGTACCTTCTGGTATCGCGCGGAGAGCACGGGATTGATCACCAGCGCTACGAACAGCGACGATGAGAGCGCCATCATGAGTGTCTTGGGCAGATAGCCCATGAACTCACCCATGATGTCGGGCCAGAAGAGCATGGGAAAGAACGCTCCAAGCGTAGTGAGCGTTGAGGTGGTCACGGGCCAGGCCACCTCGTCCGTAGCGCTGAGCGCGGCCTGACGCCGAGTTTTCCCTTCCTGTACGTGCCGGTAGATGTTCTCGACTATCACAATGCCGTTGTCCACCAGCATTCCCAGGGCGAGGATCAAAGAGAACAGCACAACAATGTTCAGGGTAATGTCAGCGGCCTTGAGCAGCGAAAACGTTATGAGCATGGAACAGGGGATCGCCAGAGCAACAAAGACCGCGGACCGGCCGCCTATGAAGATCAACACCACAGCGAGCACCAGCACCAGACCGGAAAGGATATTGTTTTCCAGATCAGCCACCATCATACGCACGTCCTCGGATCTGTCCGAGGTCAGGTCTATCTTCAGCGCAGGCGGCAGTTGAGAACGCATGCGCCCAACCAGTTCTTTGACCTGGTCGTTTATTATAACGATATTCTCGCCCGCGCGCTTTGTGACCGAGATGGTAACGCTTTTCCGGCCATTGATCCGGCTGCGGGTGGTGGGATCTTTGTAATGGTCGCGAATAAAGGCCACATCGCGCAGATAAATCGGCTTGCCGTCACGCACGAGCACCACGATAGAATCGATTTCAGATGGGTGCTGAAAATCTTCCGGCACGCGCACCAGATACCTGGTGGGGCCGATGTCCATTGATCCCCCGGGCATATTGACATTGTTGCGTTGCAGGGATGTGACCAGTGACGAAACCGGAATTCGATACGCGGCGACCCGATCCAGGTCGAACTCCACGTGGATTTCCCGTTCCAGTCCACCGATGATCTCCGCGTCCAGAACGCCCGGAATCGACTCTATTGCGTCCTCGAAGTCTTCGCCGAATGTCTTGAGCCGTTTGAGACTGAACGGCCCCGATAGGACCACCTGGAGGATGGGCCAATCCGAGAAGTTCAGTTCCTCTATAACGGGATCGTCGGGCAGATCGGAGGGCAAATCCTTCTTCGCTTGATCCACCTTGTCGCGCACCTTCTGCAGAGCGTCGTCCACGTCCACCTTGGGCAGGAACTTGATGGCAACGTTCGAGATGCCCTCGGCCGAGGTGGAACGGACCTCCTCTACGTCCGAGATCCCCTTGAGCTTGCGCTCCAGAGGTATGGTGATCAGAGTCTCCATATCCTTGGGCGCCACTCCCTCGTACCGTGTGGTCACGAACACATACGGAATGGTTATGTCGGGGTTGTCCTCCCGCGGAAGGGTTGCATAGCTGTACACTCCTGCAACTACAATCAATACAAGGAGGACGAGAACCGTGGCCTGGCGATCGACGGCAAAGTGGTTGATGATCATTTGGTGGAGACCTTCATCCCCTCTTCAACGTCATGCTGGCCGGTTACGATGAGGTTGTCACCCGCGGTCAGGCCCTTGGTGATCTGGACGTTTTCCATCCCGATGACACCGATGGACACGGTGCGCGCGTGTGCAACGCCGTCCTTTTCCACGAACAGGATGCGTTCGCCGCCCTTGTCCAATAGTGCGTGGAGCGGTGCTGTTATGGAGTCAGGGATGAGCTTGCGGAGGAAGGCCACACGGGCGATCATGCCCGGTCGGATGCGATGGTCCTGGTTGTCCACCACCAGCCTCACCTTGAAGGTCTTGCTCGCCGGGTTGGCCTTGAATGACACAAAGTCAACTTCCCCTTCCCATCGGCTCTTGGGATACGCGTCGATGGTCACCAATGCCTTTTGACCCACCTTCAGATATCGTATGTCCAGTTCCGGAACATTCACATTGACACGGATACGATTCACATCTACCAGTTCAGCTACCGGTTTGCCCATGTTGATGAATTCTCCGGGATCCACGTGGAGCTTGTTCACCACTCCGGATATGGGAGAACGAACAAAACCCTTCTCATATCTGATTTTGGCCTCGCGCAGAAGGAACATAGCCAGTTTCTCTTCGGTCAGGGCCTTATCGAGAACCTCTTGGGAGACGATCTTTCCCTGGTGAAGAGTCCGCCGGCGCTCGGCTACATCGTCCGTGAGTTTGTGACGGGCCTCCAATCGATCGAGAGTGGCCTTGAGGGCTTCCACGTCGATCTTGGCCACCAGATCACCCTTCTTGACCTCCTCGCCCTCGGTCGGGCCGATCCATTCCACCCGACCGTCCTGTTCGGCTGCGAGGATAACATCGTGGCGAGCTTCCGTGTCTCCGGGCAACAGTAGAATGTCCCGCATGGGCGCGGGCTCAATCTTGATCACACTTACGTTGACCGCGGGGGCTTCCGGTGGACTCTCCTTGGAGCTACTCTCGGAAGCCCCGCACCCGGCGAGGGCCACGAGCCAAAAGGGCAAGAGCAATGCGGCTATGATGCCCCTCAACATGCGGTCCGTCATAATTGTCCTCCCAAGTTCGTCTCTCTCACTTCTTCCCGGGAAGCGCAGCGGGAACCGGTCCTCGCGGGAAATGACGCGTGGACGAACGTCACAAATCCAATCAATCGCCTATACATACGCCTGACCGTTCCAAAAATCAAGGTCGGGAAAGGTTGGAGTGTAGGCGTTCACTTGCGAGAGGGGACTTCGAGCACATCCAATGATTTCGGAAGCTGTCGAGGGCAGGTCTTCGTAGGGGCGTACCATGCTACGCCCTCTTCCTCCCGGCCATGGGGACACATGTGACAGCCCACGTTCTGCTGTTTCCTCCTCTTTGCACGTAGCCGTACCCGATGCTCACGACTCACACTCCAGCCCGCGGTTGGAGTATTCCATTATAGAAGTGGAGGCTGAATCCCTTTGGTTACACGGTCACGCGATTCTTCGGCACAACCTCATGGGAATAGTTGCAGCTTGTCCATGTGGCTCCATCCCCTGTTCCTAACGGGATTTCCCCGGGCCACCCGACAAGGGAGTTTTCGGGTGAAGGGTCGTTCTCAGGAGTTGAGGTTGACTGCGGGGCCGAAGGTGTCGTATGCTCAAATTCGGAAGAAAGAGCGCCATTCCGTCACAAACGCGGAAACCGGCGTCATCTGGCCATTCTGAGAGCCGCGTCGCCGGCAATTCGGGGTTCGCAAGCCATAGGACGACCGGCCATTGATCCAAAACCATCCGCAGTGAGGATATCGAGGAATAATGCCCGGTGATACTATCCGCGTTGACATTCTATTCGATCTCAGCCCCGGGTACACCGAGAGGGCGCGATGCTAAGAAACTCCCTGAAAGACCCCGTAGTCTGGGTGACAGTGTGTATCGGCTTGTTACTGATGGCGTTGACCCTGTACCTGGATATCAACCCGGTGGAAGGGTCTGTGGTTCCGCGGGAAATCGCAGGGACCTGGATACACATCCTGCTGTTCGTGCTGTGCATGCCCGCCTGGATAGCGGGATTGTTCTTGAGTATGATCGTACCTCTCCCCTTCCAAGTGATGGCCTGCCTGTCACAAATTCTGCTCTATTTCCTCATCGGGATAGTAGCTCGACGAGTCTTCAAGTTCCTAAGCGGGGGAACCCCTGATGGAGGCGCACCGGGTTAAAGGTTCCCATTGTATTGCAGATTATTACATCTGAGTTGAGGATTTCTTGTGCGGGCGCCGCACCCTCTTTGGACAATACCTCGGTCTTTGACATCCGCGTTGTTAGCAGATGTCATAGGAAAGTGCTTGGTTATGAGTCAAGACGACACCCGCAGGTATTTCAGTATTTCCTGGAGTTGCAGCTTGAGGACAGGCAATTCAGCCTCAACCACGTCCCATACGATGTCATAATCAACCCGGAAGTAATCGTGAACGATGATGTGACGCATCCCAAGAATCTTGGGCCATGAGATTTCTTGATGGCGGCTTCGAAGATCGCCAGTGAGTTTGTTCGCCGCCTCTCCAAGAATTTGCAGATGGTGAACGATGTACGTTTGGACCAACTCGTCAGTGACGAAGCGTTCCCGACCGTACGACGCGTATTTTTCAATATTCGCGATGGCCTGAGGCATGTCACGAATCCGCGTACGATCGTCTCTCATAGGGGTATCGCTTCCTTGAGCACGTTCGGTCGGACGTGTTCCCGGAGCCCCTTTTCCGTCACCACGTCCACAGCGCATCCGAGCAGTTCCCGCACTTCGTAGAGGAATCCACCGAGGTCGAATAGGTTCCGGCCGGGTTCCAATTCCACTAAGAAATCTACGTCGCTCTCAGGGCCTGCGTCTCCACGCGCCACAGATCCGAAGACACGCAGGTTCCTGGCGCCGTAGCGCTTTGCTATTTCGAGGATTTCGTCGCGCTTTTCTCTCAGGAGATCATTCATGGTCATGGGTCGTGTCCCTTTGTGCGTGCAGGCACGTTCCTGATCCTTGATCTCACTATAACTCGAAATGGACACAGACCGGAAAGAAAAGATGCTTGATGTCTTGATCCGGGTTTTCAGGCCGATAAGGACAGGCTGGATCAACTCTCGTGTAGGCTAGTGTAATGCCGTGAAGCCCGTATACTGTGAATGTGGTATTTGCCGGAGCCGATTACGGGAACTTTCATCCGTGATGACGTTTTCATATGGCACGTGGATTACGTTCATTACAATCCTGTGGGGCGCGAGCGATGCGGTTCCCGTTGGTCACCGCATCCTACACGTGCTGTTCCGGGATGGGGGCGAGCAAATACACATAACTCAAGCCTGAGCCCGTGTTGCATGATGTGGTGGAGAACACCGGGAGCGTCTATGAAATGGGGTCAGGCTTGAAATATGTGCTTTCCTGCCAGTGGGATCAGAGTCAAAGCCCATAGCATGCAAACGACTCATTCATTGAGCCGGCGCTAATAGTCATGTGATGTTTCATGGCAATAGTGGGCGGGTCGTCTCAGTTGAAGAGTCGGAACACGCTCGTTTGGGACGGCTGTTCCGGGAAGGGGGCGACCAAATACACATATGTCAAGCCTGACCCCCTCCTCTCTCCCTCCAGAATCGGGTTACCATCCAGGTCATTGCGAGACTTGCCTTCGGCAAAACGTCCAGCCTCCTGGGCAGCCTCCAACATATGGCGCAGTCGGACCTGGTCTTCATTCCGCATACTGAATCTCAGCCTCGGCCACGACCTGATCACGGAAATAGCGGCTCAAATCCTCAGCGGTTCTCAGATCCACGGACCGTTTGAGGATCTCGCTCAACTCCCGTTCCATCGCGGCGAGTTCAATTAGGTTGGGCAGATGATCCGGGTGAAACTCCACCAGGAAGTCCAGGTCGCTGTCGGGTGTGGCCTCACCCCTGAGCGCGGACCCGAACAAAGACATTCTTCGGATGAAATGCCTCCTGCAGAAATCCGCTACCTCTTGGCGCGGAATCTCCGGGCGATGGAATTTCATGTGCGCTCCTCGTTGGAAGGTCTACCGTGCTCAAGTAGATTACCATGCCACGCTTGTTTCAGCAAAGGGGTCATCCATCAAAAGGCCCGCACCGGTTGACCCTTTCCTCCAGCCATAGGGGACAGGGCTCGATCATCACGTCGCTGCCGTGTCAGCCGTCCCCGCGTGGTCGATCACATGCCCCGGGATTTCGTAGGCCATTTGTCCATCGCGTCTTCCGCTCTTGAGCATTCTTATGAAAGCTTGGTCTGCGCCGGATAGTTTTCTGGCTTTGTCGAAGACTATGTCGATATCCAGGATGAATGGGCCTTCTTTGAGTTCCAGTATCTTGAGGCGGCCTTTGTTGATGTCTTCGTCTACGCCCATTCGGGCGAGCATGGTTACTCCGTTGCCTATGCTGACAAGCTCTTTGATGAAATCCACGTTTCCGGTTTCGATGAAAGCGGATGAAAAGAGTCCAAGGCTCTCAAATACGCCCTCCACCACCTTTCGAGTTCCGGAACCCTTTTCTCGTAGAATCAGGTTCTCGTCTATGAGCTCGTGGAGCGAGATCGGTTCCTTCTTGCAGAGCGGGTGACCGGGCGCGGCCAACAGGACCAGTTCATCCTGGATGTACGGGATTGCCTCGATCTTTTCGTCATAGGGCACTCTCCCGACTATGGCCAGGTGGTTTCGATCTTCCAGGATGCTCTGGACCATGCGCTCGGAGCTTCCCTCGTCGATCTGAATCTGGACCTTTGGAAATGATTCCTGGAACTTGGAAATATACGGCGCAAGCAGATGCCGCACCAGGGTCTTGGTGCTGCCGATCATGAGGACATCGGGCGCGAGGGATTTGGCTTGAGTCAGGACCTCTTCAGCTTCTCCCACGAGCGCGAATATCTTCTTGGCCACCTTGAACAATCGCGTGCCCAGTTCAGTGAGTTCGAGCTTCTTCTTCTTTCTCAGGAAGAGCCGAATCCCGAACCGCACCTCCAGGGCCTTGATCTGCATGCTGACCGCGGGTTGGGTAATGAACAGTTTCTCCGCGGCAAGGGTGATGCTGCCGCAGTTTGCAGCATAGTAGAAAGCCTTCAACTGGTTGAGGTTGAGATCGCCTTCCATATTGAACGCCCCTGGAGAAACATAAGAAATTCTTATGTCATCATAAAAATAAGTGCTTTGACTTGTCAAGTGAAATGTTGGCAAGCTAGTAAGCCCTCAATAACTTGCGGCTGAACCGGAAAGGAGTCCGAAATCGTGGGACCAGTCCCACAGCCGCGATTGGAAGTGGGGATTGCGTCATACTCCGCATGAAGAGGGCGTAGCATGCTACGCCCCTACGAAGACCGGCCCCCGACGGCTTCTGAATCTCTTGTATCTGCTCTGGTTCCCCGTGCAAGACTGAAGGACGAGTAGGAGTAACCCAAGACAGAGCCACACCCAAATCTGAACATCGAGCACAATAAGTCATAACCGGGCCTATCTCCACCGGCGACCGAAACAAGGAGGAACCGCATGACGGAAACGTACGACGGCATAATCTTGGGGGCCGGACCGAATGGATTGACGGTGGCCGCTTATCTTGCCAGGGCCGGTCTGAGGATACTCCTTTTGGAAAAGCGGTTTGAAGCAGGGGGCGGGCTTGCCACCGAGCAGGTAACGCTTCCGGGCTTTCTGCACAACACCCATGCGGTTTACATGCCCATGGTCGATTATGCCCCTCCTTTGAATGATTTCAGCGATTACCTCACACAGGATTATGATCTGGAGTTTGTGTTTCCGTCTCTTGTCATGGCCATGCCCTTTTCGGACGGCACGTCGCTGAGGCTGTATCAAGATGTGGACAAGACATGTGAATCGATCGCCCAGTTTTCGTCCAAGGACGCGGAAACATATCGGACTATCGCGGATCAATATCGGGTCCTCACCGAGGATTTCCTGGGACCCGCCACATATGAAGAGGCCAAGCCCGCATTCGAGCAGATGGTGACGCTCCAGCAAACCGATGTTGGCCGCGAGATCACCGAACTCACCGAAAAGACCCCTCAGGCAATCGTCAACGAACTCTTTGAGAACGACAGGGTACGATGCCTGTTTCTCTATCTTACCTGCATGTGGGGCCTGCACCACGATCTTGAGGGAGTAAGCTATCTGGTTCCACTGATGATCAATCGAGCGGTGAACTATCGGCTGGTTGTGGGCGGTTCGCATCATCTTGCGCACCTGTTCACCAAGGTGATCTATCGCCACCGCGGGATGATCATCTCACCGGTCAACGTGAAGAGGATTGTGGTAGAGAACAACCAGGCCACAGGCGTAGAACTCGAAGACGGAACCCTCTACAAGGCCGACAAGTTCGTGGCGAGCAGCTTGGATCCGTACCAGACCTTCCTCAAGTACGTTGGGGAGGACAATCTGGAGGAACGTTTCGTAACCCGCACAAATGACTGGCAGTGGGAGTCTTCGAGCCTCTTTCACGTTCATCTGGCCCTGACCGAGGCGCCCCAATTCGAGGCCGCGAAATCGAATCCGGACATGAATGAAGCACTCATCAACGTGGTGGGATACGAGACTTCCGAAAATCTGGTCAAACACTATGACGCGATCCATGCAGGCGAGCTGTTCCCCGGCGGGTTCAACTGCTCTTTTCCGTCTCTTCACGATCCCAAACAGGCGCCTGCGGGCTATCACACAGCGTTGATCTCATTGCACGCCCCGCACAACCTGAAGGACGGCGCCGAGCAATGGTATCGCATCCGCGAACAAGAGGCTGCACGCTGTGTTGACATGCTCCGGCAGTACGCCCCGAACCTGACTGAGGATAAGATCCTCTGGCACTACATCACCACGCCGCTGGATATCGGCAACAAGTTTGCGGACATGGTCCAGGGATCGTACAAGCAGGGTGCTTATCATCCGCTCCAGATGGGGTACCTTCGCCCCAATGAAGAATGTTCCCAGTACGCCACCCCTGTGGAAAAGCTCTACGTATGCGGCGCGAGCACCTTTCCCGGAGGGTTGATAACCTTTGGTCCGGGTTACAACGCGGCAAACAAGATCGCCGGGGATCTGGGGATCGACCCCTGGTGGAGCGAACCGGAGTGCGTCACCAAGGCAAAGGCCAAGGGGACTTTGTAGGAGGCATAACAATGAAAGTCAATTCCACCGGACTGGGCAAGACTACTATGGTGGCCCATTTTGCCGATCTGGCCAAGATTCAGGACGGCGAGAACGGCGCCATGACCCTCAATATCGAAGCCACCGAGCCGGTCCACTGGTCAATAAAGGCCACCGTTGGAGGCGAAGACCTGCGGCAATTCGTCCGTATGCTGCTCAAGCCCTCCATCCTGTGGTTCACGTTGCGACTTCTGATCTTCGGCAAGGAGCTTACTCCGCCCGAATCCAAGTGATCAACCTTTCTTCCGATGATGCTCTCGCAATCAAGGAGGTTTCTCCATGGCTGATAAGACCTATGACGCCATCGTAGTGGGCGGTGGACATCAGGGAACGATCATGGCCTGCTATCTGCAAAACGCGGGCATGCAGACCGTGGTATTCGAAAGGCAGCATGAACTGGGAGGCGGCGCGTGCGGTGAGTCGCTTCCTCTACCCGGTTTCATCCAGAATCCGTGCGCCCACTTCACCAGGTTCTACGGCCACCCGGCTTACCAGGATTTCAACCTTCGTGGAAAAGGGCTCTCCTATGTTTACCCCGAACACAGTGAGGGGATGATTTACGACGACGGCCTCAGCTTCATGGGCTACACCGCGTGGGAAGTGACCGACAAGGACACGGGCAAGGCCGAGTTCAACGAGGTGAACGCCCAGAAGACCATCGACCAGATTGCGGCGTTTTCCAAAAGGGACGCGGACGTGGCGTACGATCTTCTGGAGAAATACAAGAAGAAGTGGAGGGCCGCGTTCCATGACTGGAGGTACAATCCTCCCACGCCCTGGGGTGTTCCGGACGCGTTTGAGAAGCTCATCAACGACCCGGAAGCGCCAATTCCGCCTGAATACCAGTTTTACACTTCAGAGCAAGTGGCCGCGGACCTGTTCGAGTCGGACTATCTCAGGACCCTCTTCATGCGATCGTGCATGACCTCCAGCGGGGTCTTTCCATCCGACTGCATTGGGATCTACAAGATCTTGCACACACTCGGGCTCATTCTGTCCTGGGAACCCGCTTCCATAGCGGTGGGCGGCACACATGCCATAACCCACGCTTTGCAGAGAGCTTTCAGCTCAATGGGTGGTGAGTTCGTAGTGGAGACGCCCGTGAAGCGAGCCATTATCGAAAACGGAAAAGCCGTGGGTGTTGAACTGGAGGATGGAAGAGAGATAGCCGCGAGAAAAGTGGTGGTGAGCGATCTATCCACTCCCCAGACCGTGCTTCAGCTGATCGGCGAGGAGCATGTTGAACCGAAGATAGCCCACAGGGCCAAGAATGTGTTGTTCAACCGGGCCCAGCTCTTTTGGGGCAACTTCGCGTTGCACGAGTTGCCGCAGTATACCGCGGCCAAGGACAACCCCGATATCGGCATGTGCCCCAGGCTCAACTGGGGACCAAAGGACCCGGACTACTTCGCGACCCGGCATCAGGCCGAGCTGTTCGTCAAGGGCATACCCGACAAGCTTGTGGCCATAGTCGCGCCGGACAGCATCTGGGATAGGACCCGCGCGGCCCAGGACAAGCACAGCATCCTCATTGAACAATTCACTGCGCCCTATAGGTTTTTCAGCGACGCGGAGTGGCTGAAAATGAAGAAGGATATCGTCAAGATCATGCTGGAACAATGGTCCTGGTACGCTCCCAACATGACCGAGGATAATCTCATAGCGTCCCATATCACTACGCCAATGGACACCCAGATGAGGAACACCAACATGCCCCAGGGAGGCTGGACAGGTGAGGATATGATCGCCTCCCAGATGGGTCGCATGAGGCCGTTCCCGGAGCTGGCTTTTTATCGGCTCCCGGTGGAGAACCTGTATCTGTGCTCCGCGGCCGCTCATTCAGGACCCGGAATCGGGAGGGGCAGCGCTTACAACTGCTTCAAGACCATTGCTCAGGACTATGGTCTTCCCAAGATCTGGGAAGAGAAGGGTAGGGCTTACTAAGCGCGGTATCGCCCTTGCGGCGGACGCCTCCGGAGGATTTCATGGGAAAGCTTGAAGGTCGATCGGCTTTGGTGACGGGCGCGGGGAAGGGCCTGGGCAGAGCCTTCTGCATAAGGCTTGCGCAGGAAGGGGCCGACATTATGGCTGTCACCAGGGCGGACATGGACGGCCTTGAGGAGACAGCGAAACAGGTCAGAGCGCTTGGTCGCGAGGCCCTGACCGGCAGAGTGGATGTGTCCGACGAAACCGACACCGTGGAGATGGCTCAGAAGGCTGTGGAGAAGTTCGGTCGCATAGACGTGCTGGTCAACAACGCGGCCTATTACTATGGAGTCGAGAGAAAACCGTTTTCGGAATTGGCGGTGGATGAATGGGATCGCATGATGGCCGTCAATGTGAAGGGTCCCTGGCTTTGCGCGAAGGCCGTGTTTGCGCAGATGAAGGTCCAGGGCAAGGGCAAGATCATCAATCTGTCTTCCGAGGTGTTCTTCACCGGATCGCACGGTTTTGCTCACTATGTAGCGTCAAAGGGCGGCGTGATCGGCCTTACCAGGGCCCTTGCCGCGGAATTGGGTCCTCATGGAATCTGCGTAAATTCGGTCGCGCCGGGGTTTACCGACACGGAAGCGAGCCGGTCGCTGGCGGACGTGACCAAATACGACACCAGTCGCACTCCGCTGAAGAGGCTTCAGAAGCCTGAAGATCTGCTGGGAATAGTGGCGTTCCTGGCATCGGACGACAGCGACTTTGTCACCGGCCAGACCATCCTGGTCGACGGCGGGAGGGCCATGCACTAATCTGAAACAAAGCCGGACAAGTCGGAAGCAACGTGACCTCCAGGTACAGCTATGGCAAGCCGAGCTTGCTGATCCCAGAGCCTGCACACGTGGGAACAATCTCAGGTTTGGTTCACTTCTCAAACATCGATGCTTCCGGCCTGAGACCACCAAATATTGGAGTACGCATTTTCAGAAACTTGACCAAATGAGTCAACTAACAAGTGCAAGGAGGAGCGAATCATGAAAATGTACGATGTGGTTCCGGGACTGGAGTTTGATCCGGAAAGGGATCTGGCCCAATCCCCCGCGTGGTTTCTTGACGGCACACATTCTGTCCCACCCTGGACGCCCATGTTCGGTTGGTTCTGGATCAATTTCTGTCGCCACGGCATGCAGTGGGGCGCGGAAAAGCTGAGCCTACCCACTGTCAAAGGCTGGGACTGGCGTTTTAAGGATGGAGGCGGCTATTTGACGCTTCTCCTTGTTCAGAGCGATGAAGAGAAACAGGCGCGAGAGGTGGAGTTCCGAAAGGCCATACTGCCGTTCATTCAGGACTATGACGGCCTATGGGGTGGATTTGTCAAGGAGATTCTGGGGCATTACGAAGACCTCAAGAAGTTGGACCTGGACACCGCGAGCAACATGGAATTGCTCGACAATTTCGAGGAGACCATAAACACGTGCAGGCGAATGTGGGAAATACACATGTACATGATGTACGGCACGTACACAGCGTACATCCTGTTTGAGAACATGTGCCGCGACATAGCCGGAATAGACGACACTTCACCCACATTTCACCACGTTGTTTCCGGATTCGACAACAAGGTGTTCCAGGTGGACCGCAAGCTGTGGGAGTTCTCGCAACGTGCGCCCAAGGATGGGGTCGCGGACGCCATATCCAAGAACGAGCCTCCCGATATCCGAGGGAAGCTGGAAGAGACACCGGCCGGCAAAGCGTACATGGAGGATTTCATGGCCTTCATGAACGAGGACGGCTGGCGCATGCAGCGCATGTCTGAGATGAACCTTCCCACCTGGGTCGAGGACCCGGCCCCTGCTTTGGGCATGGTGAAGCACTTTCTAACCAAAGGCGGAGGATTCAACCTGGAGGATGAAAGGAAGACATTGGTCGGCAAGCGGGAAGACGCGGAGAAGGAACTCCTTGGCAAGGTGGCCGCTGAGCAGAAAGGCTGGTTTGAACAGCTAATGCGCCTGGCCCAGAAGAGCGGGGTCTTCAGCGAAGAGCACGATCACTATCTTGACCTCTACACCCACGCCATGATGAGAAGGAGCGCCCTGGGCCTGGGTAGACGCTTTGTGAAGAACGGGGCCCTGGACCATCATGAGGACATTTTCTTCCTCATCCCGGACGAAGTTCGTCGGGCGGGCATAAACCCGGACCAGTTTGATCTTCGATACATCGTAGACCGCAGAAAGGCTGACTGGGAAGAGTGGAATAAGACCCCCAATCCGCCTGCCATCCTGGCCGAAGGCTTTGACATGGATCAGGCAATGGGCGTGCTGGTGCAGTCCAACGATCCCATCGCCCTGAAGGTGGTGGTGGGCGCCATGCCTGATGTGCGTCCCGAACTCAAGGCGGACCTGTACGGGACCTGCGGCTCTCCCGGTGTGTGCGAAGGAACCGCTCGCGTGATCATGAGCGAGGATGAGCTTCATCTGGTTCAGGAGGGCGATATCCTCGTGGCCGCCAGCACGTCCCCGAGCTGGACGCCGGTATTCTCCATGATCCAGGGAGTGGTGGTGGACCGAGGCGCGAGCCTCTCCCACGCCGCGATTGTGGGAAGGGAGTACGGCATTCCTGTTGTCATGAACGTCTTTGAAGGTACAGCCAAGATCAAATCAGGCCAGAAGATCAAGGTGGATGCCAATCTGGGGGTCGTCTTCATCCTGGACAAGTAAGCAAGTCACTTCGGGAGCAGGTGTCCGATTCAGCCGCATTCCGGCTCTCTTCTCGGAAACCTGCTCCCAACCAGGAAGGGAGCGGCCTGCCATGTCGGAAAAGTGGATATACTGGTTTGAAGAGCTTTCCAGCGCTGAGAATGATCTGGTGGGAAAGAAGTGCGCGAACCTGGGCGAGATGACCAAGTTGGGAATGAGGGTTCCCCCGGGTTTCGCAATAGGCGTACACGGATATGAGAAATTCATGGAGGCCTGTGGCGCGGGCGAGGAGATCAGACGCTACGTGCACGATAATCGGCAATACATGGATAAAGTGGACAAGCAGGTGGAGGCGGGCCGAAAGATCCGGGGAATCATTGAATCCAAGGAAATGCCCGAAGAAATGAAGCTGACGCTGGATAGTCACTACGCGGATCTCTGCAAGAAGGTCGGGACAGAAAACCTGCCGGTGGCTGTTCGTTCCAGCGGCTCGGTGAGCATGCCCGGGCAGATGGAAACGTATCTCAACGTCAGAGGTCCCGAAGACCTTACCGAGAAAGTTATCCGGGTCTGGGGGAGCGCCTTTACCACCCGGGCCATAGCGTTCCGTCTGGAACAGGGGATGGAGATAGAGAGAGCGCCCATCGGAGTGGCGGTCCTAAGAATGGTTGACGCCAGAAGCGCGGGCGTCTGCCTGACGGTCCTGCCCACTATCGGTGACACTTCCAAGATAGTGGTGGAAGGAAACTGGGGCCTGGGTGAGAGTGTGGTCAGTGGAGAGATTACGCCTGACCAGTTCATAGTAGACAAGGAAGGCGGCGCCTACGAAAGCGTCGTAGGCGACAAGTCAAAGATGGTCTGCTATTCTGACACAGGCATCTGTATGAAAGAAGTTCCCGCGGACATGAGGAGCAAACTCTGTCTGGAAGACGCGGAATTGAGGGAAATCGTGAGCATTGCGAAAAACGTGGAAGCCCACTTCCAAATGCCTCAGGACATGGAATGGGTGCTGGACGACGCTCTCCCCTTTCCCGAGAGCCTCTTCTGGGTTCAAACCCGGCCGGCCAAGTATACCAAACCCAAGACGGACGACGCTGAATACCTGGCTGAACTTATGACGCGACTCTTCCAGACCTAGAACAAAGCGCCGGTCGAATCGAATTGTCCGGCATGGTGAGCGAAATGATGAGAGGCTTCCAAATTGAAGATTCGCACTCCAAAGGAGGTTGCACATGTACGTGCGCATGACCTTTTTCACGGTCAAAGACAACAAAATGGGCGAGCTAAGGGAACTCTACAACCGGGAAGTTATCCCCGCTCACAAAGATCACAAGGGAATTCGGTTTGTGCACCTTATCGAATGCCTGGAGGACAAGAACGAGGGGATATCGTTGACTGCCTGGGACACCAAAGCCGATCTGGACGCATACGAGAAGAGCGGCGATTACGACCGCCTCGTCGGGCTTTTCAAAGACTTGTACGCACAAGATCCAGGGCTCAAGTCCTACGAAGTTACGGCCAGTTCCGAGCCGATTCTTCTCAGGTTATTCTAGGCGGTCTTCATGGAGAGCAGGTACCCCCGCATATATGAACTGGCAAAGCCGTTGTTGGCAACGCGTGACAACGAGCTACACACCCGGATCGCGTATTCCTTCGCGCTGAAGCTCCTTGCGGCTGAAGGAGGCGATCAAGATGTGGTTTTGCCCGCGGTGATCCTGCATGATATCGGGTGGAAGAGCGTGCCCGAAGAGGATCACCTGAAAGCATTTGGTCCCGGGGCCAACGACATGGAAATCAACAGGATACATGAGGTGGAAGGCGCGAAAAAGGCAAAGGAGATCCTTGAAGCTGTTGATTATGATCCGGAAAAGACCCGCGAGATCGTTGAGATCATACTCGGGCATGATTCCAGGAACAAGCCGCTCTCTCTGAACGACACACTTGTCAAGGAATCGGATAGACTCTGGCGGTTTTCCGCGGAGGCCCTGGAAGTGGATCCCAAACGATTCGGTATCCATCCCGCGGCCCACGCGGACTGGCTCGGGCGCCGGATCGACGGATGGTTTTTCACTGAAACGAGCAAGAAGCTCGCCAGAGAAGAACAAAGGCTGCGGGTCATACGCTACGGCCCACCACCGACTGAAACCCACAAAGACAAGTAGACGGAGCATGACATGGATACCTATGCCGGCAGGCTCCTCAGGATAGACCTGTCATCAGGGTCGATCACCCGAGAACCGATCGCGGCTGATCTGCGCAAGAAATTCATAGGAGGCAGGGGGCTCGGAATTAGCTACCTCTTCCAGGAGATGCAGGCAGGCACTGATCCTCTTGGGGAACGGAACAAGTTGATCTTCATGCCCGGGGCCCTCGCGGGAACTCGTGCTCAGGGATTCGGCAGGTGGATCGTCATGACCAGAAGTCCCCTGACCGACTGCCTTGCAAGATCGGTTGGAGGCGGCAATTTCGCTGCTTTCATGAAATTCGCAGGCTGCGACCTCATTATTGTTGAGGGCAAAGCTGAAAAGCCGTGTTACGTGCTCATCGACCATGAGAATGCTGAAATCAAGGATGCTGCCGACCTTTGGGGTCTAGACACTCAGTTGACCCAGGAAGCCCTTGAAAAGAAGCACGGAGGCCGCACCCAGACCGCGTGCATCGGGCCTGCGGGAGAGCGGCTGGTGCGGTTCGCGACAATCACACACGGCACGAGGACGGCTTCCAGAAGCGGCGTGGGGACCGTCATGGGCTCGAAGAACCTTAAGGCCTTGGTCGTGACCGCTCGGGCCAAACCGCTTCAGGCCCATGATAAGGAACGCTTCGATGCGCTGCAAAAAGAACACAGCGCAATCCTCAAAGACCACAAGAGACGTGTGAAAATGCACACATTCGGGACCACCTTTCTGGCCGCGCTCACCAGGGAGACCGGAATATTACCGTTCAAGAACTTTCAGACCGGAAACATTGACGGAATCGAAAACCTGTTCACTGACGCGTATTCGAGTATGAGGGTCGGAACACACGGCTGCTTCAACTGCATGACCAGGTGCGGCCAGATCCATGAGGTCACCGAAGGTCCGTACGCGGGCGCGAAAAGCGAAGGCCCTGAATACGAATCGATCTGGGCATTCGGCCCCCAGGTGGGCAACACGGAAGCAGGCGCCACGGTCAAGGCCGACAGCATGTGCGATCTGCTCGGGTTGGACACCATAAGCACGGGGAGCGCGATAGGATTCGCTATGGAGCTGTTCCAGCGGGGCATACTCACCAAAGATGATACAGACGGAGTGGAACTGAATTGGGGAGATCACCGGGCAATCCTTGATCTGATCGAGAAGATCGCAGCCAGAGAAGGCCTGGGCCGGATTCTGGGCGAAGGTACCAGGAGAGCCGCGGCGGCCATCGGTAAAGGCGCCCAATACTATGCGATGCACTCCAAGGGATTGGAGCTTCCCGCGTACGAGCCTCGTGCCGCCAAAGCCCACGGCTTGAGCATGGCCACCTCCAATATCGGCGCAAGCCACATGTATGGTTACGCCAGACAGGAAATAGCCGGCAAGGGCGGTCCCAGACCAGTGGACAGGTTCGCGGATGAGGGCAAGGGAGATATCGCGTCATATAACCAGATCGGAAAGGCCCTGGAAGAAACAGGCATCCTGTGCAATTTCGCGGATTCGGGCATGACGCATGAACTGCTCGGCAAACTGCTGGCCGCGGGAACCGGGCACGAGGAATTCGCGGATGTGGATTACCTGGGACTGGTCGGCGAAAGAATAGTCTGCCTGGAACGATGTTTCAACGTCAGAGACGGATTCTCCCGAAAGGACGACACCCTGCCCGAAAGAATGCTCACCGAACCTCTTCCCGACGCGGGCCCCGCCACCGGCCAGGTGATCAGAAACCTTGACGGCCTCCTGGACGAATACTATGATTCGCTGGGTTATTCGCGAGACGGTATTCCTACGGACGAGAAGCTGAAGGAACTTGGGCTGCAACACGTTGACCTTGATGTGTAGTGGCCTGCGTTTTCTCGTAAGTCCCCGGGCCGTTGGGGCCTGTCACGAAATAGCGGTGGCATTCTCCTGTAGGGGCGGACTCCGATCCGGGGTCTGCCCCTACAATTGCCACAGCAACCTGTTGCAAGGTTTATCTTGTGACAAACCCTAAGATCACCCTCCCCCCTGGCGGGAGAGCGTTAGGGTGAGGGGGTTCCCATCTGGAAAACCCATTTTCAATGCGTTGCACCATAGAAATCGTGTGTTGCATGCAGTTCAGTGTTTCCGTGTCTCGCGTTGATCTCTCTCAGAATTCAGTTTCCCCGGTCCCGGTTTGCCGGGCTGTTCGACATGGAATCAAGGCCTATCTTTAACCTGGACTTCAGCGCTCTCAGTATGGAAGTCCGGACATCTCCACCATCCAAGAGCAGGTTTAGAAAAGCCAACATCGTGGTGTTTTCTGGGGCTACCGCGATCCCGATACGGTCCAGCTTGTCGGGAACCAGAACAAAGCGTAGCCGCAGCGCCAGCCTTGGATCGAGCAGGAGTCTCTGCACGACGTTCGGTTCCTCGTCATATATTCCATTTACTTCTCCGCTCAACACGGCTTTGAGCATAGGCTCAAAATCAGGATATAGCACGAGCCGGGCCTTTGGGAACAGTTCTCGGGCGAATTCAACGTATGAGGTACCGCTTTTTACACCTACTCGAGTGTCTGGGTGGTTGCATATGGCTAGAATGCTCTTGCCGCGCGCGGCCCCGAACGCAAATAATCTATCAATGAGCACGCCCGTGTGCAGGGTGGCGTAAGATTGCGTGAAGCCCAAGTATTGAGACCGCTGGAGGGTAATGCTCAGCTTGGATATTCCTAGATCGGCTTTGCCCGAGGCCACATATTGGCACACAGAGCTAAAATCCTTCGGAGAACGATCCAGCTCAAGCCGGACTGCCAATTTCTCAGCGATCTTCATCGCCAAACCAATGTCGCAACCAACGAGGCGCCGGGTTTGATGGATAAAGAATGGTTGATCGGGGTATCTTTGGGCATCGTCAAAATCAAAGAACCCGGGCTCAACGCCGCTGTACTGGGATACGATGATCTTGCCCCTGTCCTTTATTCTCTTAATGTCCGGCGGATAGGGATAGGCAGAGCAGAGCCCCGCTAAATTCTGAGCGAAAATAGCGCAACACAAAACTGCCAAGACTCTTCGCAAGTACATATTCCTACCTAACCTCGATCCCTGAGCATTTGAGCCCAAATCAGGCCGCACATTCCACACGTCATCTACTATTAGCGCCCCTCCATTCCCGCCGGGCGCAGAGTCGCTTCAAGCTATGCGAAGCATTACGTTTCAGCATACATCGACGGCGAATCGTCAGTCAACCTCAATTTGCCGGGCCATCTCCGGGGTAACCGTACACCGTGAACCTTACAAGCTCCCGGAATTACGTATGGGAGAGGTTTGGAGGGCATATGCGTTGACATAAGCCTTCCGCCCCGGAGTTCCAGTCAAGTTAATCTGGAAATCAACACCATGAACAAAATACAAGTGGAAACCTGTGCCGATTTCCAATATGCTGTTGCAGTCCCCAGCCGAGATTCTATAAGAGGTGGAATAAGGTATGTTTATGAAAAAGTTGGCGTGTCTGTTCATCATTTTCTTGTTGATAGTTCCGGTTTCCGTTGCCTTGGCGCAATCAAAGATCCCAGGTCTTGTTGGCGCCTGGAAGGTCGAAAGCGAAGGAGCAGTTTTAATCAAGGAGGGCAATGATTCAACTCAAACGAAGGACACAATTGAATTTAGGAAGCTTCATGCGGAATTTATTGTAGAGAAGCAGCAAGGGCGTGCCTTTTACGGCTATTTCAAAAGTCCCCAGAAAACGGAGAAACTCGTTGGTGTGATTGGCTATGACAACAAGACTGCCCATTGGGCGGGTCGCTTCGGTTTTGGGCAAGCTAGAATTGTGTCTTCCGAGAGGATGGAAGTGATATATCTTCAGGCGAATCCTAAAGGAAGTCAAGCCTGGATAGAAACCCTTACAAAACAGAAATAGAAGGAATTGGGTGGATGCCCCTGCAGCGATAGTGGGGCTGGATGAATTGTTGAGGTCGGGGAATTCCTACCCGAAATTCTCAGCCGTGATAGTCGCTGGAGAGTTGCGACCTCCCCTGGAAGGCACGAGCGCCGATTCAGGAAGAGATTGGCGTCCTCGCGCACCGAGAACGCCTTACGCGAACGTTCTCCCTTTCAAAGGGCACAACCCTTGGGCCGAGCCGTATCGTCGCGTAGAATTGCTCTCAGACCCCAAATCCGCGATGTCTCGGTCAGCGTCTCGCCGGTCTCCCGGATCCCTCCCGCATAGAGAGCGAGATACGATTCCGTGCCATGTCCACCTCCAGGACCGTGACCGTGACCTTCTGGCTCACCTTCACCACTTCTGTAGGGTCCTTCACATAGTGATCTGCCAGTTGGCTTATATGCACGAGGCCATCCTGATGCACGCCCACGTCCACGAAGGCTCCGAATCTGGTCACATTGGTCACGATGCCCGGGAGCTTCATCCCTGGCTTAAGATCTTCAATTGCGTTCACGTCTTCGGAGAATGCAAACGTTTCGAATTCCGCTCGCGGATCGCGCCCCGGTTTTGCGAGTTCCGTTACAATGTCGCTGAGGGTGGGCAATCCGACGGTATCGGTCACGTATGCCTTCAGTTGAATGCTGCCTCTCAGGTCCTGGCTCTTCATAAGGTCACTCACGGAGCAATCCATATCGCCTGCCATTTGCTGTACGATCTTGTAGCTCTCCGGGTGTACCGCACCGGCATCCAGCGGCTCATCCCCGTCGCGTATTCGCAGGAAGCCCGCTGCCTGTTGGAACGCCTTTGGGCCCAGTCGGGGCACCTTGAGCAGTTGCTTTCGCGACCGAAATGGGCCGTTTTCGTTGCGCCATGCCACGATATTGCCGGCCGGCGTTGGACCCAGCCCGGCAACGTAGGTGAGAAGCTCCTTGGAGGCAGTGTTCACTTCCACGCCTACCGCGCTCACGCAACTGGTAACCACATCGTCGAGGCTTAGCTTGAGATCGCCCTGGTCTACGTCGTGTTGATACTGTCCCACGCCGATGGATTTGGGATCGATTTTGACCAGTTCCGCGAGAGGATCCACGAGTCGTCTCCCAATCGACACGGCCCCTCTGACCGTAACGTCCTGGTTGGGAAACTCCTCTCTGGCTGCTTTTGACGCGGAATAGATTGAGGCTCCGCTCTCGTTGACCATCACTATGGGCAGGGTCTGGGGCAAACCCAACGATCTCACGAAGGACTCTGTTTCCCTGCTTGCAGTGCCGTTACCGATGGCGATGGCTTCAACCTGATTGCGCTCAACGATTTGATGCACTGTTTTGCCTGCCTGTTCCGCCTTCTGTTTGGAATGAGTAGGAAAAATGGTCTCGTTATGCACAAGCTTGCCTTGCCTGTCCAAAACCACCAGTTTGGCTCCCGTGCGAAAGCCCGGGTCCAAGGCCATGACCCGTTTGCGGCCCAGTGGCGGGGCCATGAGGAGCTCACGCAAGTTTGCAGCAAATACGCGAATGGCCTCCTCGTCTGCCCGCTTCTTCACCTCGTTTCTCGTCTCGGTTTCCAATGAAGGGGCCATGAGGCGCTTGTAACTATCTTCTACTGCCAGCGTGACCTGTTCGGATGCCGGATCAGGCGGCTTGACGAAGCGATTCCTTAATATCTGAAGAGTGCTCAGTTCCGTAGGTCGGATTTGAAGCGACAGGATCCCGTCGCGCTCGCCGCGAAACATCGCAAGAACGCGGTGCCCCGGCGCGTCCACCAAGTCTTCTGCGCAGTCATAGTAGTCGCTAAACTTGGTTCCCTCGTCCTCTTTTCCTGGCGCCACTTTGCAGCGAATCTTTCCTTTGTTGAGGAATATACTGCGGATTGCCGCACGCGCATCGGAGTCCTCGTTCACCCATTCAGCGATGATGTCACGCGCCCCGGCCAAACAGTCATCCACCGTTTCTATTCCCTTGTCCGGGTTAATGAAGGTTGCCGCCTCTTCCCCGGGATCGCGACCTTCTTGAGCCAGGAGAGTCTGCGCCAGTGGTTCAAGTCCCTTCTCCTTGGCTATGATGGCCCGGGTTCTGCGCTTGGGACGGTAGGGAAGGTAGAGGTCCTCCAGTGCCGTCATGGCTTCCGCAGCAAGGAGGGATTCTCGCAACTCATCTGTGAGAAGTTCTCGTTCCTCGAGCGATTTTAGGATCGCTGCGCGTCGCTTGTCCAGTT
Organism: uncultured Syntrophaceae bacterium; assembly: GCA_964527475.1. GTDB lineage: Bacteria > Desulfobacterota > Desulfomonilia > Desulfomonilales > Desulfomonilaceae > CAZGNL01. Next base: position 23,324 of record CAZGNL010000060.1, read on the forward strand.
CCGCCAGTTGGTCGATGCGGTCACGAATGCTTGTTATTGCTACCTCGTCCAATGAGCCGGTGACTTCTTTGCGGTACCTTGCAATAAAAGGCACAGTCCCGCCGTCGCCCAGTAGCTCCGCGGTGGCCCGGACCTGGTTGACCTTGATCTTGAGTTCATCGGAAATCCGCTTCAGGTGTTCTTCATTCATCTTCTTGTTTCTCCCGGAACGTGTGCTGCGTGTTCACTCCAATATAAAGCACAGACTTCCGGGTGAGGTCAAACACCCATAATCCGCCACCTGTTTTTGGCGGAGGGGTTTGCTGGGTCGCCGGACCCTGAATTCCCCCCTGATGATGTTCCCCTGGCGAGCAAATCGGGCGTCGTGGCACGTATCACCACTTCGTGTGTCCTTACCCCCAAGATTCGGCATTTTGCGGGCACACTTCCCCCCGAACATTGTGTGGTCCCCCCATTTGCTCCGTCTCCCCCTCGGATGCGCTCTGACTAGCCCGATTCGCAAAGGCTCAGAGTTCCGGGGACACCATACTTAATTGCTGGAGTTCTTGCTCCCAGGTCGGGGCCATTGCCCGCGGAGCATCTGCCCGACGGCTGTCTCAAGCTGAGTGATGAATTCCTCAGGTCCCATCGGTCTCTCCCAGGGGGAGGTAGCCAAGCATCGTCCCCCCTTCCGCTGGTAGCTTACACTGGGACACACGTAACCCCGCGGGCGTCGCCAGTATTCTGTCGTCCCTCCGGGACTCTCAGACAGGGTTAGAGTGGATTGAGGAACCCGGCGCTGAAGAGCCTGTCGCAAAACCCGGAAAGACGTACCAATCGTGCCACGATCTGTGCATGGCGGAGCCATGCGTAGGGGCGCCGCATGCTGCGCCCTCTTAATTTCAATGTGTTACAAACTGTCCTCCGTGAAAGGCCTCATTTGGGTAGCACGATCAGTGTGCGAGATTGAGTTTTGCAACAGCCTCTGAAGCACCGGGCTACTTTCCAGTGTCCCTACGGGACACCTCTTCATGCCCCGTCGGGGCATCTGATAGTAGCCCGGTCATTTATGGCCGGGTAAAAGAAACCACCATAATTTCCCTTCTTTAAGTCCCGGAGGGACGACTGACTCTCCTTTCTACACCACCCACGGTGTCACGTGTGGGTAAGAGTAAGCGCTGATAGAGGGATAGACTGTGGGTTGCGAGGGATGCCGCGGCTTCTCGGGAGTAAGGGAAAGTCACTTGTTTGACCCCGCAGTGGCATCAGGCGGTATGGAACCCGCGAAACAACCACTCGTGGGATGAGAACCGGCCAGGGACCCCGTCTTTAGGAATTAGGTATGGTGTCCCCGAAGTCCAGGAATTCCGAGCCCTACAACTCTCGTTCTTCTCCGCCATAGTTTTTGGGGAAACTCCTGAAAACCGGGTATTGACAACTCCCTCAGAAGGGTCTACAAATCATACTTGAAACATACTCGGCTGCGCCCCTGACTGATCTATCTGGGATCTCGAGGCGGAGGAGATGGCAGTGACCAGAGAAAGTGTCGAACGCTTCTCGGCCATAGCTTGGTCCGTTTCTGAGGCAATTCGGGTGAACATCACTCAACGCCGGACCATTACGTTGTTTCTTGGCGCTGTTCTGCGCAAACTTCCTGCCGGTGGGACGCGATCCGCTGAGAAGAAACGGATCGCTCACGAGGCGGTTTGATGCCGGACCTAAACCTAACACAATCTGAGGCAGATGAGTTGATTGCCATGGACAAACACTGTGTTGATGACAAGCCGGTGGACTATCCGGGTCTCGGGGGCCGTGTCACCGTCCCGGTCACCTCCCGAAATAGGAGAGAGAACTTCCTGCTTGACGTGACCCGGGGACGAATCGATCTGTTGAGAGGCAAGTACCAAAACCGAGCTCGGCAGGTAGTCATACTCGTTAGACTCGATTTCGGGGGCGCCCCGCATCGCAACCCGGACGATGCGGTCATCGCTTGCCCACATCTTCACGTGTACAGGGCAGGCTTTGGCGATAAGTGGGCAGAGCCGGTTCCCCGGGAAGCTTTTCCGAATCCGGATGACCTATGGCAGACGCTCCATGACTTCATGCGGTACTGCAACATCACGCGTCCCCCACTATTTGAACGGGGGCTGTTCACATGATCGCCGAGATTCAACGTCTTGTGGACGAGTACACCGCCTGGTTGAAGGACAATACGACGCTCCGCGAGGTCAAGGATTGGATCGAAATCACCACCCCTTATCTAGATCGACATAACGACTATCTTCAGATCTACGCAAAACCCCAAAACGGCGCTTTCCTGCTTACCGACGATGGGCACACCATTGAAGACCTCGAACTTTCAGGCTGCAAGCTGGAGAGCCCCAAGCGGCAAGACTTGCTGAGAATGACTCTCAATGGGTTCGGGGTGCAGTTGAACAACGACGCTTTGGAGATTCAGGCGACACCGTCCAGTTTCGGCCTCCGCAAACATAATCTCATTCAAGCGATGCTGGCGGTCAATGACCTTTTCTACCTTGCATCACCGATGGTGGCAAGCTTGTTCCATGAGGACGTGATCTCCTGGTTTGATTTGAACGAGATCCGCTACACTCCGAAGGCGAAGTTCACCGGCAAGAGTGGATACGACCATCTCTTTGACTTCGTGATTCCCAAGTCGAGCAAACAGCCTGAACGGATCGTGCAAGCCATCAACCGGCCAACCCGTGACACGGCTCAGTCCGTGGCTTTCTCTTGGATTGACACAAGGGACGTACGACTGCCTGAATCAAGAGCGTATGCTTTCCTCAATGATTCTGACCACGTGGTATCGCCTCCGGTACTATCAGCTCTGCGGAACTACGACGTGTACCCGATTCTGTGGAGCAAGCGCGACGACATCAAGGAGGAACTTGCCGCGTGAGAGAAGAGAAGACCGGGGACGTGCAACACCCGGTCACGGAAACACACCTCTTAGGATTGAGATTTGAACTCTTCTTTTTGCCGATGTTGTGACGGGGCGGCCGTGTCCAAGACTTTGAGCACAGGGTTACTTGGGTGTCATGCAATCCGGTCAAAAGGGGCAGGCCCGATGGAAGCGGGGGCTTGGCACTGGGCGACCCTTGGGCTTTGTGAATCTTGTGACGCGCTGCGGTATTTCGTTCCCGCTGAAACAAAATGAGTTAAGAACAGACATGGCTCATATCAGACTTTGGCATCGTGAAGGAAAATCGTCATGGATTTGCCCGAGATTCCCGAAGAGTTGCTGAAAGAACGCTTTCCTGGTGGATTCACTGTCCGCGATGAAGCGAACGCCATTGTAGCCTATGCTTTTCGCAACGGTCCGGTCGAGGACTTGCATGCCGGAGAACATTCCGAACTCACGGAGAACCCAAATCTGAGCAGAATCACCCAAGACGAAATGAGACAACTTATGCGGTTTGCCTGCGAGAAGGTTGAGCTACTCCTGCGCATGCGAGAAAAGAATCCCCAAGGCTACGCGTCTTTCGTCAAATTGAACAATTACATTTACTGCGCCGACTGGGACCGTTAGTGCGTTAGGAGGTGGGTCAAATCAGCGGTTGGTCGCGTTGAGCTTTTGTGGGGCCCGGCAGGTGCTGACCTTGGAGCCCAAATCGCGGGGGCATAATCTGATGCGATCACCTTTGGAAGGCGAGATCGAAGCAGGCTCTTGAACACAGAATCACCGGGTCTTCGTCAATCTTGTCAGGCGCTTCGGAAATGTGTTGGGGCCCGAAGAGAAGTCCCGGCCTTGCCATCGCCGCCCAAAGTGAGCGAAGATCGGATTCGCACCCTATTGAATTCCAATTGTCTAAGCAACAGGAGCCATGAGGAGCGTGTCAAATCCGAAAGTTGGGAGAAACGCCCCATGTCCGTGTGGGAGCGGCAAGAAATTCAAACGGTGCTGCCTGCGTAAGCAGCAAATAGTCGTGTCAACGCCGCCAAGGCATGCAAAGGTGATCGACTATCATTTTGTGGAAAGAAATGGGGTATGGCAGAAGAAGCCGGGAAGGATTAAGGCCACAGTACTATACAAGACCGAGGTTGACATCGACACGAGCATCGAAGGACTCTTTAAGCCCGTTTTCTCACGGCTGGCAGACGTCAATTGCCCCAACCTAGAAGATGGACTTCATGACTGCAAGCACAAACTCTACGCAATAAGGTGGCACGAAAGATCGGTTCGGAAGGCCATTCAAGGGGAGATTGATGAATTGCGCGACCAGTTACCCAGGATTTCCGGCATCACTTCGGAACGGCTAAACCAGGCAATCATCAATCTCACAGAGGACTTCCTATTCCAGGTGGTAAGCAGTATTGAGATTTTGACGAAAGCTCTTCACTACGTAGTTCCGTGCCTCCAGACACAGCGCCAAGGAAGGGGAAATGATCGCACGAACTTCCTTGAAGGAAAAAGGCTCCTGGCAAAATTGGCTGAATCAGGAGAGGAAGGTCTGGCAAACCATTTTAGGTCGGTTTGGGATGAGTGGCTACACGAACTGACTGAAATGCGCAATACTGTGACTCACCGATCTGCCCTGGATGGTTTTGAATGCGTCCGAGTGGATCCATACGATGGCCAGAAGATAATTATCCGCCCTCCCGAGATGCCGAGTGGTCAACCTGTCCAGGACTATTGCGAGGAGATCCTTGAAAATACGCTGAATCTCCACCAATATGTTTTTGATGACATTCTACGACGAATGTAGGGTCCGTCTTGACGGAATTTGAAACTGGAGCAGAAGAAAGGGCGGACAAATGCTTATGAAATTTGCGCTTGACTCATGTTGGCTGCTTAGAAAGGGCGGACGGGTTTGACCCCTCTCACTTCCGTGAATTGTGTATGATGGCCACGATTGAAGTTCCGAAGTTCCGTAAAGTTCCGAAGTTCCGGGGACACCATACTTAATTGCAGGAGGTCTTGGTGTCCCCGGAATTGCTGCCCGGAATCACCGGGCCATTGTCAGGGGCAGATTCATGTGCCGGCGGACAAACCCGCCGATCCGGTCGAGGGCCTGCTGAGATTCAGGCACGATACCAGCGAGGAACTGCCATACGTGCCACATGCCCTCCCAGACCTCCAGGGTGACATCCACTCCGGCTTCCTTGGCGCCGGCTACAAGGCGAGTGGAGTCGTCCAAAAGGATTTCTCGAGTTCCTACCTGGAGCAGGATGGGCGGCAGCCCGCTGAAATCCGCATGGATAGGTGAGATCAAAGGGTTGCGCGGATCGTTGGCGCCGATATATCGTTCGGCATGGATTGAAACCGAATCGTACTTCAGCCACGGATCGGCTTGGGCCCTGGTAGTGACTGATTCGCCGGTCAGCTCCAAATCGGCCCAGGGAGACAGACACACTATGGATGAAGGCAAGGGCGCTCCAGCGTCCCGCAAGGAGAGGACCGTAGCGAGAGATAGGCCTCCTCCCGCGGAGTCTCCGACGATCGCGATCTTGTCGGAAGAAACTCCGTTGTCGAGCAGCATTCCATAAGCGGTCTTGCAATCCTCAAGCCCGGCAGGGAAGGGGTGTTCGGGGGCCAGCCGATACTCGATTAGCAGCGCTCGCATGCCCGCGGTCATGGAGACCCTTGAGGCAAAAGCCCGGTGAGTATTCAGTGAGCCCAGAGTGTAAGCCCCGCCGTGTACATAGAGAATCACTCGCTCGTCGTCCACACCTGGGGCGCGAAGCCATTCAGCACGAATATCCTGGATCGTTACCGGTTCCACGTCAATACCCGCAGGCATCTTGACGATCTTGCCCATCTGTTCGAGACCGGCTCGTTGCTCCTCTAATGTGGGTTTTTTCGGAGCTTTCGCCATCTGACGTTTGAGATAGGAAAGAACGATTCGACTTTTTAAGCTTTGCACTGTTGTGTTCCCTTTGTCCGAACTATGGGCCTGCCACGAAATAACGCCGGCATTCTCCCGTAGGGGCGGACCTATGTATCCGCCCTTTTGCGCGTACGCACCGCTGCATTGGGGCAGACACGCAGAGCCTGCCCCGGACTCCGATCCGGGGTCTGCCCCTACAATTGCCACAGCAACCCGTTGCAAGGTCTATTTCGTGACGGGCCCTATGTAAACTCCGGTATTGAGACAATGCCTTGGCATTCGCTACATCTGTTTACCGCGGCACGACTTGTATTGTAACAGATCACCCGGACGACGCGGAGCATTTCTTCCAACGTTTGACAGGGGGAACGCGGATGAGGTATGCTCCAGGATGCTCAAAAGAGCCGACAATCCCGCGCAAGTGTGCGAATTCCCGTGGTCGGCTCGTTTCACGGGACGAGGCGACGGCAATTCGAAATGCCGGAGACCATCGGACGGTTAATCACGGGTCTGCAAGTCTTCGACAGGGGTGGTCGCGGAATAATTCCCGCAAAATACTTCTTAAATATAATGTAGAGGAGGAATGAAATATGCGTGCATTGGTGTTAGGCGGAGCCGGCGGTATGGGTCAAGGCGTTGCCCGGGACCTGATAAAGCAACAACAGGTCACAGAAGTTGTCCTGGGTGACTTATACCCGGACCCGGAAAGATTGGCGCGGAAATTACGAGACAGTGAAAAAGTAAACCTGATCAAAATGGATGTAAATGATCATGACGCCATGGTGAATACATTCAAGGAAATTGATGTTGTGATCAACTGTGCAGGCCCCTTTTACAAGACCGCTGTGCCTGTAGCAAAAGCGGCTGTTGATGCAAAGGTAAACTATATTGATATCTGTGATGACTATGAGGGAACCGAGATTCTTTTCGGCTCTGAGATAGACAAAATGGCCAGAGAAGCGGGCATCACTGTTCTTACAGGCATGGGCTCCGATCCCGGGACCAACAATGTTCTGGTCAAATGGTATGCGGACCGTCTGGACAGTGTTGATGAGATTTACCTCTATTGGGTAGTCAGCATTGCCGAGCTTGCCGGAGCCGCCTGGGACCACAGCCTTCATATGACCCTTGGGAAGATCCCGCAATATCTAAATGGTGAACTGGTCCATGTGGAAGGTGGGACCGAAGAAACCGCGGAAGAGTTCCTGGAACCCCTTGGTACCTGCCATGTCCGGTACGTGGGTCACCCACAGCCTTTAACCATCCCCAAGTACATCAAAGGGGTGAAGAATGTGGTAATCAAAGGCGCACTCATACCCCTATGGGTGGATGAACTGATAAAGGAACAGAAAGATGCAGGCCTTTTAGGCCAAGAACCCATTGATATCAAAGGGACCGAGGTAACACCTTATGACGTTGCGCTCAAGCTTTGGGAGACTATTCCGGAAGGAAGGGATAACGGTCCCCAGTCTTCGGGTCTTAAAGTCATTGTCAAAGGGGAGAGAGCCGGCAAGAAGGTAACTTTCACTGCCGACATGGTGGGAAGGATGGCTCCCGGGACAGGACTTCCCGCATCCATTGCAGCGCTCATGATGGATGCAGGTGATGTGACCGAAAAAGGTGTGGTGGCCCCCGAAGGCTGCATTGATCCGGAGAAATTCCTTGGAGCATTCTTGAAGAGGGGCGCAAGAATCCATCAGACGGAAACAATTTCGTCCATGCTTGAGGTTTAGCATAGGGTAACCGTTCACCGTGAACAGTACAAGCTTCCGGAATTACGTATGGGGGAGGTTTGGAGGGTGAGCTACTGGGCGTAGGGCCAATTTGCGAGCCGGTTGGTGCGGGAGCTTCATTAATAGTCCGTACCGGCCCGCCGGGCGTGGGTGCTTCGAGAAAGGTTTTGGGTTTTTGCTTTGCACGGAGACACGGGAATATCGAGGGACGGGCCTACTTGGTCGAAGAACGGATATATCGTGGAGAACCTATTGACACCACGTC